>CAIVEC010000025.1 GCA_903904875.1 uncultured bacterium | reverse complement strand
TCACTATTGAACTACAAATATGAAGTCTATAACAATAGTGGAATGGTAACTGGTATGGTCTTAAGCTGAACCACTACAGGCACTTCAGTTAATATTACTCTCTCATTACTTCCTCTTGGAACTTACTATATGAAAATATCAGCCGTAGATATCGTAGGCAACATATCTGCATATTCTAATAGTATCAACTTCACTACTTCACAGCAATATTGTGGTGGAGGTAGCGGTGTAGTCATTGTCACGCCAACCATCCGGTTGAGAAATATAAACCTCAATACGGTATATAGATCAGATCCAATTTATATTCTTGGATTAACCGGACCTACGTTGGTAACTATCTCCAAGTGAATGCTCTTCCTCAACAACAGTACAGGCGGCAATTGAACTACGGGTATGGTAACGTCAGCAGATACGCTTTATATAGAACTTATCTCTAGTGATGAATATGATACTACCGTCACTTCAGAACTTCATATCCTTGGACTTACCGGAACATTCTCTGTCACTACCAAGAAAAATAATTGTTCACTTACTGCTGCAGAGAAACTTACCATAGAAAACATCTATGCAGATATCAAAGATCAATACAACGATAACCTCTCTCTCTATTCTGACTTCTTAAATACGTTCCAAAGCATGGTGCAAGATGAGTCAGATCTCAGCAATAGCTGTACCTTGGATTACCTACTTTCATTGATTGAAGATGATTATGGATCTGAAGGCGTCGACACCAGCAACCATATCACACCGAATTGCAAGGAATATAGCATAGGATACGATACTGATCAAGAAGCATATTATGCTCCTGAGATGGCTATTAGATATTACTTTGTAAATCGTGAATCACTTATCAGGCATCTTGATTATTACAACCCTGGAGATTGTCATATCAACACCTATGGAGATAATTTACGAACAGCTAATACTTCTGATCCTATGAAACATACCGCTCCAAATGGAAAAATCTATCACCTCATAGGACAATATGGCGGCTTCTCAGCTACAGAATTCGCTACTGCGAAGTACTTCGATTCATTAGAGACTATCACCAGATACATCGATATCAGAAACCCTGCAAAAGAGATCCGGACACATACCGTAGATACTATGTTTATTCCAGTCGTCTACGCTGCGCCAAATGGCAAGGAATATAAGATTTATAAGACTGACAGATGATTTATGTCATACAAGCTCATGAAAGTGAAATATTACGAAACGCTCTCCGACCTCAAGAACTACATCAACCGGAATAATCCAAGCAGACGGTAGTGAATGCAGAATTCAAAATTCAGAATACAGAATCCAAAAATTAAAACTTAGATTTTAGCACTTAGAACTTAGCACTTAACATTTAACACTTAACATTTTAGTTATGAAGTCACCATTCCATCACCTCAGGTATCCCGATCAGCTCTTTGATCATTTTCATCAGAATCTGCATCATGCTTTTGTGATTTTTGCATTAGCCATTGTTTGAATGTTGCGAGGCGCATCACATATCTTAACGCCGACTTCTGCAAGCCGGCAATGGTGAGGATTCATCACGTCGGATTTCCGGGATCAGCATCCTTCTAGCGGAAATATCACGTATGCACTGTTTGGTAATGGAAATCCTGGTGATACAGCATATACCAGATTATGGTCATCTAGTTGTGTACCTATGAATGTACAAGTGTTGCCTTCAAGCTTTTCAGGATGAGCAGGAAATTCAAATACTATATATATCCTTAATCCAGGAACGTACACCCTTACAAGCCCTATATCATTCGATTCAAAATCTTGTTCAGCAATAATAGGTACAGGTGATGTTATCATCAAGGAAGCATGAAGCAATATAGCTGCCATATTGAGTTCCAGCAATATCATTATTGATAATATCAAATTTAATGGACAAATTTCAACATCCATGGGAATACAATTAAGTTGATCCTCTGATATAACACTTAATAATATTGATGCTTATCAAAATACAGGATATGGAATATATATGTGAGCTACCAATAATATTTCTCTCTACAATTCACGTTTTTATAATAATACTGTATGAGCGTATCCGTATAGCAATACGACAATAAATAACTCACAATTCTTTAATAATTCTGAATGAATATATCTCAATCAAAATTACAATATATCAATAAATAACTCACAGATTTATAATAATACTCATTGAATAAGATTAGGTTATTATGCAGGTCCTCCTTTTGGTTGTGTACTTTCAATTTGTTTTCTTTTGTCAGGTTGTTCAACTATAGATTTTAATAATAGTATAAATAATTCTATTATATATGATAACAATCAAGGTATATATACAGATAACTGTTGGAGTACTACTGATTGAACACATGATTTTACTCATACATATAATCTCAATAACACAAAAATCTATAACAATAATTATTGAATTATATCATATTCAGGACATCCTGATATAAAATACTATTCAACATTACAATTTTTTGCTAACTCTAATAATACAGGATGAACAAATGTTTTATCGCAATGAATTAGTTCTTCTATCCCTTCATGGACTGATGGACAACTAGATGAAGCGACTATCGCTATGGATTATGACCGAGTAACTAATCCGCAAAACGGAAGCGGAAAATGGTTGCTTAGTGGAACTAATCGAAGTGTTTTGACAGGTGTACAATGATTTGACGTAACTAAACAACCTATCAGATATATTTTCTGAGGAAATATACTTAAACAGATTATACCAGTATGGTATAATTCTAGCACTTTGACAGAATACGGTAACGATGGAGCTGATTATATTACGACGAGATATATCGCCGAACCAGAATCTAGTTTATCAGCCACTCAGCAATTATTGGTCAATCAGTATTTCTGATCAGGATCTATTTATACCCAAAACCGGCAGACTAATTGATGTTCACTTTCTGCCTTCCAGGTGAAAACACTTACCGGTGGTACATTTAATGCTACAAACAATAAATTTGAAGATCATACTATCTATATCCTTACCGGTGGTGAATATAAATCCATGGCTACAGGTAATGCTTTCGTCTTCAATGGTAATTGTATAGCGTTGATAGGTGCTGATAATACGATATTCACCAAAACAGTTGCTAATAATAGTATGTTTTATGCAAACAACAAACGCAATATCATCATAGATAACATCAAAATGGATGGAACATATATTGTATTTTGAAATATCATGATTCCAAATAATCAAGTTCCAACAGCTATAGAATTTGATGGAGCTAGTAATAATAATACCTTCAATAATGTCCAAGTATATAACAATTCACAATATGGAATTTACCTCGGATTATTATCACATAACAACACTATCATAAATTCTCAGCTCTTCAATAATGGTATTGCGGGTATGTATCTCTACTACGCTTCCAACTATAATGTCATCAACAATACTCAGATTTATAACAATGGCACCTATGGGATCCGGTTTGCCAACGGTTCAAGCAGGAACACCATGAACAACTTTCAATCGTATAACAACGGTATCGGAGTATTCTGAGATCTTACTACTCAAGAGAATATTCTCAATAGAGCTGCTATCTACAACAACAGCACTGCCGGAATCTATTTCAAAAATTCTTCCGGCAATATGCTCAACGATGTAAGAGTATATAATAATGCTATAGGTATCAGAACGCTTTATAGTTCCATGGGTAATAAATATTATGGAGAATTGAAATTGTCTGGCAACTGATCAGATTTTGATGGAACAAGCGGCAATGATAGTTATCTGGCTCCCGGCTCTGCCGGACTCTTTCCATATGGAGGAACAATATCTACAGGTACTAACATTGCATCATGTCTTTATGCTACTAATCCAACACTTTCCGGGACAACAACGACGCTTCTCAGTGATAATTGTACCAATACATGATTTAATGCTGCATTTCAATCACCATATGATACCTATGTAAACTATATGTTCTGACTCAATATGTACAAACAAAAAGTCCCTGTCAGATATGATAGCGGAAATGCGCTTGTACAAATTCCATCACAATATGACCCAACAAAATATATCGCTGAACTTTTCGCTATCTGGGATACTACACCAGAAGGTGTAAACTTTCTATGAAGCGGTTCAGCACAATTGAACAGCTGGTATACTACAGAAGTATATACTGCTGGAACAGTGAATATCCCGGTACTCGCTACATTATCTTTTGATCCTCTCACTACTTCAGGATATCTTATCATCAGTTGAACCACTCTATCGGCTATGAGCGGTACAGCAACCGGTATGGTGAACAATTGAGATACTGTACAGATCAAATTGCTTACCAAATCATGATACAATGAAACTATAACAGGATCAATCACTATAGGAACAGCTCTTACTCCCTCCATCTTTACGATCAAGACAAGAGATTACAGTCAAACCCCTACGACATGATCATTCGCTTTTGCTAATCTCACGAGTATACCCGTAAACACCTTTACCGGAAGCACCGTCACTGTCGCTGGTATCGAAACCGGAGTTACCGCATCTATTATCTTCAGTCCTCTCACCACTTCCGGACGATTGGAAATATATTCATGAGGTACGCTTGTAAGTTCAGGAACAACATGATTCGTATATAATGGAAACCAGATAAAAGCTATCGCACAAAGCAGTTCAGGATTATCACAAACGGTTACCGGAATAGTAACCATAGGTCTATGAACAGGTGCATTCACTATCATGACTAAATGATTTGATGTAACTCCTCCAAGCATCCCAACTATCACATATCCACTGAGTGGCGAAGAATTATTCTTTGTAACATTTCAATGGACGGCAAGTACAGATACAGGTTCAGGATTAGAAGGCTATATATATGAAATCTCCGATGACAGTAACTTCATGGATATTATCAATACCTGATTCATAGAAACCGTTACGGGAACGATGGGTTCACCGGATAGTGATTTCGATGTAACCAATGATACCTATTATTGGAGGCTCCAAGCTAGAGATAGAGATGGAAATACGTGATCACGAAGTAATACTTGATCTTTCAAAGCTGTAGAATTCGATAGCTGGGATTTCAATGAAAAAACAAATGCTAATCTCAGAACCGACTATGACTCAGAAGAGATCACCCTTGAGGGTATCAAACCTTGATTGTCCATTTGGGCTTCAGTCGATGGAAATGGAACTCTCTACAAAAACGGAACCGATAAAGGTACCGGTACTTTTGTACAAAACGGAGATGATCTCTATGTCACCGTAAGATCAAGCAATAGATATGATAAGACTGTTTCTTCACTGCTCACCATAGCAAACAGAGAACTCGAATTTAGCGTAACTACCAAAGAAGAATCAAACAATGCATGTACGTTATCCGATGATGACAAGACCACTATCCAGACCATCTATGACAGCTTAGTGCAGAATTATTCAGGAGATGAAAATAAATTCGATGAGTTTCTTAATACCATGCAAAGTATGCTTAATGATGAAATTGATTTCTCCAACGATTGTAATCTCCAATATCTGGAAGATCTTATCAATTCAGAACTCGGTACGAATCTAAGCGGAACAGTAACTACCGGCACTCGGATTGCGCCAAACTGTAAGGAATATCCAATAAGTTTCGATAATGTAAGAACGGCATATACCTCTCCGACATTTAAGGTAATAACCTACTTTGCAAACCATGATTCACTTACCAGATATATAGATTCAAAAAACCCTGGAGATTGTCATATCAATACCTATGGAGTTTCATCATGGATATTCAGCAATACTGATCCAAGCAAACATATCGCTCCAAACGGAAAAGTATATATTATCACCTCTGATAGCCAGTGATATACTTCCACCGACTTCGCAGTAACCAAATACTTTAGCACCAACAGTGCGCTTAGCAGTTATATCGATAGTAAAAATCTGCCACAAGAGATCCGAAGCCATCAAGTAGATACGAATTTCACTCCACAGACTTATATGGCACCGAACGGAAAAGACTATACCATCTACAAGACGGACAGATGATACATGTCGTATAAGCTTATGAAGGTGAGATACTTCTCTACCCTCGCAGATATCCAATATTTCATCAGTAGCAATAATAAAAAATAAAAAAATAAATCTGATTTTACATCAACGAATCCCCGCAGGATATGTGGGGATTTTATATTAAGAATTGACTTGATTTTCATGCATTACTTCCTATAAACATCACATAAAAATAAAAAGTCAAATAATATAAATTAAAATAAAAAACGTATGAAACAACTCGAAAAATGGCAACATGCAGTTGCCTTAGCAGGGCTTCAAATTGGAGCGCTTAAAATCAATGGGGAAAAGCCGTTTATCTGGGCATCAGGATTTCAAATGCCGATCTACAACGACAATCGTCGGTTTCTTGATTACCCTGATCATAAGAGAATGATAGTCAAATATTTTGACCTCATAACAAATGCACATGGTATAAAAACTGACAATCTTGCCGGAACTTCTACTGCAGGCATCCCATGGGCTGCTATACTAAGTTATTTCTTAAACCTTCCCATGTCGTATATTAGGAACGAACCCAAAGATCATGGGTTAAAAAATCAGATTGAAGGAAAGGATTCTAACAAAGATTATGAAGGTTTACATGTCGTTGTGGTTGAAGATTTAATTTCCACCGGTGCAAGCTCTGCCAAAGCCGTAGAAGCTGCCAGAAAAGCGAATGGTAACGTAGAATGTATATTATCAATCTTTAACTACGGATTTCCTGTAGCACAAAAGTTATTTGATGATATGCAACCACCCTGCAAAGTTATCTCTCTTTTGACCTATCCTACTTTATTGGAGGTAGCACAAGAGGAGAATTATCTGAAACCAGGACAATTGAAAATTTTACAAGAATGGAATCAAGATCCTTTCGGCTGGGGAGATAAACATGGCTTCCCAAAAATTGAAAAAGAAAAATAAATTATTAACAAAAAAAAGGAGTAAAAAAATTATGAACAAAGCAGAATTATTTGGACAAATCAAGGAAAAAGGATCGTTCCTCTGCATCGGTCTGGATACCGATCTCAAAAAGATCCCTCCATATTTACTGGAGACAGAAGATCCGCAGTTTGAATTCAATAAACAAATCGTGGATGCGACGGAGCATCTCGCCATCGCCTACAAGCCGAATCTGGCATTCTATGAAATCTATGGCACCAAGGGATGGGCATCATTGGAAAAGACAGCACATTACATCAAAGAAAGATATCCTGAAATCTTCCTTATCGCTGATGCAAAACGCGGTGATATCGGAAACACATCCAAAATGTATGCGGAAGCATATCTGAAAAATCTGCCCTTTGATGCCATTACGGTTGCACCATATATGGGAGAAGATTCCGTGAAGCCATTCCTGGAATTCCCTGATAAATGGGTGATACTATTGGCTCTCACATCAAACAAAGGTGCAGACGACTTCCAGCATATCATAAATGTCGATGAAGGAAATAGGCTCTATCAGGAAGTTCTTATCAAATCCCAGAACTGGGGCAATAAGGAAAATATGATGTATGTTGTCGGTGCGACACGTGCTGAAAAATTAGAAGAAATCCGTAAAATCGTATCCGACCATTTCCTTTTGGTTCCTGGTGTAGGAGCACAGGGAGGCAGCCTCGAAGAAGTCGCTAAATACGGTATGAATGATTCATGCGGATTAATCGTAAATTCTTCACGTGAAATCATTTATGCCGGCAATGACGAAAACTTCGCAAAAGCTGCAGCTAAAATCGCTTACGATAAATATCAGCAACCGATGAATAATCTTCTCATCGAAAAAGGATTGTTGATATAACAAACTTTTCACAATATTATTTCGCCCGTTTTTTACGGGCGATTTTTTTTTATTTCAAAAAAAATGTATCCGAAGATACATCTTACATATTTTTCCTATCTAATTATTTTACTTCGTCGTTGATTATTTTATGCATGATGCCGTTGATAAGCTTAGGTGCTCATTCGTCTGAATAGCGCTTCGCAAGCTCTATCATTTCATTCAGCAATACTTCCTTCGGAGTATCCAATTCTTTCCGTTCGGTGTAGCCTAATAAGAATATAGCTTGATCCAAGGGATCCATCTGTCTGTATTCGAAGGTCTGTGCGTAGCTATTCACCTTCTGGAGTATTTCATCGATATATTTTGTGAAATGAATTCCAACTTTAGAAATGTAATCAAAATCGATATCCTCAGTCAATCGTTCATCGAAGAAACAGTCAACAAATTCTTTGAAATCTTCTAGTGTATATATCGTCAAATGAGTTTTTATCTGTTCTTTGAGTTTTTCCTTTTCCTCATCATACATCCCGGTATCCGTCTTGAATATATAATCGATGAACAACGATTCCGTAAGCACCTTATCCTGCAAAAGCAGATTAACAAAAAAACAATGCTGATACAAATAGGAAAGTACTATTTTTCTCGCATTGATTCTCTGTTTTATATTCATGTGGGAGGGTAAAGGAACTAAAGATCGACTTCATTTCATTCGAATGCTAAATTTTAAGTTCTAAGTTTTAAGTATTGGTATTTTATTTTTTCAATATTTAGCACTTAGCATTTAACACTTAGCATTATGGTCTATGCATCCACTACTTTCTCTTTGCTTTTGCTTTTGATCGTCAATATTTGTTTCCCTTTGTAATATCCGCAAACAGGACAAACCCTGTGAGAAAGCTTCTTAGCTCCGCAGTTCTTGCATATGCCGATCTGGTAGGTGTCCACCATCCTTTTGATATTTAATCCTTCCCGGGTAGAATGCCTCTGGCGTCCTTTCGCTTGGGAAATCTTCTTTTTTGGTCCGATTGTCATTAGTATCCGATTATAATGTTAAAATAGCTTGTACGATATTACTTAATATCCACTATGGTCTTGAGATATTTCCTTCCGTCGAATCTTCCTACTTTCTTCTGTTTGAAAACGACGGTACCATCTACTTTTGCGTGAATGGTGAAATCGCTACCGGTATAGGTATTTTTTCCTCATTCATATTTAGATCATTTCTGTCTGATGATGATATTGCCTGCGACAGCTTTCTGTCCTCCGAAAACCTTCACTCAACGATACTTTGGTTTCGAATCTCTAAGGTTTTTTGCCGATCCTCCGGCCTTTTTGTGTGCCATTGTAAAACATAACTAACAACTAAAAAAAATATTTTTAAATTCAGTGTGCTTTTGTATAGCGATTTGGATAGTGTTTTCAAGCATTACTTTTGGTAAGTATTTCTCTCACATCCAATCCGTATACTACGGAATTGGCGGTCGAGAACTATTCTTGGATATCTATTCCATGACTTTTTCTGTAAATTTCACCTACTGGCAAGAGTCTTCCGATGATGACGTTTGATTTAAGATCAGCTAGCTTATCGATAGATCCCTTGAGAGATGAAGCTACCATAACTCTGATAGTTTCCTGAAATGATGCAGCAGAGAGCCATGAATCGGTTTCTTTGGCGATACTGGTCAATCCGAGAGCCAATCTTCTTCCCTTCGCTGCTTTTCTTCCTTCAGCCTCTAGTTCTTTGTTTATTTTGATAAATTCTTCGTATTTAGCATAGGTTCCCGGGATGAAACTGCTATTTCCAGAATCTTCGATAAAGACTTTGGAGAATAATTGTTTCACGACCACTTCGATATGCTTGTCATTAAGGTCCTGTCCTTGAGATCCATATACTTTCTTGATTTCCTTGATGATATATTTCTGCGCTTCAAGATCGCCTACGATATCCTTATATTCCTTGATAGCTAATGCGCCGTTGGTAAGTATTTCTCCCTTGAACACCTCTTCTCCGTCTTTTTTGATAGCGTTGAGTCATGTCAAAGATTTGATATATTCTTCCTGGATTCCGAGTATGATATGATCCGCTTTGATCTCTAACACTTTTCCAGCTTCTTTGATTTTGAGCTTGCTTTTCCCTTTGGATGCAAAGACTCATCATTTTTTGAGTTCTTCTCATTTTTTAACATCCACCTTGTATCAGCTCTTGAGCAGGTAGGTCTTTTTCTGATATTCAGAAACCACTTTCACATATCTTACTTTATTCGCTTCATAGAAAGAAACTTTTCCGTCAAACGGTGCAATGATTGCAGGCGTTTTCGGATCTCTTACTTCAAATAATTGTTTTACCCTATCGATACCTAGCGTTGTAGCATCTCCTCATTTTGCGACTCATCCTTCATGGAAAGTACTCAAGGTCAACTGTGTTGACGGTTCTCCGATGGATTGCGCAGCGATGATTCCTACCGGCACTCCTATTTCCACCATCCTTCTCGTGGAAAGATCGGTTCCATAACATTTCTGACAGATTCCGCTGATGCTATGACAAATAAGCGGAGTCCTTACTTTTATTTCTTCTATATTCATCTCTTGGATGAGTTGTACGTTTTCTTTATCCAATAGATCATCCTTACTCAAGATGACATTCTTTTTCTTATCAAGGATATCTTCAGCAAGTATCCTACCGCTGATGATATTGTAAAAATTATCTCCTTTGAGTTCAGATTCCTGTTTAGTGTAAGTGACGTATTTATCTGTTCCACAATCATGTTCTCTGATGATCACTTCCTGTGATGCATCACACAGTTTTCTCGTAAGATATCCTGATTCTGCAGTTCTCAAGGCCGTATCAGCTTTTCCTTTTCTTCATGCATGCGCAGAGATGAAGTATTCGATAGGTCTGAGTCCCTCTACATATGAATTTTTGATCGGAAGTTCGATAATCTCCCCTTTTGGATTGACAACCAGACCTTTCATACCTGCAATCTGCGTCATATGTGTCTGTGAACCTCTCGCTCATGAATCCACCATCGTATAGAGATCTTGTCCTGGTGTGGTGATTCATTTCAAACTTTCTTCAATTTTTTTCTTGATATCAGTCCATATTTTGACGATAAACCTGTGTTTCTCTTCTTCAGAAAAGAATCATTTGAAAAAATATTTATAGACTTCGTTCGCTTTATTATCTCCATTTTTAAGTTCTTCTTCTTTTTCTTTCGGCACCTTCATATCAAGGATATTGACTGAAGTTGCTCCCAAGGTCGCATATTTGAATCCAAGATCCTTGATATCATCAGCTACGTATACTGTCGTCTGCATATCATATTCATCGAAGATCCTGCTCAATAATTTTTTGAGATCCTTATTTTTGAGTTTATTATTGATGAATCTGATCTTTTCAGGTAATACGGAATTAAAAATCACTCTTCCTACCATGGTCTCGATCGGTTCCTTATTATAATTCAGGATAATCTTATCTTTTACGAAAATCTCTCCGTTAGCGTAACTATTGAGTACGGTCTCTATATCAGGAAATATTCCTTTTATCGGTTTTTTTGTCCATTCTTCTTCTGTCGTAAATTTCGGAGTCCTTGGATCGTAAAAATCCGTCAAATAATATACACCGAGCACCATATCTTGTGAGTGCGCGATAGTCGGTTCTCATGATCACGGCTTCAAGATGTTCTTATCAGCTGCAATAAGCTCTCTCGCTTCTTTTTGTGCTTCATCGGAAATCGGCAAATGGATTGCCATCTGATCTCCATCGAAATCGGCGTTGAATGAAGGACACACCAATGGATGGATTCTTATCGTCTTTCCAGGCATCAGAATGATCTTGAACGCTTCGATAGAAAGTCTATGCAATGTCGGCGCACGATTAAGCAGCACCCATTTGTCCTTGATTACTTCTTCGAGGAATTTTAATGCTAACGGCGATTCTTCCTTGATAAGCTTTTCAGCTTGTTTAGGCGTATATACGATTTTTTTCTCGATGAGTTTTCCGATGATAAACGGTGTGAACATTTTGACCGCGATATAAATCGGCAATCCGCATTCGTCAAGTTTAAGCTCAGGACCTACCGTGATGATTGATCTTCCTGAGTAATCCACTCTCTTTCCGAGCAAGTTCTTTCTGAAGATACCCTCTTTACCGGAAAGCATATCTGACAATGATTTGAAAACTTTGATACCTGCACCGCTGCTTCCGGCAGCGCCGGCTTTTTCTCCTACGAGAAGATTGTTCACTGATTCCTGCAAGAGTCTGATCTCGTTTTTCTTGACAACATCAGGCATTCCCACTTGGATCATTTTTTTCAATCTGATATTTCTCATCAGTACGCGTCTGTAGAACAGATTAACGTCCGATGATGCGAATTTTCCTCATTCTAATTGCACTACTGGTCTGAGATCAGGCGGAATGACGGGTAATTTCCTGATGACCATATTCTCCGGTTTCACTCCAGAGACATGCAGGTTGATCAGCAATTTGATCAATGAAATAAGCTTTTTCCTCTGTTCCTCTGATTTCGTATTTTTGAATGTCTGGATGGTTTTCTTGATATCCTTTTCTACATCGATTTGCTGTAACATTCTCAAAATAGCTTCAGGACCTGATTGGAACACAATCATATTGGAAAATCTCGCAAAAATATTCCTGAAATCGTTTTCGAAGATGGTTGATCCGACTTGCAAGTCAGAAATGATGGATTTGATTCTATTGAATTCTTTTTCTAGAGAATCTTTATTATCATTAAATAATTTTTCCAATTCCTTCATCTTCTTTGGATTCTCTTTTTCTTTTGCTACTTCATCCTTGTACAATTGTTCAAGTTCCTTGATCTTAGCGTCAAAATCTTCTTTGATCTTTTCTTTGACCTTCTTTTCAAAGTCCTTATCGATTTTCTGGACCATGACATATTTTACGAAACTCAATATCTTGTCGATTTCATTGGAAGAAAGGCCGAGCAATTGGTTCACTCATCCTGACGGACTTGCCTTGTACCATGCATGAAGTACGGGAACTGCTAATTCAATATGTCACATTCTTGATCTTCTGACTCTAGAAGTTGTCACTTCCACTCAACATCTTTCACAGACGATTCCCTTATATCTCACTCACTTGTACTTTCCGCAGCTACATTCGTAGTTTTTTACCGGTCAGAAAATAGATTCGCAAAATAACCCTCCTTGTTTAGGTTTTCCTGTCCTATAATTGACCGTATCTGGATTATCCACTACTCCATGTGACCATTTTTCTATATCTTCCACAGAAGCGAGTCTTACAATCAATCCTTCAAATCTTGTTTTGTTCATACTAAAATCCTTAGTAAGAAAATAAATGACTAAACTCGGTTACAGGTTACAAGTTGAAGGTTACAGGTTATTGTCTTTTGTTTCCTGAAACCTGCTCCCTGCTCCCAATTTATTTAATTATTCCAATTCTCAGAAATCTTCCATCTCTTGAATCACATTATCTATTATTTCTTCTTTTTCCTGACCTGTTTCTTCTTCCAAGTTTACCGTTTCTTCTCCTTCTCCCGTAATAGTGCTCTTCATGACTCATGAAAGTCAGAGATTCACTATTTTTTTGATTCTATCTTCTTGAACAATTTCAAGTTCTTCTATACTCAATGGCTCTATATTTTGACACAATCCCTTGAAAAGATAGGTAAGTAAATTGAATGATTCCGGCAATCCACCAATCTTAGGTTTTTGTCCCTTGATGATAGATTCGTATAATTTATTTCTTCCGATGACATCATCTGATTTTACGGTAAGCATTTCCTGGAGGGTATATACTGCAGAATATGCTTCCAATGCCCGCACTTCCATCTCTCCGAATCTCTGACCTCCTTGTCTGGATTTTCCTCCAAGCGGCTGTTGGGTAATCAATGAATATGGTCCTACCGCTCTCGCATGGATCTTATCTTCCACCATGTGAACCAATTTAAGGATGTGCATGTATCATACGGTCACTTGCTGATCGTATTTCCTACCGTTTTCTCCGTTGTAGATATTGAATTTCAAACTATCTAGTCCGCACATTTTGGTGAATTCCGTTAAATCTTCCGATGAAAATTTTGAGAAGGTAGGAACGGCGAATTTCACTCCAAAACTTTTTGCGATAAATCCGAGCTGTGATTCAAACAACTGTCCCATGTTCATACGAGAGATTACTCCAAGCGGATTGAGCACTATATCCACCGGTCTTCCATCTTCCGTGAACGGCATATCTTCTTCCGCCACTACGATAGAAATGATACCTTTATTTCCGTGCTTTCCTGCAAGTTTATCTCCTACTTCTATTTTTCTCGTGCTTGCTACATAGACTTTGATTTTCTTTCTCACTCATGCCATCAAGTTATCTCATTTTTTAGCATCGAGGATAACAACATCAGTAACCTTTCCTTCGCTGCTACCAGATGGTACATAGAGTGATGTATCTTTTACATTTTTTGATTTGTCTCAGAAAATCGCTTGGATAAGTTTTTCTTCCGGAGTAAGTTCTCCTTCAGATTTCGGCGTGATTTTTCCGATAAGGATATCTCCTCCTTTGACGATAGATCAAATTCTGATTACGCCATCATCATCCAAGTTTTTGAGTTTAGTCATAGAGACTCCAGGGATATCATTCGTTGTCTCTTCAGGTCCGAGTTTCGTGTCCGCTACTTCGATTTCATATTCTTCGATTTGGATTGAAGTCAGATCATCATCTTTCACGAGTCTCTGAGAGATTACTATCGCATCTTCGTAGTTGTATCATTTCCATGGCATAAATGCTACTCTGAGGTTTTTTCCGAGTGCCATTTCTCCATCTACGGAACATGGCCCTTCTGCAATAAGATCACCTTTTTTAACTTTTTGTCCAAGTGAAACCCTAGGAATCTGATTCATACAGGTTTTACTGTTTGATCTTGCAAACGTAACTAATTGATATTCTTTGATACCGGTCTTGTATTTTATTTTCACTCTCTTTCCGTCTACATATACCACTTCCCCTTCAGCTTCGGCTTTGATTACGGCGTGGGTCATCTGTACGATATCTCTTTCAAGTCCTGTTCCTACGAGCGGAGCGTCATTTTTGAGCAATGGTAATGCTTGCCTTTGTTGGTTGGTAGCGATAGACGCACGCACCGCATCGTTATGATCTACGAATGGGATTAGTGACGTATTCGGTGAAAATATCTGTGATGGATTAACATCTACATGAGTGATATCGTTGACATGGAACATACCCATCTCGTTGAATTGCCTTGCAGCTACACGAACTTCTACGATATTGTTGTATGCATCGATCGGCGTTGTCGCATCAGCGATACAGCATTTCTCGTCTAATTCCGGAGATATATATTCCACCTCGCTGGTGAAAAACGGTTTGACGGCGATGGATTTCCCCAATTTGCCGTACATTTTCTCTATCTCTTTCGCTGATTTTTCATCGATATAATGATCCTCTTTGACGATTATCTTTTTGAGCTGTTTGCCTTTGGCGTCTAATTCGTTGA
Source organism: uncultured bacterium (assembly GCA_903904875.1). Classification (GTDB taxonomy): domain Bacteria; phylum Patescibacteriota; class Gracilibacteria; order Absconditabacterales; family Absconditicoccaceae; genus CAJBLF01. The sequence continues at coordinate 48,245 of CAIVEC010000025.1, read as the reverse complement.
TATCGCGGTGAGCGATCCTATTGATCAGCATCTCTCTTTTTGCAGGCACTTCACGAGTGATCTTGAGTGCTGGCGTTTCCAAAAATCATTCATCGTTGACACGAGAATATAATGACTGATAGATTACCAGACCGATGTTTTGTCCTTCCGGCGTTTCGATAGGACAGATTCTTCCATAATGCGAAGGATGCACATCACGCACCTCGAATTTCGCTGTCTCTCTCTTGAGTCCTCCAGGCCCAAGGGCGGTAATCCTTCTTTTATGCTCTATTTCTGAAAGCGGGTTGATCTGATCCAAAAATTGGGAAAGCTGTGAAGTCGCAAAGAAGCTCTTCACGGCATTGTCGATGATTTTGAAGTTTACTAAGTCGGTAATCTTGAGCGGATTCTCTAAGTTCAAAATACTTAATTTCCCTTTGATACTCTTTACGAATTTTCTCATGACGGGCTGGAGATGCGCATAGAGGATCTCTCCCATGGATCTGATACGTTTATTGGAAAGATGATCAGAATCATCCGTATAATATCATTTTTTGAAATTTGAGATATTGAAGAGATATTTGAGCGCTCCTACTAGATCTTCTCCATCAAAAACATTTGCCAGATCTCCATCCAACGGTTTTTTGATTCCTAATTTTGCATTGATTTTTCTTCTTGCGATCCTTCCGACAAAGATTCTTTCTACGGAGAGGAATTGGTTTTTGATATAATTGAGCGCACTTTCCGGATCGATCAATTCTCATGGTCTGACCTTGTTGTAGACAAATTCGGCAGCGGATAATGCGTCAGTGGTGCTATCTTTTTTGAGCGTTATTTCGAGATAATTGAAATCTTCTTCATCAAAAACGTCTTTGAAAAGTTCTCTGATACCTTCATCAGTCTCCATTCAGAAGATCCTGAGTAATGTCGTGATAGGAAATTTTCTTGATTTATTGATTCTAGCTACCACTACTCCGGATTTTTCCGTCTGTACTTCAAGCCATGGTCCGTTTTCCGGGATGACTTTGAATGAATATCTGAACTCTTTTTTAGCAAAAAATATACCGTATGATCTGATGATCTGTGAGATGATTACTCTTTCCACTCCATTGATTATATACGAAGCTGATGGTGTCATAAGCGGCAATATACCTATATTTGCACGCTTGCTAAACAATGTCTTCTCTGTCTTTTTCTTGCCGTCATCATGCACTTCGCTCAATTTCACTTTACCGGTGATGATACCTCCGTAGGTCAATTCTTTTTTCTTACAGGTCTTTACATCATCGATAGGATCAGAGAGTTTGATATCATCGATCTCTACATACATTTTTTCTCATGCAATATCCCGCACCGGGTTGATATTGCCGAAAAGTTTGTTGATATATTTTTTGATAAAATCATTATATCCTCTTTTTTGTAAATCAAGCAGATCAGGAAAGCTGGCAAATTTTCTTGGACTACGCAAAAATATCCTTTCTCCTTCTCTATAGAAATTTTTGAATAATTCAGGTATTTTACTATTTTTAACTGGTTTATTGATTGCTTTGATCGGCTTACTCAGCGGCACACTTGCTTTTTTACTCGGCTTGTTTTTTGGTGCAGCTTTAGCAGGTTTGCTGATTTTTTTAGCTACTGGTTTCTTGATCTTTTTTACTACCGGTTTCGTCTTTTTAGCTACTGGTTTCTTAATCTTTTTTGTTTCTTTCTTTCCTTGAGAAGCTTTTTTTGATTTCATAGGGGTATCTGTGATAAGAAAATAAACAATGAATATGATCTATGCGTGGGATAGTCAAAAAAAAATTCACATTTAAAACAAAAACATTCAAAAACCGGCTTACGGTCTTTGAACAGCTAATTGTTTTCTTCCCTTTCTTCTTCTTCTGCTCAGCAATGCTCTTCATCATGCAGTCTCCATCCTTTCCCTGAATCCATGTTTAGTTATTCTTTTGGTTCGAGAATATTTTCTCACCCTTCTTAATTTACTAGCCATTTTCTTATATTGTTAAGGTATAAATTTCAACTTATGCTAAGTGCTAAATGTTAAGTGTTAAGTTATGGTATTCTTTTTATTTAAAACTTAGCACTTAAAACTTAGAATTATTATTTTTTATACGCTACGAATCCGAGTTCTCTGGCTCTAAGGATTGCTGTCTTGAGTTTCTTCTGAGTTGATACTGAATTATGAGTATATTCTCTTGGCTTGATATCACCGAATCTGGTGATATATTTTTTGAGCATTGCTACTGATTTTCGATTGATATATTTTGCATTTTTCTTGTCTGCAAAAAAGTTCACTTTCTGTCAAAGCTTTTTAGGATCCCATGTGTCTATGATAGTTTTGAGTTCATCATTTACTTTTGCAAAGGTTACAAATTCATCCGTCTTCTCCATCTTGAAAATGAAATATCTCTTGATGGCTTTATTATACAACAAATTCTTTTTTATTACAACTAAATCTTCAGCTTCTGCCTGAATATAATATGAATACACATATGCCTTGTCATTTCAAGCCTTATTGCCTAAATTGTACGCCATTTGTTGGAGCCCCATATCATCCTGTTCGACGATACCCTTTTTGATGAGTTTCTCGAATTCAGAAACCACTTCTTTGCGGTTAGTCTCTGACAACGATGCGTCAACCAACAACACTACATCATACTTTTGCATTATTCTTTTATGTAAGGTAGTAAAAATTACGATCCGATAGCCATTCTGACGAATGCGATGACTTTCATATCAGCTGGCAATATGTCTTTGACTTTTTTTGCACCATCTCTGATATACTCTTGTTCCAGAAGGACAGTATCAGCCAATGCTTTCTTGATTTTACCATCAACGATCTGAGCGATCATCGCTTCCGGTTTGCCGGCAGTTTTGAGCTCTGCGGTGAATTCCTCTTTCATCTTAGCCGTTTCGTTTGCATCCACCTGATCGAATGAGACAAAAGTTGGATTCATAGCAGTCACCTGCAATGCAAGCTCTTTTGCTATCTCATCATTTCCTCCTTCGAAGAAAATAAGTGAAGCGACTTTGTTTCCTGGATGGTTATAAATATATGCCTTTTTTTTGGTAACCAGGACACCACCGATTTTCATATTCTCGCCTGTTTTTCCCATGAATTCCTTCACTTCGTTTTCAACAGTTTCCGCTACTGCAGGATCAAGATCCTCTAATGCAGTGATTTCCTTGGAACCTTGAGCGATTTTATCGAGAACGGAATCGAACAATGCTTGAAAATTTTCGTTTTTCGCTACGAAATCTGTCTCACACAAGAGTTTGAGTCCGACTGTTTTTTCGTTTATTTCCACGATTTTGACGATTCATTCTTTAGTTTCCCTTTCTGCTCTGCTTCCTGCTTTCGCGATACCTTTCTTCTTGAGTATTTCCTGTGCTTTCTCTAGGTCATCACCTGCTTCAGCTAAAGCTTCCTTACAATCCTTGATCGGAGCGAATGTCAGCTCTCTCAATTGTTTGAGTAATTCGATATTTGACATGATATATGGTGATAATACAAGATAAATGTGATAGATTCAGTATATATTAATTTTTGATATCTGGAGTTTTTTCTTCTTCTGGTTTGGTTTCTGGTATACCTTCAGGTTTGATTTCTTCTGCTTTTTTAATTTCTGGTGTAACTTCAGGTTGGATTTCCGGGATTTTTTCTCCTTGTTTGACTTCAAAGAGCGTCATAAGCCATTCTCCCAAACCTACAAATATCGCCAATTTATTTTGAGTAGAGATAGTATATTTACCGTCTCGAGCGCGTTTGATAAAGATAACCAAGAAAGCGACCATGATGATCACTACGAATATAGGAAGATATTTTATCAGCGGAATGAACATGAATATGGAGGTAACTACGACGAGAAGAAGAAATACTGCCCACCATCCTATGGATTGTTTGAGGTGGAAATTTTCAAAATCGCTTTTTTTCTGATTATTGAATGCTACGATGATGATTCCTATCAAGAGATACATCATCACTGCTCTCTTTTTCTCTGTGCTACTAGGGACATAGACCTCTTTGGAAGGTTCAAGAGTCACGGGAGTAGCTATTTCTGGGGTTTGTCCAGCTGTGCTGGACTGTAATATTTCTTCCATATGCATTGAAGAGAAGATAAATTGCTCTGTGCAATTCTTGCGTGAAAATTAGCTAAACACTAAACATGCTGTTTAGTATAAAATCTACGCTCTTGTGACTTCACATATTAGCAAGGATAATACTATCTTCCGGCCATCGTCTAGAGAAATTCGTCCCTGCGATGATGATATTCTGGATATCAGGAGTTTTTGTTATTTCATTGATGAAGTTATCCATCATCTGACCGTCAAGTACGATTATCAATTCTGGCTTCTTAGTAAGATTTTTTACTCCTTTGTAGATTTTCAACACTCTTACAAGTTTTCTCTTGTATACCAATTGCTCTTTTTTGGTCAATGAAAGATAATTTTCCGTATCAATAAAACGAGCCATGGTATTCATAGATTCTATCCTCTTCTTGAGCGTATCGAAATTCGTCAAAAATCCAGAAGGAAGTTTGTAATTGAGGTAATTGAATCCGTACTTTTCACCGAGCTTTTCAAGTTCGTCCGCATACATCTTCTTTTCAGAAACGACCAAAATCTCTTTTCCGTCAGCTTTGGCTTTCTGAATTTTCTTGCGTGCGTTTTCGATCTGCTCTATGATGATTTCAGGATTGATCACCGCTATATTGTTCACTACCCCAGCCCGATATTTGTTGGTCTTTGGGTGAGCTTCGCTCTTGAGCGTACCAATATGAGCTTGTGCCTCGATTACATCGTTTACAGATATACTCATAATTTTAGCTGTTTGATAAAATAAAGTTAGAACTTGGGTGTATAAACCCGAAAAATCAGGTTCTTACCTAGTTTCTACTTGTAAGAAACGGTTGCTCCTTCAGCTTCCAATTTAGCCTTGATGCCTTCTGCCTCTTCGAACTTAACTTTTTCTTTGACAATAGTAGGTGCCTTTTCGACTAAGTCTTTAGCTTCTTTAAGTCCGAGTCCAAGAAGTTCTTTAACTACCTTGATAACTCCGATCTTCTGTTGTCCGATATCAGTCAATTCGATATTAACAACATCTGCTTGTCCACCAGTTTCTGCGGCAGCTCAACCAGCGGCTCCACCAGCGACTACCATAGCAGCTGCGCTTACGCCAAATTCTTCTTCCAATCCTTTCACTAATTGGTTTAGTTCTACTGCACCCATCTCTTTGACGAGATCCATTATCTTCTGTGCATTCTTTGTAAGTTCCATCTCTTGAAACAATTATGATATAAAGAATATATTACAACTAGGTAATAACTAATTTATGCGGCTGGAGTTTCTTCGGCTTTTGGCTCTTCTGACTTAGGCTCCCCACTTTGTGGGACTGTAGCTTCCTTAACTTTTTCTTTTACTTCTTCAGTTTTAACTTCAGCTTTAACTTCTTCTACTTTAGCTTCTGGTTTTTTTTCCCCGCCTTGCGTGACTGTAGCTTCCTTGACCTCTTCTACTCCACCGTTTTTCTTTGCAATCTCGCTCAAAACGCAAGCGAATGATTGTAATGGATAGTTGAATAAGTAGCAAAGTTTAGCGATCAATTCTTCTTTTGTAGGAACATTAGCTAGTTCATCAACATAATCATGACCTTGCCGTTTCTTTTCAAACCATCATCCTATAAATGAGAATGCTGATCCTTTATTTTCTTTTTTGAACTCCTTCAGATATTTATTGATGACTTTGAGCGGTCCGAATTCATTTTCATGCGAATACAATGCAAATACCGGTCCTTCCAATGTCTCTACTTTGACATCTTCGAGTCCTGCGTCTTTGAGCGCTCTGAGGAAAATCCTTTTTTTGATGATATTCATCTCTCCGTCATTCGTTTTGATCTCCATTCTGATCTTATTGGCAATATTTACCGGTATCCCCTTTTGTTGTACGATAACGGCAGTTTTTGCACCACTTAGATCTTTGGTATATTTTGCTAAGAGCTCATCTTTTTTCGCTTTGGTGATTGTCATGACTAGAATTTTTACATTTTAAATCAAAAAAGACTCTTTCGAGGCTCTTATACAAAAAATAGTGTTTGTATGTGAACCTAGGTAGGAATTGGTGTTTTATGCTAAAAGCAACCTACTGTCTTTGGTATTTCAGTCGATGTTATAGGAAATCAGAGTATGATTGCAAGGGAAAATTATCCTTATATTATGATAAAAAAAATCCCCGAATACGGGGATAAACTTTAATTGCCCATCACTTTTTTTGGGTCGGGCTGCATCTGAAACATGCCGGTCGCCATAAGGTCACAGAACAACTGATCTAATTTTGCTCTTATGATTTTGGATTCCTTGTTATAATTATAGAGTGCCTGGTCGACTATATCATTCACCACTTCTGCGAATATCTCATCAAAAGGATCAGTCCTTGTCGGATGATCGATTCCCAGCATCTGCCAATTATGGGCCGATAAGAATATATCACCCTTATTCCCGGTCATGGTAAGCTCCATCAGAAAGAGTTCACCGAATTCTTTTTGACGTTTTTTGTAGATTTTCATCAGTTCCCTGAGTTCGTCAGGCGTAGCCAGAAGCCAATTCACATATTCACCGAGTTTGGAACGTGTGATCTGTTTCCCTATAAGCATCTGGTCTTCCGTACTGGCAATCACCAGCACCAAATATCTTTCCCAACTTTTCTTTTTTCGAAGAAATGTCCGGATATCATTCGGTTTGTTTTCTGTTTTTGCTAAGTAAATCATATATTTGTTTTTTTTATTTTGCTATTTTTTTTTATGTAACGACTATTGTTATTTCCTATCAAAAGTCAACTATTATTTCTGTCTCAATTCGTTGATCTTCGCTCTGGTCTTGGGGCCGAGGAATCCTCTCAAGGTCAATGGATCGGTGTCGGAAATCAGTGAATATTTTTTCTGGAAGTCGTAAACAGAATTCATGGTTACCTTACTATATATACCGTCAACTTTTCAACTATACAATCATTGTCACTGTAAAAAATTTTGAAGAATCTTTATCTCCGAACTCTGCTGTCACTTCGTGTACGCTCTGTAGAAGAGAAATATCTTCGGTTTGGAAACTATGCTTGTCGAGCTCGAAGTCGATGCCGTTGATGAAACCGTTGAAGGCTTGCCGTTGTAATATTTCGCTAAGTCTATGATGGATACGAATGTTCCTATCTCGTACAAATTAGCGGGTAATAATCATTTACTTTGTACATCCAGCTTCATCGTATATCTCGTCATGCTGCCGAACGTTCCGCAGTCAGGACTTTTGGCGGAAATGATTTTTTTCGCGACTTGGTAATTGCAGAGCGCTTTTTTCGTATGGCTTTCATAGTTTCAATTCCGGTATTTTTTATTTAAGTATCAAAGTTTAACTAAATATTTTTGTAGTGTCCGTGTCCGGATATCATTTCTTCCTTCATCAAGCTGTTGGATCCGTATCGCTACATCGAAAAAATTCTTGAGCACCGGAACATTTCATCGTATGAGTGAATTCTTAGGTGAAGTCTTGACTATTGAGCTATCACAGAAATATCAGGTCATGTTTTTCTTGCCGAAGGTGAGTGCTCTGATGAGTCCTTCCTCTCCTCTTCCCATCCAGACATCGATACGATCATAATTTTGTCCTCTCTCTCACGAAAGTACGATAGCTCCTCCTCTATCAGCGATCTCTCACACACCAAGTCCTGGAAAATAAATGATTGATCCGAAAGTATAAGTCGCAGGTCATGCAAGCATGCCGTTGAACACTTCTTTGCCTGAAGCGCCGACATGTCATTCGCCATTTAAGGTCACTTCTTCCTGGAATGTCGGTTTATAATAGAATACCTGACCGCTTTCCGGTGAGTAATACGCAGTCACCGTGAAGCCTCTTTCTTCGCAACCGGAAAAATCGAATGCTCATACAGCACTTAGCAATCAAGAACAGATAACTATTCATAACAATCGTTTTTTCATAGATGAAATATGTTTTTTAGTTTGATAATTACAAGGTTTTTTTTATAGTGGAGATATATTTATTCATGTGCAACGAATGTTAAAAGGAATAAGAAAGATAGAACATGACTTAAACAATCGGCTTGTGGATTTCGTTATCTGATGATCATATCTCAACGATTTTCGGACAAATGTTTTTGAAAAATTAAAAAAAATCTGACTGGAAGCATACGCTCATATCCTTGATCTTTACGAAAGATTGAAAGAATGGTATAAAGACTAATTATTTCTCTGTATATGTATCTATAATATCCAAAATTCACTCATCAGACACATATTCATTGATACCATGTTCTGTAATTTCTGTATATGCCTCTTTTTCATTTTTTATTGCGTGTTTTCTGACAGCTTTTCAAAAATCTATGATATATATCTTTCCGTCAGGACATAGCATGATATTTCTTAGACTACCTCACAAATCCCTATGATATACTCATTTTTTGTGCATGTCATCCAAAAACTCTGTTAGATGCTTTTTTATATTTTTTGCTTGTTCTTGAGTAAATAATTTCATTGATTTGGTCTTGCTGTAAATGTACGGCGTGGTCTCTATTTTTGAAAGCATATATTTAGCTGTTTCTAGACCAAAAATTTTTACGATATTTTTATCTGCCTCTCTATCATTCTTGGCTGGTGCTCGTTCGGGCTTATTTTTTTCAGTCACCTTATTGAGCAATAAGGTATAGAGCGTTTGGCCAGGGATAAATTCCATTACAATAAATTGTTCACCATCCGGTAATTCCTGATATCCAAAAAGTTCAGGAACTTTTATATGAGGATGACTAACTGACTCATATACAAATTGCTGTAAATGAAACTCTTTTCTTAGATCATATTTTTCATCAGACACATCTTTTTTCTTTTTTGCTACAAGAAAATATTTTTTTCATCATTCATAGGGTAAAGCCACTTTAAAGATTTCACCTTGTTTTCAAAACGTCAACATAGAAACCTTATGATTAATCACTTGTTTAATGACATAATCAGTGACTTTTTGTTTATCTAAATTTTCAAACACCCCAAAAAGATCGTTCATCTGTAATGGAGATGTTGTATCTGGTTTATGAAAATCAATATTTTGATGTTCTATATCTTTTTTCTTCATATATTTTTCAATGAGATAAAATACATACTAATTATCTATATTTTTCTGCTTCAATAATTACTTTGTTCATCACTTTGATGCATTCAATCGGATACTTACCGATTGCTGTTTCTCATGACAGCATAATGAATTCCGCTCATTCACGGACGGCGTAAAAGATATCGCTCACTTCCGCTCTCGTAGGCACCGGATTGGAAATCATCGATTCCAGCATCTGTGTCGCCACTATCACGGGAGTATTTTTTATCTTGCACGCTTTGACGATATTCATCTGATGGATAGGAATCATCTCTACAGGTAATTCAGTCCCTAGGTCTCCCCTAGCGACCATTATCATATCGCTTGCATCGATAATAGCATTAACATTATCCACTCATTCCTGATTTTCTATCTTGGCAATGATTTTGATCTGTTCTCCGCCGTTCGCTTTGAGGAAATTCCTGAGCTCTATGACATCAGCTTTTGTTCTCGTAAAACTCAACGCGATATAGTCGAATTTTTCTTTGATAGCGAACAGAACATTCTCTTTATCCCTTTCGGTGATACCGGGCAAATTGTAGTGGATGCCTGGCAGGTTAAGATGTCTTCTGGATCCGACTATGAAATTATTCAACGCTTTGACACTTATATATCCTGATCATTTTTCTACGACTTCAGCTTCGAGCAATCCCGCATCTATTTTCACGATCCCTCCTATCTTCACATCATCAATCAACGATTTATAATCACAAAACAGTCATTTAGGATCGCGTTTGCTCTCATCGGTGTAAATCTTAAACAGCTCTCAAGCAGTATAGCTGATAGGTGTTTCCAAATATCCTGTCCTGATTTCTGGTCCTTCCGTATCGAGAAGCAATTGGAATTTTCCTCCGACTTTTTGTTCTACTGTATGTGCAACGGCTACATCTCTTTTTGTTGTCTCTTGTGTGTAATGAGGAAAATTGAACCTCAATATTCTAATGCCATTTTCATAGCATCTGATGAGCTGTGTTTCGCTATTCGTTGCTGGTCCCATAGTCATTACAATATTCGTCATAGACTTGTTTATTAAATAAAACGGTTACAAGTTACAAGTTGCAGGTTACAGGTTATTATTTTTTTTGCTCCTTGCTCCCTGCTCCCTTATCGCGTTTAAGCGATTACATACATCTTTTTCTCGTCCAGAAATTCTTTTGCTAATTTGATCTTACTTTCGTCGTTGGCGTACATCGTGTAAATAAGTTCGCCTTTCTTCACGGCGTCACCGAGTTTCTTGTGCAAATATAATCCTGCCTGCAAATCCAATGGAGAACCCAATGTTCTCGCAGCAATATTCACCACTTTCATATCGATCTCTTTCACTTTCCCTGATTTTTCCGCTACGATATCTTTTTGTATTTTTGCTAATTTCAATTTTTCAGATTTTACTTTGGGATCGCCATGCTGTGCTGAAATTATTTTTTGCATCATAGCTCGTGCCTTGCCTGAAATGAGTTGTCCGTAGGCTAATTTCTCAGCATCTTTGCCTTTTGCCATGCCGACGAGCTCGATGATTTTTGAAGCTAAATATACTGCTTTTTTTTCAAGATCTAAAGGTCTATTTGGATGCTGTTGTAATACTCTCAGTACTTCTCTTACTTGCAATACTGCTCCCACACCTGCACCGATAGGCTGCAATGCCGGAGTTATCTCTACATGCACTTTCATGCCGAGTTTCTTTCCGACGTATTCGTATTTCTGTTTCAATCGTTTTGCTGTTTTCATATCAGGCACTTTAGCGCTTGGTCAAACAGGAATGTCGATCAATGAATGATTGATTCCCATAGCATATTTCTTTGCCATAATACTGACGATGGTTCTTGAATAGGATTGCATAGAAAGCGGGTATGCAACTTTAATTAATTTTTCATCAGCCGGCGCTAAATCTAATCATCATCCTCGAACTAAACAGCAGTTATTTTTTTTGACTAAGTATTCTATCTCTTTTTTGCTGAACGAAATATCCATCAGTACGCTTACGCATTCACCGGTTGCTGCAGGTGTGGTAATGGCTTTTGAAAATGTCTTCGGCATTTTGATTCCTAACGACGTAAGCAATGGTATCATGATCATGGTTGTTTCGTTTCCTGGCACTCCTCCCATACAATGCTTATCAGCGACTACACCTGGGAAATGAAGCATTTCACCTGTTTCCGCCATGGCTTTGGCCATCCGATAGAGATCCTCGTCTTTGGAAGGGAAGAAAAATCCCATCGCAGAAAAGTACGTAGTCAGGATATCAGTGAATCTGTTATTTGAAATATCTTTCATGATTGCGAAAATCTCTTTTTGATTCAGCCTTTTGCCGGTCAATCATTTCTTGAGCGCGTCCAGAGATTCTGAAGTGTTTTGGGTGAATGCAACCGTCACAAGCTGTCCGCTTTTTATTTTATATTTTTCTTTCACTTCTTCGTATATCCCTATTTCTCCACGCTGTACAAAATGAGAACTTAGGCTCACATCAAAAACAAACTCTTTACTGTCATAAATGATAGATACTTTATCCATGCTCGTAATTCCATGTTCCCAAGCGTCCTGTTCGTTGATCAAAACAGTCAATTCTTCTCCTTCGTGGATATCTACAATCTTAGTTCTTGCCGTAAACATCGCTTTGTTTGCTGTTTTTGTTTTTTTCATTATTATAATTTATGAATAAAATCTATTTTTTTGTTTTTTTGCTTAATTTTTTCTTTGGTGGAGATGAATTTTGATACGGGAAGTACTTTCTGATATATTGGAAGATCCGTATCATGATCAATGTCCAGATAATATCTCTGCTTGTCCATAGGAAATCATTAACATCCAACTTATAACTTGCAGCATTCAACCAATCCATTTCAAGTGCGAAAGAAACTATAAAAATCCCCATAACTATAAACACTTCCCATTTTCTGGTTTCGACGTAAGTGACTATACCGAAGTATATTCATACTAGGATAAAGAAGATGTATGTGAGATTGATGATCATGATATAAGAATCCAGAATTAAAAATGCAGAATTTAGAATTTAATTGCTTTCCGCTCTTTCGGCATGTCTTGTGGGCTTGTTATCTTTTTTTTCAAAGAACATTATCGCCTGAGCCAATTCCTCGTGGGTTTTTGCATATTCATGGATATCAATTCATTCTTTGTATGCCTCGCACGCTTGTATTAACGCAGCAGCGCCTTTTTGTGTGCCACCGGGGTGTGCATGAACTCCTGCTCCCATCGTAGTAATAAAGTCTATATTTCACATCACGTCAATAAACGGTTTCAAAAGCGTCGGATTAAGCCCTCCTGAAATAATAGGGCAGCATTTTTTGATTCCTCTTCGGCTATCATCCTGCAAAACGGTATGATGTGTGATATCTTGTTGGATATCTTTGACGAAATTATCATCAGTTTCCGGAATAACTCCTCGTGATTGATGGAAAAAATGTCCGTCAGCGACCAATTGAAGAATATTATGTGCTGAGGTGACATCTTCATCGGGTGTACCAGCCATCTTTCCTACTCAAGCCGTTCCCGTGTGAATTCATGAAGTGCCAGCCAATCTCGCAAATTTTGAAAGCACCAATACGGTGAATCCGATAGGATTTTCTGGTCTGGTGAACGCTCCATGTCCTGCTCTATGGAAGTGAATAAAGACGTCAGGATATTTTCTTCTCAATGTCTGTACCGCCATCCGTCCTGCGGTTGTTCCGTCGATAAGGAAAGCATATGATCACTTTTCCATTCATGAATTTCTGATCATCTCGCATCTTTTTATCATCGTATCATAATCCGCTGCCGAGACATTGAATGAATGCACTTTTTTATGCCCTGTCTCTTTCACGGCTTTGGCCATGGCTTCAGCTACGTGTTTTACCATCTTGTCATACGGACAGAAATCCTGGTCTGCCTGCGGTTCGTCGTTCTTTACGAAATCGCCGCCTCCCACTCGGAAGTCATAGGCCACTTCAGCGTATTCAGCTGAGGTTAATCACATTTTAGGTTTTACGATTGTTCACAAAATCGGTCTGTCATAGACGTTTAAATATTTTCTCATATCATCCAACGTATAGCTTGGTCCGTCATATTGTTCAAGCATCGCTGGCGGAAATCGTACGTCGAGTAATTTCAATGCGTTGATCTCTTTCATTCAGAAAATATTTCCTGCAATATAGGTGAATATATTTTGGATATTTCCTCCTCTATCTCGGAGTCTTCGCGGATACGCTATCCGGACTAAGTTCTTTTCGAGATCTACTTTGTAGACGAGTGAATTCATTTCACGAGAAAACGGTGTTTCCGTCTTCACGGCGAAATTCGTTCCCGTAGATGATTCAGCCGATACTTCACAAGCCGCCTGGAGCATATTAAGTTTACCGCCAGGGAGTAAATGAAATACGCAGAGCATGTATTCACCGTTCTGCGGATCGGGTAAATCTAAGTTTACATATGCTGCTTGGTGAGGATTGAGCGTAGCTAAGAGTTCTTTGATGTCCATATTTGTTTATGTTTAAAGTATAAAATTACATTTATCTTCTATCATAATTACTATTTAAGAGTTGAGTAGAAGAGGCAACTATTTCTATATTTTCGTCCGTCATAAATCAGATATCGGTTAAGAGTTTCTTGAATGTATTCATCGTATCTTGATTCCGGTTAAGGGTAAAATTAACGTATGCATTAGGGATATAATTGAGTTTGTTTTCAGAAAAATTCAACCGAACATCTCCGTATGTAGAGACGGTTATTTTTTTTCCTGTCTTTTGAAAATGAATCTGCCCTATCGCATTATCTGCAGATATTTTTTCTCCTGTTTTGACATCATACCCATTGGTATAGAGAGTAACATATTCATCACCATGTATATTTATGGATGTATATTTTGAGTTATCAATACCATGTAAATATTTAACCAGTTTTCATGTTTCTATCTCTTTCTTTCCATCGGATTGTTGTACCATTAACGATGTCTCCCTGATTGATGATTTACCACTGATTGGATCCAGAAGTTCCAATGATCATGTATAAGTTATCTTGAGATTACCCAATCATTCAATGTATTTATGTGTTTTTACAGTTTCAGCTGTTGTTTTTTTTTCATTTCATCATTTAATCTCTATATCATCCTCTGATTCTTGTTGTAATAAGTTTAGATATTCATCATATAGCTTAGGATATTTTGTTTTAAGTGACTTGATCTGGTTAATTACTTTATCTGGATTAAGATCTACAAAAATATCCAACACGCTTAATAGCTCTGGTGAAGCACTTAATTTTTGTACATCAATCTTTTTTTTGATGTCTCTTGCCTTAGCCAAGATATTTTCTGGATTAGTTGGGTTATTCATGATAGTAATGTTAAAGATAAAATACTATGTAATTATACTTATTTTTTATTATCTGGCAAATTCGAGCTACTTAACCATCCACGGATAATTTTTCTTCACCGTTTTCTTGATATCTTTGGGCTTGATGACACCATATTCCGTGATGATTCCGGTGATGAATTTGGCAGGGACCTTATCAAATGCGTAATTGAGAATATCAAGTCATTTCGGAGCTTCTGGCCGTAGTTCTTTGCCAGGCCTTTGTTCTATCTTTACGGTATTTTCCGTATCTATTTTCGTCAGACTTCCTACCACATACACGGGAATCTTGGAATGCCAAGCCGCTAATGCGATAGCAAAGCTTCCCACTTTATTATACACGCTTCCATCCATCTTGATGGCATCAGAACCGATAATCACCATATCGATAGTGATATCCGATTCATACAGATTATCTACGAAAAACGGTGCTGAATCGTCAGTGATCATGGTATCCGGCACTCCCGCTTTGACAAGCTCTTGTGAAGTCCTTCTTCACTGATACAGCGGCCTCGTCTCGGTATTGTAGACATGGATATTCTTGCCTTGCTGGTGCGCTGTCGTAAGAAGTTTAATTACTGAACCGCTATGGCAATGCGTCATGATGTTTGTGTTCTTCTTGATCAGCTTCGCTCAAATCAACGGTCTCAACGCTTGTTCTCTTTCTATATCTCAAATATATGTTTTACAAGTCTGAAATAATTTAGTGGTAATAGTTTTAAGGTCGGATTTCTTTTTTAACAAATCCTTGTAGCTTGCTAAGCAATATTTAAGTCCGTTGAACAACATCGGTTCAGTAGCTCTTGCTTGCTTGAGAATCACGATCGCTTGTTTCAGAAACGTATCAAACTCTTTAGCTGATTTGAAACTCTGTCTTTGGATCTCTTTGGCCAGGATATCGATTCCTGCTTTGGCGATATTCGTGGCTCACTGGATTTTGATGCTTTTGATATCGTCAGCAACGGTCTTGATAGGAGTAAGGTTCATAGGAAATATACATCATGAATTAAAAGTTATTTGTCTTTTTTATGTAATGGTTTAGTGAATGCTTTTTGAAAAACATCAAATGATTTGATCAATTTATACATATTTTTGATATTTCCATCGCTTAAACGCCAGAGACAGGTAAGCGTCTTTCTATTAAATTCTTTATCATGATCATCTTCTCGCCTATATCCTTCTTTTTTATTAGTTCGTTTTTGTAATTCCTCAGGCGTAAATTTTTTGAGTTCTTCCATTTTTTCAACAAATTTTTCAAAGGACTTTTCTTTTTCAAGCGATTTCTCGAGTGGAAACGCTTTATGGATTTCCGCATTTTTTAATGCCAAAAGAGCATCTTGATAATTTATAATACCGATGTTATCTCGATAATTGATAGCTTTTTCTCTTTGTTTATGACTTATACGCAATTCAGCCTGTCCTCATTTGGGAGAATAAATCAGTGCGTGGTTATTAAGGAATATTTCTGGTTCACTATCTTTATCATTTGCTCTTGCTCATGCACTCACTACAAATAATTTCAATGGGCCATGAGAAAATCATGTAAGTTTAGGTATGTTTCTTCTCGTAAATACTTCCGTATTAAATTCTCAGGTTCCTATATGAACTAATAAATTTTGTCCTTCATATTTGATCAACGTATAGAGATATGCCGCATTCCAAACTTCTGGTTCTTTTCAGGTATAGCTGCTATAATCCGCTACTCCATCAGTTCCATAATAATATTGCGCTAATCTTATAAGTACATCAATATTGTGTTTTTCCATATATTCTTGATTTTCTTCTTCATCTTCCTGTTTTTTGAGTACATCAGCAATCTCATCCTGTTTATCAGAATGATTGTTTTCCAAACTATTATCATATTCATGTTTTAAAAGTTCGTACATAGCGAAGACGAAGGCTAAAGGGTGTTCGTAACTAATTATATCCGCTCCCCTGCTTTTTTGCAAAAAAAATAGAGAAAAAGACGCATTTTGAGCGTCTTTTGACTGTACAAATTATGAAAATATTGTTTACTTATGGTTTACTTATGGTTTATTTAGTATTTTCTCCTTCAAAAATACATTTTTTTGTGTTTTTGATTGAAGAAAATATGGTCAATAAACAAATAATTCCTTCGTTTTCTTGGAATTATTTGGTTATTGAACCATTATATCAGCCATATAATAGATCTTTTTAGCCACCATATCGTACAATTCTACCATAGGAACCTCATTAGTATATCATTTCTCTTTCATATATTTCGCTATCACCGGATAGACTTTCATCGCCCCTATCATATATGATAAACTGTTTTTGAGCGGAAACTCGACCACTATCCTGGTTTTTGGAGGGATGGTGGTGATTTTGATATCCTTGTTACTGACTAATTTACCGACATCCTGTGAAGCAATAACTGCTCCTATATCGCTCCTGAGGTTAGCTCATGAAACAACAGCAGGATCATCATAATAAATACCGACACCGGTTGCAGAAGTTATCCCTGCACCAGAAAGAATGTCATATACTTTGGTCATTGACGGTCATATCTTACTGTATACACCTACATAGTTGGTGTATGCTATCGTATATGGACCCATTGGTTGTTCTTTGGCTTCCAGCTTAGTGAATCCGCCAAGATACCATCGGTTGACAAGCGCTAAAAGAATAAGGATGATGACAAATATCAGAAAGTTTTTGAGAAATTTCATGGATAAAGAATAGAGAGTAAAAGATTATTTTTGCAATTCAGTGATATAGTAAATGATATTATCCTGAGTATTGTAGAGTTCTATCACGGTTGCATATTCATTATTGTGCAATTTCAGATATTCGTGCATCGCTTTGGTTCATCTTATATGCCCTACCATACACGAAAACGCTCATTTGTATGGAAAGTTTATCACCATTTTCTTGCCTGCGGAGATGGTCATGATCTTGTAGACGGAAGAGTCTTTATCGAGCTTCGCTATATCCTGAGGATCGACAACAATGCCGGCGTCATTCGTTTTGTTCCCCGATCTTTTATCCGTATAGAGATTATAATAAATGCTCATCTCTCAGATGCCCTTGATATTCTTTGACTCCAATTCGTTTTCGACTTTATCTACATGGCGATGATAGGCAAGCATGCTTCCCGAAAAAGAGACATATGCGACTGTGTACCCGCTGAGTTCCTGTTCCTTGATCTTCAGATCCGTAAATCATCCTAACGCTTGATACCCAAGTACAAGAACTATCAGAAATGTAATGACATATACATGCCAATTTTTGATTTTTTTCATCGTTTTGTTTTTTTATATATGATTAAATTTTTTTTAGACGCTCTATATTATCTTTTAAAACATAATTTCAAGAGAAATATTTTGCGTGTTACACTTTTATCACTGCCACTTTACCGTCAGGATCGATACCTTTGATCTTCACTTTGATGACCTGACCGAGCTTGAAATGCGCGGTAAGCGGTGTCGTATATCTTGCACCGAGGTTGGAGATATGACAGAGTCCCATCTTCTTTTTCGGAAGCTCTACGAACAATCCGTAATCTTCTATCCTTTTGATCTTCGCATCAAACTCCTGTCCTACTTCAAGGTCGGCTGCTATCTCTAAGATAATTGCTTCCACCTTATCTATCACTGTCTGATCCCTGTGACCGATATAACATGTTCCATCGTCTTCAAAATCTATCTTCACGCCTGGATTCTTTTCGATGATACCGTTGATCACATCGCCGCCTTTTCCGATGACTTCCCTGACCTTCTCAGGCTTGATCTTGATTATCCTGATCTTCGGTGCGTATTCTCCTACGGTAGCTCTTGGCTTATCGATTGTCTTCAGCATCACATCCATGATTTCGTTGTATCCTTCGATCGCTCTATCAATAGTTTCATGGATGATATCCATGGTTATTCATTTCAATTTCGTATCTAGTTGGATTGCTGTCACTCCGTCTCTGGTTCCTGCGACTTTGAAATCCATGTCTCCCGTGAAATCTTCTGTCGCCATCAAGTCATTCAATACGATATATTTCGTGATATTATCTTTGTCATCATGATCGGTCATCAATCCCATCGCGATACCCGCAACTGGTTTTTTCAACGGCACTCCAGCATCCATAAGTGATAATGTTGATCCGCAGACAGATCCCATAGACGTAGATCATCCCGAACCTAAACAGTCAGAAACGGCTCTGATGGTATAGGGGAATTCTTCCATCGAAGGAAGCAATTTTTCCAACGCTTTTTCAGCCAGTCTTCCGTGTCCGATCTCTCTTCTTCCTGGCCCTCTCGTACCTTTCGCTTCTCCGACGCTGAATGGAGGGAAATTGTAGTGATGGAAATATCTCTGATGTACGCCATTATTTTCCATGTCATCGAGAATCAGATATTCTTTTGGTCATCCTAAAGTAACGGTAGTCAATACTTGCGTATCACCTCTTCGGAATAATCCTGACCCGTGAACTCTCGGCAATACGCCTGCTTCGCAGTAAATAGGCCTGATATCTTTCTGGTCCCTGTCATCGATCCTTTTTCCTGTATCTAATGTACGATGACGGAGAAAATATTTGATGACATTGAATACTCACATCTTCACTTTCATTTCTGTGAAATCCGTTTGTTCTGCATCAGCGATTTTTTCTTTGCAAAGCTCCAACACTTCTTTTTCTAAAGCAGAAGAAACATCGTTGAACGGCACTTTGGTATTGCCGGTAAGTACTTTCAATTTATCCTTGGTAAGGATATGATTGATGTACGCGATAAGCTCTTCTGATGGTTTATTGTAGACGATCTCTTTGAGTTCAGGTTTAAGCGTTTTGAGGAATTTCGCTTGGAATTCGCATGACTGATCGATAGCTTTCTGTCCGATTTCAAACGCTTCTTTGAGCAGATCTGCTGGAACTTCGTTCGCTTCAGCTTCGATCATATTGATGGATCATTTCTTTCCTGCGACTAATAAGAGGAAAAGACTTTTTTCTGATTCCGGTCTCGTCGGATTGACTACGAACTTCCCGTCGATATATCCTATCTGCGCTGCGCCTACGGGCCCGTCAAATGGAATGCCGGCAGCCATGATAGACATTGATGATCCTATGATGGTTGAAACGCCGAGATCGAATTCCTGGTCTAATGATAATGGCGTGATAGTGATAACCAGGTCATTGATCATGCCTTTTGGGAACATAGGTCTGAGCGCCCTATCGCTTAATCTGCAGTAGAGAATTGATTGATCAGAAGGTCTGCCTTCTCTTCTTCTATAGGCAGCTCATCAGAGTCTTCCTGCAGCAGAAAAACTTTCTCTGAAGTCGATCATCAACGGTAAAAAATCTGAATCTGGTCTTGGATTCTTTTCCATAACGGTAGAACACAAAAGTACATCATCTCCGAATTGGATCTGAAGTGAGCAGTCTGCTTGGACTGCAAGTTTTCCGGTCTCGAACGAGAGTTTTTTGCCTTCTCGATCGAAGGATTGCGTGTGGAGATCAAACTCCTTTTTTTTAACTGGCATGAGAAAAAATAATGAAAATAAAATCACGAAAGAAAATACATGTAATTAGACAGATTAAAACAGCCAATAGCCTACAGTTTTTAGTTGTTAGTTGTTAACTGTTAGTTGTTTTAATCTGTCTTTCTAATTCTCAGTTTTCTTTCAGCTGGAAATATAGCAATTAGGGACTAAATTGCAAAAGAATTGCAGATAACAAAAAAATCCGCCTAGGCGGATTTTTTTTATAATTTGTATTCATAGAAGGATTACTTAAGGACAGGACGAACGGCAAGAGCGCAGTTCCTATCAAACCAATAGAGTTTACCTTCATCTTCATTGAATATGAAGTGTCTCGCATTAATACTATTTATCTCAGAAGACGACCAAACAAAGCCATACCTACCTTCATTAATGAGCTTACCGCCATCACTACAACAACCAGACATTGATAAATCTAATATAGTTCATAGAATATTAGCTCCTGCGTATCAGTCCCAGTTGTTTTCTGAGTAATCTCATGGTAATGCTTCTAATGCTTTAACAAAATTATCTTCTCATGGGATTTCCATTCCTTGGTTAGCAAGCAGTTTATTTTGTTCCTTCAATGTGTCGAATTTGAAATATACCTCATCTCCATGTTTGAATATGTCCTTGTTATTAGGTTCTGCTTTAAGATTTTCTCTTGCTCGTTTAACTCCTCCGATCTCTATATAATTTGAACCATAATTGATTGCTTCAAGTTTCTTTAGATTTTCTGAAGTATCCATCTTTTTGTCTACGAGAAATTTGATGGATTTTTCCATATTCGCTTTGTCTTTTGGAGTCATGTTCGGTTTATTGAGTAAGTACTGATATCACTTCTGCAATGCATCCAGAATCTGTTCTTTCAAATTCGATTTATTTAATTCTTCACGATACCAATTCCCTGTCTTAGGCACTTGATCAAGTTCATTGGAAAGGATGTTCGGTCTATTCATAGTATGGTCTTAAGCGAAATAAATCGCTATTCTTATATATATTTACTATTAAATGTCAAATCTTTTAATAAAAAACTAGGTCCTTCCGCCCAGTGGATAGTCATTTCGAGGCGTAGCCGAGAAACCTACGCTTTATCACTAGGATTTCTCCCTTTTGGTCGAAATGACTCTTAATAATGGTAACTTTTCCCCTGCCGGATGGTGGAAATCCTATATAATTGTTCCAATAAGGTGACTTTCGCCAAGCCATGGGGTAAGGTGATGGAACCGAAAGAAAGTTTACTATCTATATAGGGGGTCAATGTCGGTTCGTCGAACCCGTACGGTCCGCCGATAATGAACACGATATCCTTGTTCTTGCACAAAGCAGCGAACTGCATCGTATCCAACGATTTCCCCTCTTTGCTCAACAATATCTTCAATACATCAGAAAACTTCTTGAGCTGAACAATCATGTTCTCCGTATCTTTGGCGATGATCTGCTGAGTGGTCCCGTTCTTGCTCGGCTTGATATTAATAATCTTCACTGACTTTCCCAAGCGTTTGGAATACTCGTCGACCACTTTTTCTCGATGCTTATCGGAGTCTGAGATACTGAGGATGGTGAACATTTTTTTAATGAAAAATTAAAAATTAATAATGAAAAATGATGGAATTCTACTTTTATAAACTATTGTAATACACAATAGTCCATGACCAAACAAAATCATACATTATTCATTTTTCACTATTCATTATTCATTAGTTTTTTAGTATTGTATATACTTAGGACTCTGTCCGTTGTACGGACTCAACACTTTGAAGATGTCGCCTTTCTGGATTCCTCTGTTCTCGAACTCTTCCAGAAATCATTTCTGTCCCATCTGTTTCCAGAATCGCGCTTCTCATTCATCATTTCATCGTGGCAACTGCCGGACAAATTTAGCGAATTCCTCGTTATAGATTTCCCGGACGTTGATATATTGAGCGTCGCCTGATGAAATATAATTTTCACTGACCAAGAATTCTTTTTCCTGCTCGCTGATATTCTTGATATACTCACTCATATGTTTTATCTGTTCATGCGGGATATTTTCCACATGATAGACTTCCTGCACATCGGTTTTTTTCAGTACGTCGACTACCTTTTTCAATCGATCATCAATGCCGAAATGGGTCGCAGCGGAGATAGTGAAGGTATATTCGTCAATCAATTTTTTCGTGATCTTGGTTCAGATCTTTTCTTTTTTGAAGAAGTCTAAAATCTGTTTTCATAGTTGTGTTTTGTATTCTTTCAAAATCTCCGGATCGTTGACGAGATCGTATTTATTGATGAGGAACATCATCCTTTTTTCAATGACAAGTTTTCCTTCCTCGTAGATAAACAAGGTAATCATTCCCTTATCTTCTCTGATCTGGATTTCCACCGCGTTCGGATTTTTGCTGAATTTGGTGCGCGTATAGGTGCAGATTTCATCAAGCAATTCAGGTATTTCAGTAATTCATTTATCGTATCTGGAGATATCGCCGATCAAACAAAAGATTCTCGCCTTGAGAATATGACGAAGGAATGCATTTCACAATCCTTTGCCCTCTGCAGAACCTTTGATGAGACCTGGAATATCTATGACATTGAAATGAGTCTTCTGGACGGTGACAGAGCCTAAATTCGGTATCAATGTCGTGAATGGATAGTCAGCGACTTTGGCTTTGGTATTTGAGATGCTATTGATGACACTGGTTTTTCCCACGCTCGGCGTCCCGATCAATGCCACGTCAGCGAGCAATTGCAATTCGAGCACGATCTCTTTTTTGTTGCCGGGTTCTCCGAGCAGACAAAAAGTCGGATACTGATGGACAGCATCCTTGAAATGGATATTCCCGACTCCTCCTTCACCTCCTTCCACCGCCGTCCGTTGTTCTCCGTCTTTGGTGAACGTGTAAAGTATTTCATCCGTCTGTTTGTCTCTTATAAGCGTTCACACGGGAACCTGGAGAATAAGATTTTCCGCGTTTGATCCGTATTGATCTTTGGATTTTCCTGGTTCGCCGGGAGCGGCTTTGAAGACGGATTTGTATCTATAGGTCTGCAATGTGTTTTCGTCTTTGGCTGCCTGCAAGATGACTGATCATCCTTTACCGCCGTTTCCTCCTGATGGTCATCAAAAAGCGACTCCTGCCTCTCTTCTTCAGGTAACCGTTCCATCGCCTCACTTTCCGGACTGCACGCTTATCGTCACTTCATCATAAAAACGCATATTTCTGCTTCGCAAATTAAAAATTAACAATTGATAATGAATAATGTTGGTTTTGTCTTATTATGAACTATTGTAGTGTACTAAACTAGAGAACAAAAAAAAGAGAAAATGATTTTCTCCTTCTCTTATATATTCATTTAGGCGCGCGGGGAATCGAACCCCGAACCTTGTCCTTAAGAGGGACCTGCTCTAGCCAATTGAGCTACGCACCCATGTTTTTGTAATTTACGATTGATCAAGTTTAGTCTAGCCAAAGCTGCTGAAGCAGCTCCCTGCTTTAGCAGGGTTGAGCTACGCACCCATGTTTTTGTAATTTACGATTGATCAAGTTTAGTCTAGCCAAAGCTGCTGAAGCAGCTCCCTGCTTTAGCAGGGTTGAGCTACGCACCCATACCAAAGTTTTTGTGGTCCAAAGTATATAAAAAAATCAAGCGAAAAAGCAATTGAAAGTTTGGGCTAAAATAAGTATAGTTTCCCTAGTTTATTTCTTTTTGTTCCTATGCTATTTTTCGACTATCTCAAGAATCTGGATGCGCACATTGCATTGTTGCAGAAAAAGATCAAAGACAAACATATTCTTTTCTTAGTAGGATGATGCGTCAGAGATCCGCTTTTGTGATTGGAGAAAAAGCCTACGGATATCGATTTCACGATGGCTGGCGATCCGAAAAAGATCGATAAATTGATTGATAAGAAATGAATGTCCTACTTCATGACGGAGAAATTCTGAACGATGACCTTGATAAAAGATCCGATGAAATACGAATTGACACCATTGAGAACGGAAAGCGATTATACGGATTCTCGTCATCCTGATATCATCACCCGAAGCAATGATCTGCTGTTGGATTCCCAGAGAAGGGATTTTACCATCAACTGCATGTACTATACAAATGTACCGTATAAAACAGAATATACTTCACTCATCGACAAAAAAAACATACATAAATATTCTGACGATGAAACTTTCCTCAAGAGACTCGACGATCATGGATACCTCTATATCAAAGATTTAGCCTTGCTCATCATCCAAGACCATAAGCATATCGCGAAATTATTCGCTGAAGGAAAATTCGATGCGGACCATGCAAAGACCATGCTGAAATCAGCAGTCGTTTTCACACTCGGCAAAAAAGCCGAGGTGAGCAAGCAGTTGAGAATTTTAATAGATCCGCACAAGTGAATCCACGATAGCATCCACAAGAGATTGAAAGCTGTCGGCGATCCGGACAAGAGATTCACGGAAGATGCCTTGAGGATCATCAGAGCTATAAGATTTGCAACCGTGCTCAACGAAAAACTAAAAAAGAAGTGAGAAAAGTCAATCGACCAGGCAGGAAACAGAAGCGAGGAACAGCAGATGACTTTCGACTTCCAAAAAGAGACGTGGATCAGCGTCAAAAAGAATCATGCATTAGTGAAAAATGTCGCGAAAGAGAGAATCAAAGAGGAAATAATGAAAGCGTTTACCGTAGGTAATCCATTCAGTTTCATAGCATTGCTCGATGAAGCGAAAATATTGGAACATCTCTTCCCTGCACTGTATGCAACAAAAAATATCGAACAGCCCATAAGATATCATCCTTTTGATGTATATGTTCATACACTCCTGACCTTGTTTGAATTACAGAAAATAAACAAAGATCCATTGGTAAGATTAGCGATGCTGTATCACGATGTCGGTAAGGTCGTACAATTCGGCGCTTATGCGGACAATCTCAGTAAAGAAGAAATTAGAGCTATCCTCGCCGGACCACTCAATCACAGAAGAAGTTCACCCGAATATGCGAAAAAAGATTTTCAAGCGCTCGGATTTTCCAGTAAAGAAATTAGTACTATCGCACGATATATCGCCAACCATCACAAGCCAGAAGAAATGTTGTTCACCAAAGAAGAAAATGTTGAAAAAAAAGTAAGAACGTTTTTTAGTGAAGCTGGGTATGAACAAGCAATGAATATCTTGGATATCACGATGGCTGACAGATTAGGACAATATAATCCTCTGCAGAATAGCTCTAATATTTCCGATATCGAAAAACTCAGAACCATTCTGAAAAAACTCCAGAAGCAGGAATGACAATTCACAATGAAACAGCTCGCCGTCAACGGTTCGGACATTATCAGACAATTCAAACTCAAGCCTTGACCAACTATCTGAATCTTATTGAAAAAAACGCTGGCGCGAGTCATCAATGACATCAAAAAAAGGAACACGAAAAAAGAGATTTTCGCATTCTTGTGAACCCAGATGAAACATATTAAATAATATTATACTTTTTATCTAAACAGCCTTTCTATGCAAAAACCATTACTACAAGCCGCTGATAACTTTAAAAAAGATGTTCTCAAAAAACTTATAGAATTATGATTCAAGAAAATAATCAAAAAAGACGAAAAAATGGATATTACAGGTAGCATCAAATATTGATTAGCCTTGGCTTGAGAAAGCGATATCGATATCTGGATTGTTTCAAAGAATCCAAGAAAAAGCTTTCTTGAAAAAATGGATTATTTTTCGAAAACGATGGCAAAAAATAAATTATTCAAAAGCATGATCGTAAAGAATTTCTTTGATGAATACAAATGATTCCAAGTGAAAAAAGAAAAGCTTATCAAAGCAGGAGATAATGATACATTCTTTTTGATAGAGATGCATTATTATGCTGATGAAAATTTAAAGACAAAATTCAATTTTCAAATCCATATAGCAAAAACTAGTTTCGTAGAACCTTTTCCAGAACTCCTAAAACTCTCAATCAAAGAAAGGACAAATCTACTTTCTCTCAAGGATTTCATATACAAGAATCTGCCATTTTTCTGGAATCGTCCGTATCTGCTCTACAAATGATTCTTAGCATGAAACACAACAAAAAAATCCATGCAAAAATATTTGATGGATAATTGATATAAAAAACTAATCAGAAAATAATTATTTCATTATGATAATTTCCGTACTTTATACGTCACATTCGTCCTAGGACTTTGCAGTCCTTCAGCGATATAGCGACGAAATCGGCTGCGCTGTTTTTTCGCTAACTGATGTGTGGTTATCTTGATACGATCTTCCATCTCATCATAATCATATTTTCCTTCAAGGAATTCAATCACTTCTTTGTAGCCGATTCATTGCATGGATTGCAAATTTTTAGTGTATCACTTTTTGAGCAATCATTTCACTTCTTCAACTAATCATCACTTCATCATCTCTCTCACTCTTGCATTGATTTTCTTGTTCGTATCTTCCTTTTCACGCCGGAGTCATAGCATCAATAATGGTCGTTGCGGCGGCTGTGAGATGAAGGTATCGGTCTTTTTCTGTCCGCTTTTGTAATATATCTCCAATGCACGAACGATGTATCTCGTAGATTTCGGATGCAGTTTACTTGCCTCTTCGGGGTCTAATTTCATTAATTCTTTGTGAAGAATTCACGGTTCTTTTTCTTCTTTCGCAAATAATTCGTCTCTCAATTTTATATCAGGCGGAATGTCCGGCATGGAAAAATTTTTGTACACCGTATCAATATAGAGTCAGGTGCCTCCCACGATCATCGGGAGTCTTTTACGTGCAAGAATGTCAGGAATTATTTTATAGACGTCATTCTTTCGTTGACCTGAAGTATAGGTTTCATCCGGATTTACTATATTTATCTGATGATGAGGAATTTTTTTGAGAATATCATTCGGCACTTTATCCGTTCCGATATCCATATATCTGAAAATCTGTCTGCTGTCTGCAGAGATAATTTCTTCGTCAAAATATTCTGAGAGTAAGATTGATAATTTGCTTTTCCCTGTGGCTGTCGCTCACCAAATAATAACGACTCCATCAGGATTTTTTTTGCGGAAGGATTCTATTTCTTTTTTCACTTCTAAAACTATGTCTGCTATTTCCATACTTCAAAACCAGTGAAAAACTAAAAACGAAAAACTAAAAGTGAATGAATTGCCTATTTATAAACTATAGTAATATACAATAGTTCATATTACAACAGTTCTTTCATTTTTCACTCTTCACTTTTCACTATTAGTTATATTTATTTATATTTATCCGGATTGAAGAACGGCATCGTTGAACAGCCTTTGGTTTCACACATCAACTTTCAGATTGTCCGTACATCGCCTTTTTTGATCAGCACGGTGGATCGCTCTTCAGTGAATTTCTGTTGGTTGCTTGCGAGCGTGTATTCAAGCGTATAGGAGAAATTTTTGATATTCGGATTAGTAGAACTGGTAACTTCTTCTTTGATGTTGGTTACGACAATTTTTGGGGCAAGAATAACTGCAGAAAATTTAGACAACCGGTTTCTGCTGTAATATGTCGTAAATACATTAGACTGTTTGAGATGAGCATCTGCCATAGTGTGGATGGTAACCGTATCTATTGAATTTACTGCTTGATAAAAATCTATGATGACCTGTTGTTCAGGAGTAAGATTTTGCACCGTTGGCTGGACGGTATTCGTAGTTGTAGTTGTTGTTTCTTGTACTTGCCCGGTTGATGTACTGTAATCAATATTCCCCGTTTCTACGTTCGCTATTTCAGCGATATCTGATTGGGAAAGATTACTGGCTTTGTCTCTCATAAAGGTGAAATACAACGAAACGACGAACAAGATAAATGATAAGAGAAACAACAACAGGATAATCATATCTTTTTTTTTGGAATCATCGACGGATTTCGCTACGAATCACGCGACAACAGGTGGAACGTGAGTGGTAGTTGCATGATGTTTCTGATCTTTTCTTGGTCTTCCCGGTCAGGATTTAATCTTGGTCTTTGGTTTTTTGGAGACGAATTCCTTTTTTGGCCTGCCTGGAGCTTTCTTTTTTTGTTTTGCCATGCTAAATTATTTAAGAATTAAATTACTTATTTTGTCAGATTATTGAGCGCTGCTCTAGTCGCAGGTCCCATCCATCACCATGTTGCTGGTCTTTTTTCATATCCTACGAGCAATCATTTACTTAACTGGAATTGGTAGACGGCGTTTTTGGTCGCTTTATTGTAGATGCCGTCGATCGCTCAGCTATAAAGTTGTATTGTTGTGAGAAGATTTTGCAACGCTTTGATGTCAGGACTATATTGATTGCTCGTGAACGGTTTAGTGAAGACTACCGTCGAAAGCTTTTCTGTCGATGTAGTCGTTGTTGTTCCCGTTGTTATTGTCGTTGTAGTCGTTGTCGGATTGAGAGTAGCTACAAAATTCCTTAATGCTCCCTTGATATACTCTTTGAGATAGGTGATATATTCAGCATATCTTTGTTTGAATTTTTGGATATATAATGATTGGAAACCACTATATAACTGATCTTTGAACGTCGTACTTATTCCCCCACTTTCTATCTTTGCCAATCACGAATCGACTAACGCTTTCATCGTAGCAATTTTACCTGACAATGCGGTTCATATGTCGGTTGCGGATAAAATGCTTGAACAATTCAGTTGATTGGTCGTAGTATAAAATTTTGCCTTGAAACTATTCACCTCGTCTTTGAGTGCAAGAAATTGGCTACGATTGTATCGGCTCTGAAGATTATTGGTCAAATATTCATCGAAGTCTAGCTGATATTCACCTACCACGTACATTTTTTGTTTAGTCAATTCGTCGGATAAATTCTGAAGTCTTTTATATGTTTTGATATTGGCAGCGATAAGCGGTTGAAGTGTTTTATCTAAACCATTCAATCCTTTGAGTTTAGTATCTTCCATTTTTTTGATCAGATCATCCAATCCTGTAACTTTTGCATTGATTTTATTGACCGTAGTTTCTACTCCACTGAATGCATCAAGCACACTTTGTACCTTAGCCATTTTATCTTGAATACCTTTAACCAAATCCTTGTTGGCGACGCTATACTGTAGAAATGTTGAAAGAAAATTAGTATTTTTGGTCGTATAATCGGATTCAAAAGTGGTGATAAACTCTTTGTAGAGTTTGATTTTGGCATCGATTAGATCTTTAAGCCTGGCTTTTTCGCTTTCGTAGGTAGTCCCTGCATCAAAGACATTCACATTATCATCGTCCTGTAAATCCTTTTTATCTTCCAATGCTCAAATCTGGTTTTCTAGATCGATAAAATCTTTTTGGAACGATATAGTCAAAGCTGTTTTATCTTTCTGAAGCTGAGATAACAATGAATCACTTTTAATCGCTCCGAGACAAACCAAACTCTGATAATCGACACTTTTGAGGATATTGAGTCAGGTTTTGGCGAATGCAGCATAGAGTTTAGTATAGGTCGTGGTCAATGATGAGCTGATACTGCTCTTTTGGGTAGTGAGATAGGTAAGTAATGATCCTGTATATGCTATTGTCGTACCTGTGGTCGTCTCTCCTGTGGATGCTTTGGTCGCAAACCCAAGAAACAGAAAAGCACAGATTGTCGAAATCCCTACAATTCTTGAAAAATTTTTCATGTCACTTTTTATGAAAAAGTAAAGACAATAAGCTAGATTACTCAATTTTTTAAACTTTTATTATATAAATTCAAGTTGATTTTGGTTGTTAAAATAACTAAATTGTACATGCTAATTTGCAAATCGACTTATTTTGGCGTATAATTTGATTACTTTAAGTCACAGATTGCCACAAGTTCGCTTAGGCGAACGTTACAGATTGTTACAGGTTGTGGTAATATTACAACAATATGAGGCTATCTGGAGCAACCTGAAACTATCTGAGACAAAATCCTTTAAATTGTAATATAGTAAAAATGACATTGATACCTAGCGTTATCGAAAAAGTTAAATGAGGTGAAAGAGCTTATGATATCTATTCCAGATTGCTTGAAGACAGGATTATCTTCGTCGGAGAGCCGGTTCAAGCAGGTATGGTGAATAGCATCGTCGCTCAGCTCCTTTTTCTGGAAAAGAAAGATCCTGACAAAGATATCATCATGTATATCAATACTCCAGGCGGAGATGTCTATTCATGAATGGCTATCTACGACGTCATGCAATATGTGAAATGTGATGTCTCTACCGTTTGCGTAGGACTAGCCGCTTCTATGGGATCAGTTATTCTTGCAGGCGGCGCTAAAGGAAAAAGATATTCGCTCCCTCACAGCAAAATAATGATCCACCAACCGCTCGGAGGCGCTGAAGGTCAAGCAAGCGATATCGTCATCCAGGCAGAAGAGATTTTGAAAGTGAAAAATATGTTCATCGAGCTCATGGCTAAACATACAGGTCAAAAAATTGAAACCGTAGCCAATGATATGGAAAGAAATAAATGGATGAACGCTGAAGAAGCGTTGAAGTATGGAATTATTGATAAAATCATTCATTAGAGCGTAAATTTTAGAACTTAGTATAAAAAATATATAGGCCCCGACACATCGGGGTTTTTTTATAAAAAAACCGCCCGGAAAACCCGGACGGTCGTAGTTGTAGTCTCTACTTTGAACGTAGCATTATAAATCGTATGAATAATCCGCACACTATACCGATTATGACTGGAATATAGATTGATGAGGTATACATGCTCAAAACAATCGCCACAATAATTATCAGCATATCGGATATTCGTACAATAGTCTTTCTTCTCGCTCTCTCCTCTGATTTCATTTTTTTATAACACGCAAAATCGTAAGGCAGATGTACAAGAATTGTTACTACAAACGCTATCAAAAATACTATTATTTCCATATTTTTTCCTCCTTATTTTTTTATTTTAATAATTTTATTCATAATATACTTGAGATATTATTTTGGAAAAAACTCTATTTGATGTTTCATATCGATGGTTATCGCATATCATTGCTTTGCATAGTCTTCAAGCATCCGCTCTACAAACTGATTTGAACAGGATCAATAACTTCAGGAATCATCACGGATATTGAGTGTTTTCTTGTCATGATCCACATCCACTCGTGCTCATCAAAGAATATTAACATTTGCCACATTTCATTGTAATCACAATTTCTCTGCAATCTTTGCATGCATGCTGTCTCATGTAGAAATCATAAAAAGAACGTTAGTATCTTCTTTCTGGAACTCAGGCTGAGATGCTTCACGCATAAACGGATGTGGTAATGAGGTTACAATAAATTTATACGATCAGCTTTTTTCTGGTAATATCACCTTCTTTTGCAGAGGTAATTTATCCAAATTACCATACACTACGAAAGATAATTTGACAAGGTCCTGCAATATCTTATTGGAGACAGCAAATCCATATTTTTTGGACTTCAGATATATCTCTGCGAATCAATCTATTCACAAATTTACAAACAAATCCTTGGTATTGGGTTTTAGCTTATCTTCTGATCAGAGAAAGAGTTCATCCATTCCGTCTCTGATTTTCTGAATAATCGGATATTCTTCCATGAGAATAGTATTATTATATAAAGATAGTATTACCTTATATAACCAAAATTCATAAAATGTCAATTCTTACCTAGTAAATACTGTTGTCGGAAAGTTACAACAGATATAAAAAAAGACCCAGAGAAATACTCTGAGTCCAATATTTTTTTAGATGGTTCGTACAGCGAGGAATTTATTCTCATCATCGATGCATTCCGTGATGGACATACCCAGTAATTTCATTCCATTTTCCCAAGTATAAGAAAGTTCCACAACCGTCTTTTTCTTGATAAAAAAGTTTGTACATGAGATTTCCTTACCTTTCATATCCAGAAGCAACATGGTCTGTCCCATCAAGATCTTATCTTTGCCGATGATAGTGAAATATATCATACCGACCAATATACACTGACCCCTTTCTTTGAGCCGTTCGATATATTTGATATGGACCAGATTATCTTTCCGCTTCCTATTCCAGGAGATAATGAAATTAACCTGATGCTGTTTATTGAGGAGCTTACTCACTCTTTCGATTTCCTTTTTCAAGGATTTCTTTTTTTCTGATATAGTATTCATAATTTTTCCTCCTTATTTTTTTGTATTCAACTCTTCTACTTCACCAAATGAATTAATTTTGAAAGAATGTATGTTATATGCGCTATCAACTGCGGCGTAATAATCACAGTTGCCAGATACTACCATAGTAATATTCACACACTTAGGCACTCTTGCCATTATCAACGTTTTAGCATTGTCTTCATTATATGGTTCACATGAAGACAACGCGAATGATAAGAGCAGAACAAACACGATTAACATTTTAGTTTTCATAATTTTTCCTCCTTTCTATTTGTTTGTTTTAATTTTCCTTATTGCTTCAATAAGTCTGGCAGTAGTTGTCAGCTGTGACTTGAAGATGCCGTGATTATGCAGATATGCATAATGTTTATCATGGTCTTCAGAGGCTACGGCATCGATTGATTCGATGACATGATACCCGCGCTCTGATGCGCCCGATACGGCCGCATCTTCGCAGACGTGAGTGGAACCACCGGTGATGATGATGGTATTTCTATGACACATAAATCTATCCAAAGTAATAAGTCTATCAGTACATATGGGATTTATTTTAGCATCTTGGAAATACTCATTTAAAATCCTTTCTTTATTTGCTTGCGCTTCTTTGTCATACTCAACTGGAAGTTGTAAATATTCTTCTAATTTACGTTTTTCACCACCAACTTTATACATCAATGTCCGTCCCTTAGCAAATGCTGAATAATGCGATTTCACCAGAACATATTCCGGGTCTTCAGCCATCAGCGTATCAATAATCTTGGAACCCCATTGTCCTTTCGGAGCAATCATTCCATCCTGAATTCCCATCGCTTCAAAGCGTTGCCGCATAGCCGGTGAGATATACGCGAAGTCGTAGATGGATTGCACGCAGATGCGAGGGATGCCTGCAGCTTTGCATGCGCGCATGAGCGCGATGATATTGGGTTCTATAGCCTGGAACATCGAGATATCGGCGTTCATCATTTTTTTGAATGACCCCAATTCCGAGCATCCATCATTGACCATATCCACCACCAGAAGCAGTGTCCTGGTGGGGTCGAGCGTTATCTGGCCCTTGGCCATCTGCTCGATCTGTTGTTTATAAATTTCTGTTTGTGAGTTCATAATTTTTCCTCCTTTATTTTTTTTATTAAATTTTTTGTTATAAAAAGACCCAGAGAAATACCCTGGGTCCGATATTATCCGCAGGACTTAGACATGGACAAACAAATATCCATTTATCGTATGCGTTTCGTGTTGGTATCCTAGACCGAATAATCCCTTGATGTATTTGGACTCGAAATTCTTCAAAAGTCCTCCTTCACCGCGAACCAATTTCTTGGCTGCTAGGTCATATCCGGTATCGGCATAGAGGCTCACATTAGCTTTTTTCAGGATTTTCAGACAGAAGATATTCGATACTATCTGATCCTGTTTCCAGACGAATGTGTCGTACACTCTTGCAACATTGATATTCACTGCAGCGCCAATCTTTTTATCGTATTGGCTGTACCAGCTGGAAAGCTTCACTATTTTGTAGCTCAGCATCCCACTGTACTCAGGCTTATCCTTACGGATTGCAATGCCTGCTCCTGCTTTGAAATCGTTTGTAAAAGCGTACTTGAGCTTAGCATTCAACGCCATGCCTACAATCTGTCCTTCAGAGAAGGTTTCAAACTGCCCGTTACCGGAAACTGGATGTGGACGTTGTTCTGTAGGCAGCGTGGCCATATTGCCTATCTCTAGGCTCAGCTTCTTGGTCGGTGTGAATTTGAACCAGAACTGCTGCATATGCCACGGTGTAGTTTTCGTTTCAGCCTGATATATTGCCCAGGTTTTTACTGCAAACCACTTCGTAGGTTGATATGTCGCCATTGCACCGAAGCGCATGTTAGCAAAGGTAGAAGCATACAGACTATCAGTACTAAACTGTGTTCCGCTCAATATCCCTGCATAGACTTTATCTATAGTTACAGTGCTATCAGCGGTCAATTTAATGTTTTCAATCTGTGCTTTTGCTGTGATCGTGAGGCAGATGAATACCATCATAATAACGATTGTTAATGATCTCATAGTTTTCATATATTTTTGTTTTTTTGAGGGTTTATAATTTTTATTTCTTGACATTTTCTTTTTTAATGATATGTAGAAAAATATCAATGCCTACCTAGCAAAAACTGTTGTCGGAAAGTTACAACAGGTATAAAAAAGCTGTCTGAGAAATACCCAGACAGCTATGATTATTTTTCCTCCTTAGATTTTTTTAATAAAGTTTTTTGAGAAATTCTTCCAGTAAAATATCAGTGACTGTGCCTTTACGATATATAGATGCATATGGATCGTTACTGTGTTGCAAAACGTACATCAAGGATTCTGTATCATCCCCTGGTTGTGGCACGGAAACATTATCCAGCACAAGAGATTCGCCTGGTGATAGCATAAGCGTAGACAATGACGTATGAGACCAAGAACTAAGTGTTATAGATATTGGATCTCCTTCATTAAATTGTCTATCAAAAAACGCTATCTTCACTTGTTCCTTACCTACATTCTTTATTTCTGTGATATATGGTTTACCCATAATTCCGCCCCCAGAATTCATAAATGCAGGGAATATTTTGCAAGTAGCATGACTGATATCGCATCTTGTAGTGAATACGATACCGCATTTTTCTGTATTGAGAATAATCGTTTCTGTCTTGCCTGGTTCGCCAAAAAATAATGCTCCGATTATGAGATACATAGGAGTAGCGATGCATAAAAATATAATAACCACACAGCCAGCTTGAATTATCCAATACCAAATATTGCTTAAAAATGTTTTCATAATTTTTCCTCCTTGGTTTTTTTGTTTTTTCGTTGATTTAAGCAATGTCCTAACTTTCCTACTGCAACAAAGACAACAAGTACCAGAATTGGAAGCCACCAATATATATTTTCATTGAGAATAAAGATCCAGCACCAATTCATGATTGCTATGCCCAAACATAATGTTGCAAGAAGATGCTTGATATATCTGGACAGAAATGCGGATATTGTGCCTGCAATAAAAAATATCAATCCCATCCAACAGAATGAAGTAGATGGTTGAGTGTTCTGATCAAATAGCCGTGAAAGTTTGTGGTTTTTATACACAATTACTCTGTTCGTTGTATAGCTCGTCTCCCAAAGCCAATCTGGCGAACGCTCAATATGTTTTATTGTGCTGACAATAAGTGGCGTACCAGGATTATCTATCGCATACTGCAATTTTTCCAGCGAAACCGTTATTCGGGTTTCGGCATAACTGTTAATGACCATCGCGAGCATCGTAATGCTCAGTAGAATTTTTGTTTTCATTTTTTTATTTTTTAGTTTTTATTTAATATGTTAGAATTTTTATTTAGCTTGTTATTCTTTGGTAATTACATCATTTACCCCATCAAAAACTCATTAATCTTTTTTAAAACTCTATGTTCAAAATTATCAGGGATGGAGCCGCATCCTTTTTGTATCGGAGTTTTATCGTCGGGGAAATCCAGTAATTCTTGTTTAGCATAGCAAGGATTCGTAAGCGGCATATCATCTCATTTTTCTAACGCTTTCTGTCTCAAAATATAATTCAGAGAATTCTTCCATTGCTCTAGTAAAGGTCATGAACGTCTTAGATCTTCCGTGTATACATAGGGACCGGTTTCGTTGCCAGGACAAGCTTGTAATTTACCGTCTTTTCTCTGCATAAATCCGCCCAAAAATTGGTTGCATGGGATTCCTGCATACGGCGAGACTCAATCTTTTTTGATCTTTTCAAGCGTCGTTAATCTGTTTCTGATCAGCATTACATAAATTTTCGCATAGAGATTGACTAATTTTTCTGTCTTGAAATTTTCGTCTTTCACTTCCTTCTGATCCAATCATTTCCCGCTTACCATGGTCGGAGCGACTATTATCGGAATATTTCTTTTGATCGCTCGTTCGTATATTTCTTCTACTTCGGATATATTATCATTCAATACAGGATTACAGACAAGCGTTAGCCTCTGATTGGATATATCCTTATTGAATCATACGTTCGCTAAATTTTCGAATCCTTTATTCCTTATTTCAAACAAATCAGGATTTTTCTTGGAATTGATTCTTTTCAATTCTGTTTTTTTATCTGTTGAAGTGATGTTGAAAAGCAGTGATACGTTTGGGTAAGAATATAATTTTTTACAAAACTCTTTGGTTTCCATACCGAATTTCTCCTGGGAATATCATGTTTTACCGCAAATCAGCCCTTTGGTGAAAATTCCTATCCTGATATCATTGTCTTTCAGAAAATCCAAGATTTCAAACAGTCTAGGATTATGCAATAACTCGCCGGGACCAAGAAACTTTACCATTTTCAATCCAAGTTTTTTAGCTTCTAACAGCATGGCAAAAACTTCTTCAGTTTTCATGAGCGGATTATTCGTTTTGGTCTTGCAATCAAAACAGTGTTCACAGCCTATATCGCAATCATATAATTCTTCCGCTCTTTTATTTAATTCCTGTTTGTCCCTTCTGTCCAATCCTCTATTAACAGCCTCTACGTATCCATCTTCACAGATATTTATATCCATCGTCAAAAGTTTCGGAGTCCCATCTTCCAATGTCTCCTTCAATTCTTCTCTCGTAAGCGCGAAAGTTTGAGGTCGTAACTTGTAATTTTCCGGATAGTCGTTATTGAATACCTCTGGTATCTTTGGCAATCCGTTTTCTTGAAAATCCGCCATTTGGAATATATGTGAGTGAATAAATATAATTTTTATGTGATATTTTTATTTAGTTTTCTACCCTCGCAGCTTTATCTCTTCTCCCCTGCGTCATTTTCTGAACGCGCTTATTGTGTCGCATTCCCCTTTATAAAATTTTTTCCTAAGAATTACCTTTCCTATACCATGAATTATAGCTCCACAAGCATTATATTCATCAAATTCCATTTTACCTAGGTCTCCAATTTTATCTGGGTCTTGTTCTACTTCAGGGAAAACCAAATTATGTATTTCTATTTTACCTTCATAAGGATGAACTTTCTTTATCAATCACCATTTTTTTACTCATCATACCTTATCTGCTACAAAAGCTATATCATCATGATCAAAATCTTTTATGATAAGATAATCATCTTTTGGCATAAGCAGTCTTATTAAATCATATTCGCCTTTTTCATTTTTTCATAAATGCGCCAAATATTCTCTATTCCTGTATTTTTTCACAACAATTCAATTTTTCTTATCTACAAAACGAATAGGCTCATCATACATAGGATTATCAATTATATTTATTTCATTCGGAAGTTTTTGCACCAAGCCATAGTAGTTATACTTCTCAGTTTTAAAAAGATTGTCTTTTCAATCACCGAACATCTCAAAATTTTCTGCATCAAGCGCATAAGGATAATTGAGTATAAATTGGGTCAAATCCATACTTTCTTTTATGCACTCCTCATTTGATTTCGTTTCTCGATCGTGTAGTTTTGATGAAATTCCACGCAACTTAATCATCTCCTCAAGCTTTTGACAAGTTTCTTTTGTTACGATTTCTCAATTTTTCATCATTCATAAAATTTTTGAAAATTCATCCATATTATTCAATAGTTCAAATAGTTCATTTTTTTGATTTTTGACATTATTCATTCTTTCATAGACAACATCTATGGATTTCAGTAGTTCTGGTGATGTGGTTGGTGCATTGGTCATGGTAATGTAGGTAAGTAGGTAAAAATTATTTTAGATGTCTTGTTTAGTAGTCTCCCATGGAAAAATTACGGGGTAGGCTCGTACACGACAAAAGGAGAAGGAAATGATGGATCGCAAAGATTTACATCTGCACTATCAATGAGTAATCTTCTTCACTCTATACACATCGTAAAGTCAATTACTCTTGACAACTCTGTTATCTCGACACTTCCGCAAGGGTGCCATCTCTTATTATGTGGACTCCAATAACCGGCCCCTCCTAAATCAAATAACCTTACAAAATGGTATATTCTTTCTTTGGTGTTGTCTCATGGAAAGTAATTAATGAATTCTTCCACTTCTGTCCTATCGTTAAGAAGCTTTTTGTTTTGTTTTTTACATTCTTGTTTTGCTGCTCGACCTGTCAAATAAGTCAGTCAGTTGTGTCCTGTTCTTCTATTTTTATCTACATGAGATCAAGTGAAAATATCAATACCATCATGCTGTGCTGTAAGTATTGAGAATTTTTTTTTCATTTTGATGATTTCTATTTTACCATCTGCTGTTATTCTGATGTTTTCTTTCATCTCTTTTTGGCATTTTGGACCAAGAGATTCCCAAAGCTCTGTGTAATGTTTATGATCTGGAAAAGGACAGAGAATAACTTTTTTTTCTTTAAAAACTTTTTTATCATTAAGAATTTCTTTATTCTCAATTACCTCTATCAGATTCTTTCTACATCCATCCGAGAGGTTTTTTACGAAGCTCTTTGCACCTTCTAAAGTCTGTAGCTCTTTGTTTGTTTCCATTGTCATATTTTGAATATAAAAATGCTTACTTAGGCAATACAACAGTTTTTTCGTCGATACCAAGATCTTTCATAAAGTCTTGCAGCTTAGATTGATCTAACGTGATAGAATGTGGCAGATAAGACTCTAATTTACATCAGGAAACCAGTGGCATATCGATATTCCATTTTTTGGCGATGGTATATTGTTTACGGAGATTATTCTGTAAAAATTTTATTAAATTACTATATTCATTATGTTCAGTCCGTCACATCTTTACGGTCATCCAACCGAAATCATTTTTAAGCGTTGGTTGTATCTTTACCTGTATTTTATTTTCTGGTAAATATATGAGATTCATGCTTTCTATTAGTTTTTCCAAACCAGCATTAGTAATGTTTTTTCATTCAATATTTTGCATAAGACATGAGAGATATATATCATCTCCATTATCAGCGTTTTCCAATGAAATATGTTCTTTGGTGAATGTTCAATAATCAGCAAAGTCTGTCGGGAATATATTTTTGATTTCATATCCATCTTCTGTTTTCATAAATCCGCTTTCTGTTGTATCAACGGCTTTTTCACTTTTATTTTTAAACACTTCAGTGGAATCTATTTTTAGATCCGCGAGAAATTCATCTAATTGTTCCTTATTGATGATAATCCTGCTATCTTTGCAATCTTCATCTATCAAAGGGAACGATACATCCCATTTTTCCGCCACCTGAGCAAGAAGGTTCTTCATCTCATCAGGATAACGGGAAGCTGGATATTCTTCTTGATCCCAATCACCATTATCTAATATTGCCACCGTATATAAATTCTGATCATAGTAGGTGATAGAAATCATACATGTGTCTTCTTCCATAGTACTAACGCTTTCCCAAATATTGTTTCTGTATATTCCAGGGAGCAGAGTTCTTTCCAATGCAGTATATTCCAATCCTGTATCTCATATAGTATCACCACATCAATCAAAATAAGCACTATCAACACCTGGAGCTACTGGTATAGCAAATTCTAATTTTGTTTCTTTTTTTGATGATAGAGATAATTCACCGACTAATTCATGGGTAGTAGATGCTTGTTTTTTTTCTCCACTTTCTGGAGCAGAATCTGGTAGATTTTTTGGTTTTTTCATGGTAATTTTTTGAAAAAATATAAAATTTATTGCATTTTTTTGATAAAATCTTGTTCTAGAGTTGACTGTAAAGAAGCTGTAGATTCTCCTCATTGACTACTGGAAATACCTACAATTTCCTGGACTTTTGACGTGTTGCATTTCGGTGCATAAGCAAAAGATTCCCCGCATTTTATAATAGGATTTTCCAAACCGACTACCGTTTTGGTCTGTGGATTGTAAATACACCGATCCGTAGGGAATGTATTCATGATATGCGTGCATGCATCCATTTTGCATAACTCTTGAAGATATTTATAATCTTTTCTGAATATCTTGTAGATATTACCGCTTTCTGTCCTGATGTAGAAATATTCAGGATGCTCTTTTGATCAGAGTTGTCAATATTCCTCGTCCAAGTCTACCTTAAAAAAAGTCCATGCAATCTTATTCCCTCAGATATTCACTTCCTTGAAGTTGAGCTCAGTAAAATTATTAACTTGTTGATTAGTATTCCCTGGAGTAGAACGTAGTTGATTAAGTTTTTTCATGGTAATTTTTTGAAAAAAATATAAAAATATTTACTGAACTTTATTATCTCTTTCCTCGATCATCTGAGTCACTTGTTCATATGATGCTCAGAATTTTTCTATGTTTTTGTATGCATACAAATCGTATTCATCATCATGTTCTGTAATAAGGTAGGATAAGATATCCTTACGATCCTCTTCATCCAATTCTCACTGGAACAAAGGCCGGCATCTATCCATCCGTCCGATTTTAAATTCACTTATGATATCGGTAATCAACGTTCCAAAGCATAGGCTGGGAAGCTGTTGCGATATCTCCTTACTGTATTTGAACGCTTTGAACTGTCATTTTTTAAGCAGATGCATCAATGTTTTTGCTTTATCCATTCATGCAAGCTTCTCAAAATATTCAAAAATCAGCGGTGTTTGTCATTGATCATAACAGTCTTCACCCTCACGACCAATCCAAGAGGACTCAGTAGATAACAACATATCTACGATATCCTTATGTTCCTCTTCATACAAACTATCTATGTTCTCTAAAAAAACCTTTCCTTGTTCCGACTTGATCAAACTACTGAACAGTCACTTTCTTTTCTCTAGAGTTATATCATTTCATAGTCGACCTATATGATGTGTCACCTGTTCGCCGAATCCATGATGGATCAATGCATCCATGATTTTTATTCAATCTATGCCCCCTTTCCGACAACCGGTTTCCAAACGGACAAATGGATCAAGATTGCTCGCTATGTATTCACCATATCATGTATCGATAAGCCCTATAATGCCTTCTGTAGAATATCACTGTTTGGTGAATGTTTCCTCTATTGCATTTCTTATCTTATCAGTAGCGCTTTCTATGATCTTAGTCTCCATTTTCTTAAAGAATTCTGTTTGTTGATTTCTAATATCAGTCATTTTTTTATAATTAATTAATAAAATTAGTGGTTGTCTATGATCTCGATGAATCCGACGCCGATCTGATCGTCGTAGCCGATCTTGATTTCGGTTCCGTCAGAATCAAAATATATTTTTTTGTTTGA
Organism: uncultured bacterium; assembly: GCA_903904875.1. Classification (GTDB taxonomy): domain Bacteria; phylum Patescibacteriota; class Gracilibacteria; order Absconditabacterales; family Absconditicoccaceae; genus CAJBLF01. The sequence goes on along the minus strand of CAIVEC010000025.1, from coordinate 7,076 downwards.
AATATTTTGTTTAGTACTATCTAGAGTTATCTTCTCTTCAGAATTTTTATTTGGTATTGGTGAAGTATCAGTCATAACTTTCAAGAAGCATATAAAATATTTTATATTGACATTTGGTGTTTTATATAAAAGTATATAAATATCAATCCCTACCTAGCAAATACTGTTGTCGGAAAGTTACAACAACACGAAAAAAGAGCTAAAAAAGCCCTATTATTATTGTTTGTAAAATCAGAAAATTATTGAGTCTTTTTCTTAAGATCATTGTAATCTTTCGCCACCTCTTTTCCGCGAGTCAGATAGTAATTCAATTGTATGATATCTATTCCTTCTTCTGTATGATATTCATCCTTATCTTCTTTAACATTTCTCGCATAGAGATATTTTTTTCAATCAATAATTACTTCACCCAAATCATATTCAATTCCCTTCTGGGTATAATATTTTCCTATATAATGGAATTTATAATCTTCTCGTCTATTATCATATTCGATGATGTTTGGAATATTGTTTTCATTTGCCTTGCTGGTATTTTCAAATGCCTCTCCATGTTCTTTTTGATATGCATCATAAGGAATCTTTGAAATTCATTCTTTTTCGAGAAACGAAGCATTCCTTTGTACGAATCCTTGCAAATACATCAAAATCGCTCTCTCGTTATCGGGAGATATTTGGTCCAACAATCATGTCTGCAATAGATCCTTGGTGATCATCATCTTCACGGAGTCTTTTTTCCATCGATAGGTCTGATATTTTTCCCGATCATGATCTGAAGACATATCCCGATATATGGCGCCGAATTTTTTATACACTTCATGAATGATAGGCCTATTCTGATAAAAATAATCATACGCTATGACCTTAACATCTATATTTTTTCTTTCCTCACCATTTTGAGTAGTCGCTATGACATAATTATATGGATTTTCTCTCCATCTTTTGACATACAAATAACCGTCTTTGACAGAATACGATTCAACGTTAGTTCTCTGGCTAAAATGCGACTTAATACTGAGATCACTCTCTCATTCAACTGACCTTTCTTTTTCTTCGATTAATTCCCTTTTCATTCAGCTTTTTATGCATTGCAGTTGGATATCGAAATATATGGAAATATTCGTAGGAGACATCAGATATTTATTTTGAGATGCTACCCCATTAGGCCCTTTATATATTTGCATTACATCTTCATTTGCCATATTCGTATTGGTAATAAGCTCTTTGAAATACGTCTCATAATCTTTGAGATGATTGTACGGCATTTTATCTATGTCTTTTTTTATAAGAACATCGCTGTAGTATTTCTTTACGAAAGCATCACTTATATCAAATATATTATAATTGTAATTATCTGTATTCGCAAATTTTCCAAGTATTTCTTCGTCTTTTATATATGATCTGATGATATCTTTTATTTCGTCTTCACCTGTCTTTAGATTATAACGTATAGAAATATTTTCAAATAAGGCATCAATCAATTTGTTTATATACTCTATCTTTTCTGCAGTCGTAGTAAGTTCATAATAGCCATGTCCCGCATCACCATGGAAGGACATTTTCTGTTTACTAGCGAACTCCGTATCCATTTTCTCCTGTTGTTTTTCTATTTCTCTTTGATGCAGGATATTTTTGGTCAGCAATCATCATCATAAAAGCAGTCCTCATATAAGCAGTGATCATAGAATATTCCTTGGTTTTTTATATGTATCATTGATTCATATCTTACTTTTGAGCACCGCCACTCCGACTCAATTATCATCTACTCCGATAGGCATATCGTATCATGATTTTTTAGCTAATTGTTTGAATTCCTCTTCTGTAAATCTAGATGATTGCACTCCTCGAATATATTCTCCGGCTCTTTTGCTAAATATTTTTCCTGTCGGTGTTTTTATATTGATATCGCTAAGCACTTTAGCTCATAATTTTATCCTTGCTGGCCTATATCCATCTGATTCCTCATATTCTACTACATATTCAATTTGTGGTATTTTTTCATTTTTTTCATTCGTAGTATATCTCTCTATACCCAATGCTTCAAATCATGACAATATAAAATCTTCCATAGCAGGATTATATTGAGGATTGTTTTTGTCTCAACCTCCATACATCGCCTCTAACCTTGCAATAGCATTTTTATATTCTTCTTCTGTGAGTTTCTCCTTATCGGGCGCCGTAAAATATGTCATAAAGACATAAGAACTCCTCAATGGATCTTTTGATTTCATATTTCCTAATATTTTTTCAATTTCATCTAGCGTAAAATTACCTATAGTACCACCAAACATAAAATAACAAGACTGATTGCTCTGATAAGCAAGACTCTCCGAATCCGTCATGTTCCCTTCTACACCTTCTGCTATATTATTAACTATTTCATTCAATTGATTTTTTATTCACATATATCATTCTGCGGCCACATCCAACAATTTTATTTTCTTATTTTTTAAGAACCGTTCCAATTGTTCTCTATCTCAACACAGCATTTTTAAGTTATCTAATAATTTAGCGACTCCTCCTGGTCATATTTCCACAATCGTTTTAGATTTATTGATGACCGTATATGCATATTCTATATTTTTTTCTGACAAAACAGATTCGTACAATATATTTTCTGTTGGCTTATTATCCTCATATGTCTTATTTTCAACAGCATTGTTATATTTTTCTATACCACTGCTTTCTGTAGTGCTCCGACTATAAAGAAAACTACCATCTCATATACCATTCCATGAAGCCATTTTCCCCAATTGTTCATCAATATTTTTAAATTCCAATCCAAACTTATTTTTATTGTGTGATTTGAGATATTCTTGATATAATTTTTCATACATATTTTTTATTTTTACATTCGACATTACATCTATAATAAACGATTTTTCCCTTAAAAGATATACATGGAAGCTTTCATATGTTTTGGTAGTATCTTTGTTTTCCAAGAAAACATTGATGATTTTCGTTGTATATATCTTCATCATTTCTTCGAAATATTTTTCAAACTCTTCCATAGTTATTTTTTCTTTCATATTTTCATCCTTTGTATGATCTTTGAAATATGTGAAAAAGGATTCTAATCCTTTATTCGGATATCTTCCGTCTATCAAGAACATTTCGTATTCTTCTGTTGGCAGCCATGTATAATTCAATGTATTTCCTAATTTTATCGTGTAATTTTTTTTGGTTTTGAAAAGCTTATAAGAAACTCATTTATTTTCTTTTCTTCATGTTATCTTATCTATGAGTTTTCCCATTTTCACCATCGATTTACTTTATTTTCCAAACTAAATTAAAAATACTTTTGAGACTATCATGCATGCTTTTACTATGGATGATGATTCCCGACATCTCTTTATCATTAAACATCGCTATCATGACCTTATTTTCTCCATAAATATTTATTTCTCCATTGAGAGAAAATATATCTGATTTGATAATATGCGTCTCTTTAAGTGATTTTTTATCCATGGATTTATAATTTTTATTTGCTTCATGATTACTCACAATGACTTTTGCTGGAATCTTTAACTTAATTCTCTGTGGAACAAAATTTCCAAAAAGACGTTTACTTAGTGCTGGTTGCATCTCTTCCAATCAGAGAAACGAATGGATTGCTTCTTTATTGGATACCAAAAGATCACCATACATCTTTACGATTCATTCCACTCATTCGAAAAATTGTACCTTTATCTTATTTCCAAATTTTTCAGCCATAGCCAAAAGCTCCGGTACTTTTTCCTTGAAGCTTTCATATTTCTGTTCCAGCTGTTTCAAAAGGATATCAGGACTGATGACACTGTAATATTTCACGCCTTCTTTGGTTGTTTCATTAACGATTCCATCTCTCTTTAAATCTTCGAGAATGGTATACACCGTCACCCTATTGAGTTCTGCGCGTCTCGCGATAGTGCTGGCGATAGAAGTCCCCAATTCCAAAACGGTGAGATATACTCTCGCTTCCTTTTCGGAAAGCCCGTAATTTTGGAGGGTGATAAGTAAGTTTGCGTCCATAATAATACGATGAAACGATAAAACGCCAAAGCGATGAAACAATTTACTTCTGTCGATAGTAACCGACAAGTATTGCTCAAGTTTTATGTTTTTTTGTACCGAATTTTTTGCCTCACATCTTTTGATAAAAATGATTGGATTGAAGATTATCTTTCAATGTTCGGAGATAAAAGGAATTACAATGTTTGAATAATTCATCTTCTAATATCTTTTCGAATAATTCTTTCCCTATTTTTTTACCTTGCTGATTTGTATCAACATAAAGTCCGGTGATCTCATTGTCATAAGGTGCTTCTGGATCATCATTTAAACCTCAACTTATAAATCCAACCAGCTTACCGTCAGTTTCTTTGATATAAAACACCTTATCTTTTTGCATTTCTTCGAAATTTTCAGTCCGTCTTTTGATGTGTTTTTCAACGGACATATCATCTAAAACATCTTGAGCGACAATACCTTTGTAATTATGTTTCCAACATTCTACATTGATACGAGCCATTTCAGGAATATCATCAATAGTCACTTTTCTAATGATATCGTTAGATGTTTTTTCCTGTAATTCTTTTGGATTCATTTTGTTCATGAGAAGACAATAATATAAAGTTTGCTCATGATATAATTATATCCGTAATGGCAAAAAAATGCAAATTTCGAGGTGGTGGTTTTTTTCAACAATCGTAGAAAACAAGCTTATTATCAGCTTGTTGTAAAAATATTACAACAGGTTTTGCCTATGCTTCATTGACTTTTATATACTTTTATATATAATAATTTCACTATGATAAAATATCTTAATTTTACATAGCTACCAGAGACAGGATGCTAAGGATTATAGAAAACTATTGTTTATCATATCCTACACCTCTCTCTATTAAAAAAAATCCAGCCAAAGAGGTAAAGCAAAGTTACTTAATCGAATCGCAATATTCAAGGTAGCTTTACCAAGGGGAAACCTTCCCGATGGGGAAGAGTCATTAATCGCTGCGTGTATATTTGTGTGTTAATACATGCTGAATCATGGTAAAATTGCCAAACTATGATTTACAAGAAACACTGCCAAGCAAGAGAGCAACCGAAAGGACTTTCTTTATGTAAATTACCGCGTGTAAGCTAAAAGCCACATGTATTTAGTAATTTACCTTGGATCCAAGCCGAGATTCCCGTTCCTCCGCTAAAAAAGACAGAAAACAGAAAAACGTCTTGAGTAAGCGACCTAGTTGATGAACTAGAGTAAAAAAACATCCGAGGTACGTTGTTCCCTTGATAATTGAACAACACCTAACGAAGAACCATCAAAAAGGAGTTATACGTCTTGAATATCTTATAGCTGTAAGTCCACGAAGAGGTCTAGACCTCAGAGGACTAAGCTATCGTATAATACCATATCATTTTAACCAAGCCTTATGAGTAAATTAATTTTTTACTTATGAAGCGATAATGTGGTTAGCTCTTAGAGGGTATAGACCTCGTATGATATGGTTCCGCAAAAAAGATATTCCAGCGAGCGATGATATGAAAATCGTGAAGCTGCGGAGCGTTATGATTATACATTGATTCAATCTCTGGCTTACCCCCTTTTTGTATGGTTTTTCCACCGCCGACTAAGTATATCTTGGTTGGCGTTTTTTTTATTAAAAAATTTCTCCTTTAAAAAAATATTTCATCTCATAATTATTTTTCATAATCTCTCAGAATAGGCCCACTCTCTGCCTGTTGTAGTTTTCCTACAACATATTTCCCATATACTATATTGACTTCTTCTATTTTTTATATATAATCACAATCGTTATACCAAAGTATTGTTATAACTCTATACACATAGAGGCATGTGCTGAGGATACTAGAATACAGATGTTATTCAGATCCTCCACTGCCACCAATCATGTTAAATAAAAACTAAATATAGTATTCAATGAGTATTAACCTTTAAAATCTTTGGTATATGATCGGATACAAAAAAATCGGACAGACTACTTACGTAGTCCTCAAGGACGGTACTATAATACCTCTTTCTGAGTGGAAAGAAATTATACAGGACCGTTTAGCTTAGACTGAGCTAATAAAAGTCACGCAAGATGATCGCTCTCAAGATCATTCGAGGTATGTTGTTCTCCTTAGTAGTAATTTGAACAACAATGGGTATCTTCTGCTCCCAAAAAAATCATTAGCAGAAAACTAACCTGTCGGTATTCCGATCGGGTTTTTTTAATTGAGACCCAATGAAAACACGAAAGTATTGAATGTTTTCATGAGGTCGAAATTATATATTTTTGAAAAAAATATATTAGAAATTACATTACTGACAGTCTCTTCATAACTCTCTCCTTCCCCATCACTTGCATGACGGAATATAAGTCAGGCGTCTGAGCTGCGCAGCAGAGTTGAATCCTGAGAAACATAGCTAAATCACCTATCTTTCAAATATATCCTCATTCTTTGAATTCTGCATTATTTCACGCAAAACCATATTTTTTTCAGACTTCTTTCAACTGAGCGAATCGCTCTTCTACGGACATGCTTAAATTCAACGCTTTGCTATACTCATCGACAAATGGTTTCATGACTTCAGCTGTGCATATTTCTGGTAACGCTGGTTTAGTTGCTTGCAACTTGGTTCGTTCGTCGTCGAAGAAGAATCTTAATTGCGTTTCCACATCAGCGTAGGTTGTGAATCTCTTTGGATCCTTTTCGGTGTGTCTTTCTATGTTCATCGCAGCCTTTACGTATGGAACATCAGTCTGTATGAGTTTTGCTAATTCAGGCCTATATTTCAAAGCCCAAGCTAAGCTCTGATCATAGAGCTGGTCGGTAGAAATTCTGGAGAGGTAATTATTGTTCACACTCTGCAATTTTACAAAATCAAACAAAGCTCCAGATTTTCCCATCTTATCAAGATGGATTTCGAAATCGAGATAACTCTTTTCTGGATTTGCCTTTTGTCGTTCCTCAAAATTTGGATCTATGATATTAATCAAATATTCTATAATTCCTTGTGCTGCATATCATGATTCAAAAAAATATTCTACATTAGATTCTGGATCTTTTCTTTTTGATAATTTTCTTTTATT
>CAIVEC010000024.1 GCA_903904875.1 uncultured bacterium | reverse complement strand
TGATATTTTCATATAGTAAGTTCCAAGAGGAAGTAATGAGAGAGTAATATTAACTGAAGTGCCTGTAGTGGTTCAGCTTAAGACCATACCAGTTACCATTCCACTATTGTTATAGACTTCATATTTGTAGTTCAATAGTGAAAGTAATGATCATGTATCATAAGAACCACTTCGTGTAATATTGAGTCAAGTAGATGGGCAAAGATTGGTTATACTCAGTGCAGTAATAGATGGCGCAGTAGGTGCTTGAGTATCTACATAGACTCTCTTAGCAACATCAGTATATGTACATAATCATGATAATGATCCTGTAGTAAATGTGCTTGAGAAGTTGTTCCATCCATTAGTATTGTTAAGAGTAATAGGAATTGTAGTAGGGTTTAACATAGAATAACTTAGATAATTATTTGATCGAAGAGTTCATAGAAATTCTCCAGAGACAATAAAGTTAACTGGCTCGGTAGCAGCCGATTGAATCATAATACCAGTTTTATTGGTAATATATGTTCCGAGTCATTGATTAATAACAGTGCTTCCATTGTATGATACGAAATTGATTTCTCATTGGAAGTTTGGACTACATCCAGTTCATGATGGAGGGATTGTTCATGTACCTACATGGAACGGTATTTGTGCACAGTCAGGACCACCAGTCGGTCACATTGCTGTACAGCTAGCAACATAGTCACCTGTAGTTAAAATTCATCCAGTAAGATACCACGTATCGGAACTTCATGTATATGGGTCTAAAAAATCTGCTGTTAAAATAGATCCAGAAGCAAATATTTTGAATCGATATCCGCTTACATTCTGTCCCCGACAATTAAAGACGATACCACCTCAACTTCACTGTGGTACAGTAAATCATCAAGTTCCAGATAATGATTGGAAATCCTGACACCATGGCATATTCATACTGAGTTCAGCGATACCTCCCTCGGTATCAAACATAAATCCCGTATGTACTCATCACGTATCAATCCTCAAGGTATGATCAAAAACCGCTCCACTGATAGCATTACCCGTAAAATTATAGCTTATTCCAGCAAACATATGGAATACTTGCGTTCATCCTAAAGTATGATCGATTTGTCCATAAACTTCATTACTTTGAGGGATATATCAACTCAATCAGGTACAATTAGTATAAAATCATCAAGTTATAGTCATAGTATCATATCATGATCCCTGTCCGCTGAGAATAGCAAGATTACCTGTATCTAGCGGCCGGATTCTTCGTCCTCTTTGGTTATTATAATAGATTCCTACTAGATGTCCTGTACAGCTAATCTTTTGTGCGCCAGTGTTGATAGTAATTTCTTGTCCCGTAGAAAGTGTTTCAGTACTGCCTGACCAGAAGATGATACCTACGAAATTATTTCCTCCAAAATGGAAATAGGTATTGGAGTAGTATCCTGTATTTAGCCAAGTAAACATACCGGTAAGCTGATTTTCAAATGGAATACTATCCGCATACATGAATTTGAAGGTAAACAAAAAAACTCCCAAAAAGAAGGCTATTCCGAAAAGGAGTTTACCTACCTTAGGTATCCTGCGATAGTGGCGTGTAAGTGTTTTGATCATTGTAGTGCTTCAAACGGGTAAAGAAATATCACTGAGACGCAATGAAAATCCGATAGTTTTTGAGGGTTTTCAAACGTCGAAGTTATATAGAGCCTCTTGAGAAACTTCTATTTCGAGTTTAGAAATGGAGATTTCGAAAGTGGCGTGATATACACTACTATTATATCCCCGCTAGGTAAATAATCAAAAAAACACTGTCTTGGGAAGGAAATAAGATTGACAGTGTCTATAAAATATATTTAATATGCCTTATTTTAGTTCTTATTATCTTTATCAAATGTATCAAACATGGCGATAAGTTTTTCCCTTATGTCTTCTGTACAACTTTTTCGATGATGACAATGATCTTTGGTACAATGTTTTGCCAACTGTAGTTTATTAAAATAAATTTGAGCATCATCTCTATTTGGATTGACTATCGCTTTGAGAGAAGGATCACTTTCGATAAGTCATTCAGGACAAAGTGTTTTTTGTTCCTCACTTCATTGTGTATTTTTAAAATCATTGATCATATTATTACAATTACACAGGTAAAATGGCTTGGAATTCTGTTGGTATATTGGTTTCTTCCGTATACAAGGTGAAAAGTTTCTTTTCTAACATCAGGAGGTCATTCGAAGATAGTTTAGGTAATATCTCGTTTTTGAATAGTTCCATGATGGGAGGAATCTGAGAATTATGTATAATTTTTTCATAATAGAGATACATCGCATACGTCACTTCTTCATTGGTTCAGACACATTCAAACGGCTTGATGCCATCGATGCCAAGAAGCTCTTTGTAGGTGGTAGTCAATTCGCTATTTTCATACAATTCCTGGCCAAAAATCCTTTGGGTATCCTCATCGCTGAGAAATGGTCTCAAGGTCGCATAGACGAAGGCGCATTTCGGACAGATACCGCATCGGCGATGAGCGGTAGTTTTGTTGCTTTCTATGATTTTGAAATTGTTGTTGCAGCTGCTGAAGATATCGAAATACTGCTGATATTGACTGAATAGTTTAGCTATCTTAAGCTCGTACATTCCTCTTAATAAGCTGAAATATTGTACATCAGGAGAAAGATATTTTTTTATATATTGAGAAAAATCTGATTCAAATTGATAGCTTTTGCTTCGCTGATGATTGATTTCAATGCCATCCATAATGGTATTTCCTTCATTGGCGCTTTTTTCATTGGACATGATGATATAAGTGTAATCGTAGAGATAAGCTGCAGTTGTAAGAACAAAAGCGATGATTCCGCTGATAGGCACATGGCCGTTGTAATATCATTGCTGGTTCATCTCAAAGAGCTTAGGATCGAGTTCTCTGGTCATAAGTAATCTTGGTGCTCCGATTTTGTCACCTACAATCTTGTGGAGATAATAATCCTTGCCGAAGGTAGAGGTGTAAAACGGTATGTTCAGCTTTTTGATGAGTTCTGTACTTAAAAGACTGTCTTTTCCTCATCCAATGGCAATCATAGGAATGTTTGAATGTGATGAAAACAGCTTATGAGGCGATTCTTTTCCTCCATTGACAAAGTTTATGAGTCATTTCGGTGAAAGATTGTTTCTGAAGAAGAATTCTCCCAATCCTTGAGTATAAAAGGTTGTCCAGAATTGTTGCTGATCTTCATTGAGCGAGCCGCTTTCTATGACTAAATTTTCAGTAGGGTAGAGCTTATAATAGCTGACACCCACCGCTAACGAAAGATGGAAGAGGAGAGTGTTCATTATTTCAGGATCTCTAGTGGTGATCGGTGTGAATCCATGGCAGGTAAAATCGATGGTTTCGGTAAAATTGACTTCATGATCAAAAGAATAAAAAAAAGAGGCTTTGAGGGTCTTTGGATCAAAGTCATATCAGGTGAAATAGAAGGTCTGGAAAGCTTTCATTCCTTATCAAGGAAAAATAAAGTTTACTCGACCGCCAAAAGAATTTACATAGCGAATTGTTTTGGATGTGAGAGTTATACCGACGACTTGAGAAACGATAAGTGCGAACAAAGTGAAGTAATTATAGATTTCGAAAGCAGTTCGGTGCATCTGTACGATAGCTATTAGACGGAGAAAATCAAGCAGTGAAAGATGGCTATTTTTAACTATTTTTTTGCAAAAAAAAAGACTTGCAATATGGCTTTAATATGTTATAAGACTTACTCAAACCAAAAAACCAAATTATGCCAGAAGTAGTAACAAATCAAAATTGGTTCATTGTTCCGTTGTTAGTATTAGCAGGTATTGCACTGTTTTTTCTTGTACGTACCTTATTACGGGGGTATTATCAAACAAAAGCAATGAAGCATCTTGAAAAAAAATCTTCCAAAAATCAAACACACAATCAATGATGACGTATTTTGTCATCATTTTTTTATACATTGCATTTATTGCACAAAACACTATATTCGAGACATAAAAGTCTTATATCCTGATTATGATATATGATAAGTTTTGAAAAATTTCAAAACAAGAAAATTGCCATCTTAGGGTATGGAAGAGAGGGAAAATCTTCTCTCCAGTTTCTCTTAAAAATCGGTATTTCACCCAGGAATATCACCATTTTAGATGGAGCGAAAAAAATCGAATGATTGGCAGCTAATCTGGAATATCTCAATCAGACCTTTGGTATAGATCCGGATTTTGATATTATTTTGGGAGCGAATTATCTTGATACCCTTAAAAAATTTGATCTGATCATCAAAACACCGGGAATTTCACTCTATCATAGTAAGATATATCCATATAAACATAAGATCACCTCTCAGGCACAGATATTCTTTGATTACTATCAAGGAAAAATCATCGCAGTTTCCGGTACTAAAGGAAAGTCTACGACCTGTACTTTGATCTATGAAACCCTCAAAAATGCAAAAAAGAATGTTCAATTGATCGGGAATATAGGGAATCCGGTACTTAATTATCTGGATATCAAAAATATTGAATCACAAAAGAACGAATACGCAGTATTTGAGGTCTCAAGCTACATGCTCGAGTGACTCAAAAAAAACAATTACATAAGCATCCTGCTTAATATCTATTCCGATCATATCGATCGGCATGATGGATTCGAAAATTACAAAGATGCAAAACTCAATCTCCTCAATGGAAGTAAGTACAATCTTGTCAGAGATGAAATAATCACTAAATATGAATTAGATAAGGAAGATATCAAAGAATTGGCTATCCGTACTTTCGGACACAAGGGAAATTATATCTACAAAGACGGACTGTTTTTTGTAAAAAGAAAAAAGATATTACCTGCCGATTCTATTATCCTTCAGGGAGAACATAATATGATGAATATCTGTGCGGTACTTGGTATCTGTGATATTATGAAAATAGAGTATACAGTATTTGAAGAAACTTTAGCAACATTCAAAGGACTTCCGCATAGAATGGAAAATATCTGAACCTATGGAGGGATTCAATGGGTCGATGATGCGATTTCTACGACACCAGAAAGTACGATTCAAGCTATTCAAACCTTCGGAAAAAATATTGATACTATTTTCCTTTGATGAACCGATAGAGGATATGTCTTTGATGATCTCATCCAATGCATCCGTAAATACGGCATCAGAAATGTGGTCTTGTTTCCGGATTCAGGTAAGAGAATAGCACAAGCATTCAAGGATGAGGATACACCTGCAGGCAAGGAAATTATCCGAGTAAAAATATTCCAGACGAGCGATATGAAAGAAGCAGTGAAATTTGCGTACAAGTACACCAAAAACGGAAAAATATGCTTGCTTTCTACTGCATCGCCAAGTTACACTCTACGAAAAAATTTTGAAGAAAAAGGGCATTTATTCCAACAATACATAAAAGAATTAGCATAATTTTTATTTTTCTTATTTTTTTTTCTATGAAAAAATTTCTTTTGCCGATGTTTGCATTATTGTTAATTGGTTTTACTTTCGCACATCAGCCAAGATTGGTGTTTGAACAACCAGCAGGACAGATAGTAAATGTGAAAAATCCTGAAATTTCTCAAGCATTTTACGGAATCTTATCCGGCCAAGACGATGTATATCAGATTATTTCCGATACCGGATTTTTGCTCTATGTAAATATCGTTGTACCGAAGATATATGGTAGCAGGACTGATTTTACGGTGGATGTGATAGAAGGGAATAATGCGGTATATACAAGATTGGATGGCAAGGAATTCGCATGGACTGATTTTTTTGAACCGTTTGCAGGTGATATGTACCTCCAATGACCTAGCTTAGAAAAGCAGGTAGGATCGGGAACGTATACAATCAGAGTTGCCAATATAGGCGATCAGGGAAAATATTCGCTCGCTATCGGAAAGATAGAAAGCTTTCCGGTCAAAGAGATGATTAAAACTTTCAAAGCGATGCCTGATCTCAAAATGGTATTCTTTGAAAAACCACGATATACCATATTCCGAAATTACGTTTGATTGATGATTTTATGAACGATTATTATACTCATCTTGGTTGTTTGGTGAATCATAAAACTTGTGAAATATATCAGACATAGATAGATATACTTGACTTTAGAAGCTAAATTACTACTAATGCGATTAGCCAATTTTTTTTGGCATAAAAACAAAAAAATAATGTAATTATATTTATGGAAAGAAGAAAAAAAATTTTCACCATGGGTCAGCTTACTGATAAAGCTGGAGCAGAAGAAGTAAAAGACTTCATCAGCGAATACAAGTTTTTCGTCCTTGAACTTGATGAAAAAACAAGGAAAAATGAAATCCTAAAAAAAATGGCAGAGAAAGCAGGATTTTATTGTACCAAATTACAGATGCATTGCTACAAACACATGGCGATTGTCGTCAATGGTACAGGAGAAGAATCATTCAATAAAGTCTTTCATCGCTCTATCAGTGATGTAGATAGCAAAATGATTCCTCACAAAAAATTCAAGGAAATATTTGTAGATGAAGGAGTATGTGATTTTTTTCATCAGATGAAGAAAGACATCGGTGATATTCAGATCCGAGGTATGAAAGAAGCGCGTATACGCGCTCCAAAAACTTTGGAAAAGTCACCAGAAACTAATTAATAAACTATTAATAATCCCGGGTTTCCGGGATTTTTTTGTTTTGAAAATCGGTATAAAATCACTATTCTCTAATACACGACTTTATTTTTGTAATGATATGAATGACAGAAACTGCATTAGTGCTTATTGATTTCCAGACCGAACGGACCAATCCTGAAAGTGAATATTATGTCGGCGATGTAAAAGAAGTGATCGCTAAAGTGAATTATCTCATCGAGCACTGCAGGACCAGAGGGTACAAGATTATCTGGACTAAACATAGAGAAGCTGATTCAATAGACTATTTCTGACCAGAAACCCAATTTATCCCAGAACTCAAGGTGCAGGATATGGATACCATCATCATCAAAAACAAAATCAGCCCGTTCTACAATACCTCATTGGAAAAAGAGCTCGAAGGCATCAAACAGGTCATTGTCTGCGGAATTTTGACAAACTTATGTGTCAGGAGTTTCATCCAGGATGCTTATGACAGGGATCTTAAAATAACAGTAATCAAGGACTGTTGTATAGCTCATACTTCGGAAATACAGGAATTCACCTTCTATGATCTTGCCCAGACCAGGGAGGAGATAGATTTCACCAATTTCAAAGAATTTGTAGAATAACCCTATGTTCAAGCCAAAAGCTACTAGATAATTTTCTTGTAAGAAAGGCTTGACATTTAATAAGAAATATATATAAGAATAGTACAAAAATAAAACACAAAACCCAAAAAATCCAAAACAAAAAAATAATTATGAAAAAATTAATCGTTTTCGTTGCACTTGTTACGATCATAGTAACAGCAATACAGGCACAGAATACAATTACCAAATTCAATCCGGGAACCATTTCTGGAAAACAAGTATCTACAAATAATATCAAATTCAATCCCGGTTCTATTTCTGGAGCACACAAACAGTTCTATTGTTCAGTTGACGGTGTGAACTGGAAACCATGTAATAGTATTGACCAATACGAAAGTCGTTATTACACCACTGATCCTAAAAACTTCAATGTAAAAGAATTTGAGAACAAAAAATTCTGGGAAAGAGGCGGTGGTAAAGAATTGGCTTTAGCCCTTATTATTAGTGCCCTTGCCATAATCCTTGGTGTTTGGTTAATACTGAAAGGAATGAAAAAAGAATCTGAATCTGAATTACCTGAAGAAGTAATCGGATAAGTAAAAAAACTATAGATCAGGAGGTTTCACTCCTGATTTTTTTTTTAAAAAAAATTGTCCTCCTTTTTAAAGGAGGGGTGGTGCGGAAGCACAGGAGGATTTACGGACAAATCTATCGGTCCATAAATCCCTCTTCCTTCGGCTTCTCCCTTTACAAAGGGAGACAAAAAGCCTAGTCTATAAAGCGCTTGAAGTCCTTGAGATTGTCGAATGATTTATATACGGAAGCGAATCTGACATAGACTACGGGATCCATTTTTTTCAATGCTCTCAAAACATCATCACCGATTTCCTTAGACGTGATTTCATTCTTGTCCGTAGACCGTTCTATCTCGAGATTATTGATGAGATTCTCTATTTTCTCCTTATCGATTTCCCTTTTGGCGAAAGCAAGCAAAAGCGCTTTTTTGAGCTTCTGTCTGTCGTACATCTCCTTGCTGCCGTCCATCTTGATGACGACCAATTCCGTGAATCATTTCCTTTCGAACGTCGTAAATCTATGCTGACAATATTCGCATTCTCTCCTTCTTCTGATGCTCTGGCCGTCTTCAATCACTCTCGAATCGATGACTTTGGTCTCCATACTCTGGCATTTTGGGCACTTCATTATTCAATAGCTAAGAGGTAAATATTATTGCGGCATGAGAAATCTTTTGTTGTAATACGTGATATTCTTAAGAAATCATTTGAACCGGATGATGTCCTCACTGATAATTTTCTTCTTAGTATCTTCAAGACTTTTGTTGCTGAAAAATATCCGGTTGTCGTAGCCGATTTTGAGATATTCCTTATTGTCGTCGATTTCTATCCGGTGTTTGATAATTTCATTGAAGTCAGCTTGGAGATTGTTGATGATATCAGCGATTTTATGCTGATAATATTCATCGATATTCAAGATATCTTGGATGTAGAGTTTGATAAGAAGTTCGGTATCAATGTTGATATTCTTTTTACTCGCTTCGTCTCTCAGATACGTGAGATAAATCAGGAATCCGAAAAGCGTTTCT
>CAIVEC010000023.1 GCA_903904875.1 uncultured bacterium | reverse complement strand
CTTTTGGATCACGATATTGTCGAATATCAGATAGGCAGATTCTCCAGGTTTGATTTCTTTGGTGAATGTCTTCTCTTTCATTTCGCGATATTTTGCTTTCATTCTGATCTGCAGGAATTTTTCGAAATCAAACGGCACTTTGTCCGGATTGTTTTTGATATACAGTCATAATGCCGCAAACGCTCATTGTATGATCGCTAATTCCATCTGCATTGCTGATACATGATTAGGTATTTCCTTGCTTAATGTATATGGAGGAAAAATGTATTTTATCTTGTATGCTTCATTGGAAAGCACTTCAATGTTTTTTACTAGCACTTCTTCCTCTTTATAGAGTGTTCATAAAATTTCTCGGACTTCAGGTGTCATTTCAATCACCGATCCGATTTTTGAATTGATTTTTTCAAATCATTTTTTCATGTCATTGAGGTTTTCCATGATAAACGATTACAAAATAAATTATTTTTTCAGTTCAAATCAGAAATCCTTTTCGAATTGTCCGACGGCTTTTTGATAGCTCTCTTGGCTTTCGTCGTTCATATCGGTGAATGTCCATCCTCGTGAAAGCTGCTTTGGTACTTGAAAACCGAAAAATTTTAGCACCTGTTTCTCTGTCTCTATGACTTGCTCATTGTTCCAATTGTGGCCTATTGCGATGATTCCTGCTTCGATATCCTTGATGATATTATCTTCTCCAAGAGTGCTATGACGATTCTCTATCCGCGTCAATCTTTCTATCAATTTCTGATATATGCTATTCGCCTGTCCTCGTCTGACAGAAGCGAAGAATACTACGACCTCAGATTCCAATAGGACTTTGGATATCTTCCGTAGCTGGTCTTCCGGTGTATCAAATGATGCCCGGCATCTGTGGCATCACGAAGGATTCTTTTTCGGATCAGCGAGTTTCGCTTCTTTGACTCAGCAATTGTTGTGCATCAATCACGAAACATGTCCCTGGCAAGGGACTATGTTCATATGGGCGATATCGAAAAAAGTCACTTTGTCTTCGCCAATCTCCTTTGCGATATGTTGTGCTAATTGTGTAGATTTCGGCACTTCGTGAAGTCATTCCCATCTGTTGGATGTAGTGATGAATATTATCTTGTTCTTCTTTTTGAGATAGTCTATCGTCTTGGCAAGATTATTTATCATGTGATCTGATTATAAAATATAAAATGCATTTGCGCTAATTGATCTCTATGTCGATGTACTTGATCTGAGGAAATCTTTCTTTGATTTTTCTTTCTATGTTATCGATATGCTCACCTATAATCTTAGGCACTCTTCTGGTGTAATCTACACAAAACTCCAAAAAATTCTCATATTTCTCTTTCACTTTCTCGTATTCTTTCTTTAGGAATTCATGTTTCCCGATGGTTTTGAGCAGAGCTGTGCCATTGCATTCTATCTCGCATTTTATGTGATATTTCCCTATGTCCAGGATATTGGATTTAAAATTCATGACTTTCTGGATAATTTCTTCTTGTTCCATCAATTCTATGATCTCTTTTTTCATCTTCTTGGGAATCGTTTTCCCTACCAGAAAATGCCTATTTTTGTTGATGAGAAGTATGGCTAGTATTCATAACATTACTCCTATAGAGATAGATCCTATAGAATCTCGTATTTGTTGACCGGTAATATGTGTCAACCATATACTTACTCCTGCAACAATCACTCATAATAGAGCGACACCATCTTCGTAGACGACGGCTAATGTCACGGGATCCGCATCGGCGAAAATATGTTTCAATTTTTTTTGCGGATTTGCGTGGATCAATTCTTTCAGTGCAATGCTAAATGTCGTACCTTCCAGGATAAAAGAGACTCCCAAAATAGAGAAGGTGATCCGATTGGTCAAAATCTCATGATGAGAAAGTAATGATAATATTCAATGATATACGGTGATTCCTGCTCCTATGAAAAATATCCCGCATGCAGAGATCAGCGCTCGGACAAATCTCTCTTTGCCGTACCCATAAGAAAATTCCTGGTCAGCTTTTTTGGAGGAACGTTTGACTCCTATGAGAAGAAATGACTCGTTGAGCGTATCAGCGATGCTATGGATGGTTTCAGAAAACAATGCTCATGATCCTGAAAGGAAAAATCATATCCCTTTGAGGACTGCAATAATTATATTTCCGAGCAGTGCGAAGATTACTGAAGTGAGTCCGTGCGATTTTTTGTTTTCTGATGTCATATTATATCTTAATAACATAAATCTCTTTGCTTTCTTTGCGGCAGGATATGGGCTTCAATGTCTTGATGTGTTTACCGCCGAAAATATCTTTCATCTCTTTGACGAACTCTTCGAATCCTGGACCCATGAATACTTTGATGACGAATTTTCCTTCCGGCTTCAGAAGATTTTTCAAAATCGGTTTCACGTATTCAAGCAATCCGAATAATCTCATCGCGTCCACATCCTTGACTCCGATAGTGTTCGGCGCCATGTCCGATTGGATGATATCGACTTTCTCTATCTTATTTTCCGCTAGTATCTCTTGGATACGATCTATATCTTGGATATCAGCTTTGTAGGTCTTTACGCCTGGAAGGTTGAGGTTGACGTCTTGAATATCCACGCCCAAAATTTTATATTCAGATATATCATTTTTTTTCATCTGGCCTACGGCGTATTGTATCCGGCTTCCCGGAGCGCATCCTATATCGAGTATCGTTTTCGTCGTTTTATCAAAAAGATGGAATTTATTCTGAATCTCTTCAAGCTTGAAAGCACTTCTTGCCTTGTATCCTTCTTTCTTCGCTTGTTTGAAATAATGATCCTGATAATCAAACTTAAACATAATTTTAAATTTTGAATTTTAAATTTTGAATGTATGTGTGCTTTATTATGGACTATCGGCTTTATAAATTTACGCATTTGTTTTGTTAAAACAATTTATTTAATGACGAATTTTCTTAATTCTTTTTTCAACTGCTTGTACCCCGGACAGAAACTTTCCACCAACGTCCGGAATTTTTTACTGTGATTTTTTATCTTCAGATGACACGCTTCGTGGATGATGACGTATTTGATATATTTCGTCGGTAAGTGAATCAGATCGAGGTTGAGCGCTAATTTCTGATCGGATGTACAGCTTCCTCGTTTGGAAATGGTTTTCCTTAGTGTAATCTTTTTGTACGGCGCTCATAACTTCTTACTATATATATCAAATAACGGAGTAGCATAATCGCGTAAAATCTCTTTGGTGATATTCTTTATCGTTCATTTGTGTTTTTTCATGAGCTGTTTTTTTGAAACCTGTTCGCCGAAAAGCATTATGCTATCTTCCTGTATCGGAGTAATATGCGTCCTTTTGTTATAACGCTTCAATAGCTGCTGTCATTTGGAAATCAATATCTGTTCGAATTCCTTGTTTCATTTCTTGGAAAGCGGAATGGTGATAAGAAGCTTCCCGTCCTTATCTATCCTTGCGTATCCGTGTCTGATGTATTTATAGATTATCTGCATGATGATGGTATAGTGTTTGGTGATGGGAAGGCAATAAATCTTTTTATCTATTTTATCTGATTTTTCATCTTATTCAGATCCCTTTCATCTTCCCTGTCGAGCATGAATTCAAGATTTCCGTTCAGTGTCTCTCATCATTTTTTCGTATACGTAAATCTGTTGAAGATGATATCAGCCTTTGTTACTTGTTGAACATTGGTCGTGTCTATCTTGCTTGCATATAATTCCAGGAATTCGTTGATGATTTCCGGTTCTATTATTTTGTGCGCTTCATATTCTATCGTTCATCTCTGATTGTATAATTCTTTATACTTGAAGTCATCTTGGATCCATATTACCCCATCCTTTATTACCCTTCGCATCATGCCTTTTTCTTGATATTGCTTAGCGTGGCTCAATTCTGCCAATCGTATTGCCAGCATTTCCTGTTTATTATTGTAGATTTTCGGATTGATGTGTATCATGTTCTTTATCGGAGAAAATTGTCCTTTGTAATTTTTCCCATTGAATGCAGAGGACCATTTGGGTGTGATTTTTGGATTGCCATATCTCTTATTCATCTCTCGTATAGTCTGATAGAGTGTGGGGTCTTCTTCTTGCTTCACAGAATCAAGCCCAGCTTTTTTATATCCGTATCTCTTGAGCAATGTCTTTATATCTTCATTATCCAGGTTACTCATAAAAGCAATGATGGTCTCTGTTTCCTTATCTTTATGTACTGTCTCTTGGTTGTTGCTAATGGTATTGACCAACTCTTTCTTTATGGAAATTGCTATTTTATCTATTTTTATATCTTGCGCGTAAACAGACCCTGTCAGTCAGAGTCCTATGATTATATTGCTTACCATTTTATTGTATTTTCCCATAGAAGATATTGTACTGCCATATAAAGTAGTGCTTTTATATTCTTAATTTTTTTTTGTATATATTATGGGTACCTGTATTTATTTTCCGTAGGTGCTTTTGCCTCATAAGTTCTCTTCGATTCTCAATAACTGATTGTATTTGCATATTCTCTCCGTCCTGCTTGCTGATCATGTCTTGATGAATCCGGTGTTCAATGCGACTGCTAAATCTGCGATGAAGGTGTCTTCCGTCTCTCCTGACCTGTGAGAGATGATGGCGTTCATTCAGTGTTGTTGAGCCATACGTACGCAGTCGATGGTCTCTGATACGGATCAAATCTGATTCAGTTTAATCAGAATTGCGTTCGCCATTCATTGGTCGATTCACATTTGTAATCTTTCCATATTCGTCACAAAGAGATCATCACCGACTAACATTATCTTTCCGCCAAGTTCTTTGGTGAGTTCTTTCCGTCCGTCGAAATCATCTTCCGCCATTCCGTCTTCGATAGAGATGATAGGATATTTTTCCACCCGGCTTTTGTACAATTGCACTAACTCAGGATGATCAAGTGTTTTACTTTCTCATTCGAGGATATATTTTCCGTCCTTATAAAATTCCGATGCTGCGCAATCAAGCGCCAATTTGATTTTTCCGGTATATCCCGCTTTTTCAATTGCTTGCACGATGATCTGTAAAGCCTCTTCATTACTTCCTAAATTCGGTGCATATCCGCCTTCGTCTCCGACTCCGGTGGTGTATTTTTTCTCTTGTAATATTTTTTTCAGATTATGAAACACTTCAGCGCCCATCCTCAATCCTTCATGGAAATTCGGTGCTTCTACGGGTACGATCATAAACTCCTGGATATCTACATTGTTGTCTGCATGAGATCATCCGTTCAAGATGTTCATCATAGGAAATGGTAAGATATTTCCTTTGTTCTCTCTTATATATTCGTAGATCCGTTTTCCTTCGCTTTTTGCGCAAGCGACGAGGAATGCCATAGATACTCACAAGATTGCATTCGCTCAAAGCTTGGATTTATTCGCTGTGCCGTCAAGTTTCAACAGCACTTCATCAAGCGCTCTATAATCTGCGAATTCCTTATTCACGATTTCGTTTTTTATACTCGTATTCACATTATTGACCGCCGTGAGCGTTCATTTTCCTAGATATCTTTTGGAATCATTATCTCTGAGTTCAAGCGCTTCATGGATACCGGTGGATGCTCATGACGGAACGATTGCTCTTCCCATGATTCCGTTATCCAATGTAATTTCTACTTCAACGGTAGGATTCCCTCTGGAATCTAAAACTTCGCGTGCGTGAATATTGCTGATCTTATACATTATTCGTGATTATCAAAATAAAGCAGTGTTGTATATACCGTTCACCTGTTTTTTTTCAAGAAAAGATTATATCACTTTTTAAAGCAATTGGCATTGACAATAATTATCTTATATTTATAAAAAAGCCCCAAAATTTATATTATGATGTTCTCTATATGAATACTTTTGAAAAGAAAAAATTTTCTGATGAAATTGACAATGAAGTTTCTTCGTGAGAAAAATCGCTTAATACTCATTCAAATGCACTTACAAGCAAACCATCAACTGAAATCACTAAATCATCCAATAAAGATATTAGCTATATTTTTAAGCTGGATGCGACTAGAAGACAACTTGAAAAAATTTTAAAAGATATAGATAAATTGGACAAAGAATTTGTGAAAAAGGAAAACGAGGTCAATGAAAAATATCGTGAATATGTGTTTCTTTCCGAGCAATTGTATACTTTGGATTTGGAATATAAAGAACTTTCCATTACTTTCGACCAAAACCTTCGTTTTTATAATATAAAAAACAGCAAAATTATCCTGGATTTTCAAAAACGTGACAGATTTTTGAACAGATTTGCTAATGATGTAAAGAAAAAATTACTGGATGACAACCCAGCTAAAAGAGACCAGAAAGAACGAAGGAATCACATACAGGAAGTAGCTCAACAAGAAAAAGAAAAAATGCGTGAAACAATCAATGCTTTATATGCTACGTATCTTAATACCGATATCAAAAAAAAAGTTTTGGATAAAAAAAACAAGGAAACTGCTGCTGCTAAAAAAGCGCTCGCTGACCAAAAAGACAAATTGACTGAATGTCAGGATTCTTTGAATAAAGCACTTAAAGAATATGATGATGTGAATAAAAATGGGCTTCTGAAATCCTATGAGGTGTCCGGAGCCAAAATCCCTATCAATGATTTCGTCGCTAGTCCGATTAGAGAGCTTCAGATGAAGAAACTTATCGCGATATTCAACAATCAGTCTGAAGCGAAAAAATTCTGATTATCTAAATCGAAAGGCATTTTATTTGTCGGCGAGCCGGAAACAGGAAAGACGTTCGCTGCCAAAATGTTTGCTTCGGAGGTTGACCTTAAGATGTATCATATCAAGGCGCATGACCTTTTTTCTGAAGATATCGCTGACCCTAATGAAATGCTGTATGTTATTTTCTATAATATCATTGATAATGTACGCCAAACCAAAGAATCCTGTATTATTTTCTTGGATGAGATTGAAAAGATCATTACAAGCATGTGAGAATACAATCCTGCCACAGAGAAGATGATTTTAAACACCATCATCAAAAATATCATTAATATCCATAAATCGAATCTTGATATCGTCATCATAGCTGCTGTCAGCCAAAAGAACAGGATAGACGAAAGACTCATGAAATACGATATCTTCGACAGCCAATTTTTCTTTGAGCTCCCTAAAGAGAATGAAAGAAAAAGATTTTTTCAGATGTATATACAAAAGGCTGAAAAACGCGCAAAAATGAAATTGTTTAATGTCGATACGTTGGACGAATTGGTCAAAAAAAGCGGTGGGTTTTCTGCAGAATATATCAAACAACTTATT
>CAIVEC010000022.1 GCA_903904875.1 uncultured bacterium | reverse complement strand
CGACGTTAAACTTCTTGTGGAAGTTTCGGCGTCTTATTTTAATCTCTTTCCTTTAAAACCATGAAAGATATATTTAAAAGAATTATTATAAGTATAATTTCGTGATTATTTCTTGGGTATTTAGCATATCTTTTTTTTCAAAATACCATTATAGTCCAATCAGGCTTTATTGAATATAATACCTTATATTATCTGGTTTTGGTAGTTATCTGTTTATTTTTATTTATCCTTTTTGGGATTTATCCTATTCATTTCAAAATGACTAAAGCTACGTTGTTTGTGATGGGATTGGCGTTGATTGTTATCTGAAATACGGTTCTCCTTAATGATATAAACACATATGTCTATGTAGGGGATATTTTTAAGGTATTATGAGTGATTTTGACGTTATTAGCGTGGACAAATGTACTTATCACCGATAAAGTAAAAAAGAAAAAACAAGAAAAAAATGTACAAGTCATTGAAGTATAATTAACAACCTAATAATTCTGAAATAATAAAGAAGTATTGAGTTGTTAATTACATAATCTTCAATAAAAAGAATAAAAAATTCTTTCTAAGGAGATTATATAATCTGCGGGTGTAGCTCAATTGGCTAGAGCGTTTCCTTGCCAAGGAAGAGGTTACGGGTTCGAGTCCCGCCACTCGCTCCATTTTGTAAGTAAAAAGAGTCTGATTTTATAGTCAGATTTTTGCTTTTTTAGAAAAAAGGAGTATAATTATTATGTTTTATATATTTGAGGGATATATGGTCGATAAAGAAGTGAAACCGATAACCCCAGAAATCAAAGAAGAGGAATCTACTACTGATATTTTCCCTATAAAGAAAAATTTAACTACATTACAAACTCAGATAGATGAAACTAATCTCAAAAAAGAAGTAGCTCCTGATGATGTGGAAGCAAAAAAACTTCGGGCATACGAACTCATAAAAGACAGTACGATGCATGAAAAGTTATTTACGATTTTATGATCTGAAAGCAAAGTGGAATCTTTTGCTTTGGAAATAGATAAAGTGGTAAGAAAATTCCTTGATCAGGAATTGGAATGATTTTCCAATAACATCAAAAACAGTATGTGCGTCGGTATCCAATTCGCTATGATGGAGACACTTATTAAACAATGAGCTAAATGAGCTGAATGATCCACAGAATTTTTCGATGCGTTTTCCAAGACCAAATCAACTTCAGCAAAAAAAAGTTTTGAATGATTGTATAACTCTTTCGGCAAATTATGATCAGCTAATGAATTCTTTGTTTTAGCTAATAAGGTCCAAAACATAACTCGATATCTTTCTGATAAAAAAAACATTATTACCGCATCCAAAAATATTCCTAAACTCATGAATCCAGCTAAATTTAAAACACTTTTGAATGACCCTGTCTGGTCTAATCAAGCTCAGATAGATAAACTTGATATCAATACTATTCTTACTTTGAATTCAAGTACAGCTGTTGATGTAAAAGAAGGTGAAAACGAATTGAAACAAATAGTGAACAATCCTGAAATAGAAAAAGCAATTACTGAAAAAAGCATTAATGCTATACAAAAATCTCTAAAATCGGCTGACAAGCTTTTGGATAATAGAGGAAAATTCCAAAACCAAGCCACTACATTATTAGATAAGGTTGGTAGAATTTTAGGTATGGATATTCCTTGGTTGGGAACTGTTGGTAGTCTTATTTGAATGGAATTTCCTGCAGATATACTATGAAAAAGACAAGATAATAAACTTTTGAATTTTGTCTTCGGTGTGCTTGGTTTCCGTGGAGGACTCAAGTGACTCCATAGAGAGTATATCAAAGAAAAATTAGATGATTTACATATAGACAATGCTTTTGTAGCTGCAGCTTATACTGCCTTCCAAAAAAATGCTGATGCTGCCATGACAAATGATTCAGAAACCAGCACATGGAAAATCTGCGGTTTGGCTGCGCCGGATGAAAAATCAGAACCTGCCATGAAAGCGAAAATACCAGCTGATTATGCCGGACTCAAAAAATCTATCGTAGATAATCTTGCTACTACGAAATTAAATCCTGTTATGGTGGATAAATTCGCTAAAGATGCTGTAAGCAAAGATGTTGTTGATCTAAATAAAATCACTGATAAGGATGCTTTCGTAGATGAATATCTGAAATATATCATTCCTTTACTCGCTGATACTAAAGACGATTTCATCACCTCGAAAAAGATTGATCCAAGTTCATTCGCTTTGGCGGTGATGGGAGGATTGGTATGAGATAAGTATTTCATCGAATGAGTGAATATCTGATTGATTTCCACTACGGATTTTATTGATGTAAAAAAATCAGCTGATACGACTACTATTCCAGAAGCGGGAAAAGAAATATCAACAAAGAAAGAGTTTATCTCATATATCAAAAAAATTATTACTACCTGAGAAAGTGCCGGCGAATATGGCGCTGTCAATCCTTATGATGTGAGTGGTGTTTCCTTATGACTTTTGCAGTGGCATGATGTCAGGGCGAAAGAGCTTCTTGTAAAAATGCAGACAACATATCCTACTGATTTCGCTACCATTATGGGAAATGATTTTAAGGATTTAACTGCTGCTACTTTGTGGACTACCAAACGGGATACTGATAAGATTACAAAATTCCAGACGCTCATGAAAGCTGATAAATTTCAAAAGATTATGGATGATTTCTTGGAAACTGATATTAAACAATATATTACCAATGCTACTGATCATGGTATCACAGACCCTGCGATGATTGTTTATTACTCTTATATGCAGAATGCATGAACTACATGGGCAAAGGATGTTTTGAATAGTTTATCCACCAAAGATTTTAAAAGTCTCCACGAAAAACTTCTTACATCAAAATATATCAAAACCTATCCCGCTATAGGAAAAAAGTTTCAAACTCTCTATACTGATCTTGCTCAGAAAGATTTTACAGGCTTAGACAAAAATCTTGCTTAAAAACATCTAAACCGTATATTCACTGGAAATATAAACTAAATCACCAGAAAGGAGGTTATTATGAGATCGTGCAACGCCCGAAAAAAAGCACAAAGGGCAATCGAACAACAGAAGAAAAAAAAATTGAAAAAATCAAAAAAAAAGAGGAGTAATAAAAATGAAAGACGTTATTAATGGTGTTTTCAGCTAGATCCGAACTTTGGTTTTCCAGTTCGGATTTTTTTTGTTATTGTAATCGCTGGTTGATCTTGGTTTCTCAAGCTCATTTTTTTACTTGGAACATGATATCGTCGATCATGCTTCTGAGGCTTTCACCTGTGGTTGCTGTACTAACATCTCCTGTTATGGATTTTCCGAAATATTGTTGGATAGTGTTGTAATTAGTCAGATTTTTCTGATATGTTTTTGGACTGATGCTATACAAAGTATTGATGAAAAATTTGATGACATTATCTATAACCGGATTGAGAACCATGCTACCGCCTATCTGATTGATAAAAAAATCTTGTTTTTTTTGCTCGAATTGGCTGACTAAATTCGATCGCAGAGTATCCTGGATATCCTGGATGTTTTTTCCCTTATATTTTCCTATGAGATGAAGCGCTCATGAAAGCTCCGGAGGTGTATAATATTCTACATTTCCCTGTAAGATCTGCATTATCGTGTTTTCTCCTGATTGCTCCAATGTAATAGCTGATTGTGGATTGATGTTTACGAATGAACCATTTCCGAGATCGATGAACAGTTTTTCTAGTCCTGTCTTTGTTTTGGATGTAAAACTTATCTGTGTCTTCTGAGAAAGATCTATATCGTTTTTGTTGAGTTCGTTGAGCGGTATCTCTTTGGTCCCTAATGCATTCTTGATAATCAATGTTCATTCTTCCACTCACTGGTTGATGATTTGTGCTTTTTGCGATTGGATAAAATCACTGATACTCGGCATGTTCTCATAGAGAGGAAGCACTCCCGTCAATAGGACGAAAACGATGCCAATGCCTATGATAATCATGAAAAGATAACGTATCCAGTGCGTGATATATGTGACGGCCAATGCTAAGATGATAAGTCCGAATAAGGTGATGAATTGGCCGCTATTGAGCCCGATATTATTCCTGAAAAAAAGATCTCCCAGAAGAAATACGTTGATCAGGATAATGACGAATATCAGGAAATTGAATAATTTATTGGTTCATTGCAGCATAGAGATTATCACTATGGAAGCGAAAAAAATCAGCGTATAGAGTAGGTGAGCTTGTACCCGATCTCGCAGTACACTCGGACTGCCAGCATAGAAGAAATAGAGAGAGAGAGCTCAAAAAGCTACCAATCATATCAAAATACCAGTGAATAGTTTTTTGATCATGAAACTATTTAAAAACTAAAACATCACCACTATATACAAAAAAACCCCCTTTGCAAAGGGTTGTTTATGTTGTATCATAGAAACTTTAAAGTATCTGATAATTATTTATATCTGATTTTTTCAATAACGATTCTATTTTTCATTTATTCTCCGCGGTGAATTCTACTATGACTGCCTTCTCTTCGGTTTTTTGGATTTTGTCTTCGTGAAGGGAATATGACTGGATATAATTGAGTCTCCTGATGTTGGTAGCTGCTCATGATTTGAGTAATCAGGTGATTATATGTTTGAGTTTTCTCCCATCATTCTTATAAAAAAAAATAAGCATTGTTCTCTTGTTTATTTTTTAAAAAACTGAATACCGATTTGTTTTTGAAATCATAAATTACTTCACTTGGGTTCGTACTTTCTGTATCAAAAATCGCCGGTATAATTTCGACATTATAAAGACTTTCAATACTTTAAGTTTTTATTGTGTCTCAATTAGAATCTCTTATTGTTCTGATGGTGCATCTTGTACAGAACTACTTCCATATCCTTTTACGATGATATTGCTTATTCATTTCTCTATCGTTTGAAGGCTTTCAATGTATTTTGGCGGAATAGTATATTCAGCAGTGATTTTCTCTCTTAAGCTTACGATAGCTGATTTCAACCCTTGAAGCTTCTGAGTCGGATCTCCTGAGAGTTTAGTATATGTCATGCCAAAACTCTGATAGAGAGTTTGGATACTTTTTTCTATTTTGGTATATGCGCTATCAAAAGCGCCTCCATCTCCTGCTATAAAACTTGTTTCTATGTCTTTGAGTTCTGGAGTGAAGAATCATTCATAAAGGATAGAATTTACTTGCTCATCTTGGCTTGGATCTAAAATCTTTTTTTCATCGCTTAATGTCGAAGAGATATTCTTGGTGATTTCTTGATTGCTTTCTGTGATTTGCGGAGTATTTAACAAGCTAAGCAATGCGGTTACTTCCTTGACAGCTGTTCCTGAAGCCACAGTTCCTGAATTTGTTGCTTCTGCTAACGAGAATGTCTGAGAAATATTTTTTTCTTGGACTGCTTTGGTGAAGGTGTCGATATTTGCGAATATCTTGATGTCGTTGCTTTGGATGGCTACCACCTGATTATTACTTATGGTAGTCGTCTTATCTTCTCCATTGCTTTTGGTGACGATGATGTTCGCTCCATTGTTCTGGAATATCTGATTGCTACCGTTTTTTATGAATTTGAAGTTGAGCGGTTTGGATTTATCTTCTTGTTTGACGGTAAGATCGTTGATGGCGAGTTCGATCGTCTGTGTTTTCCGTTCGTTTCCTTCCATCTGAATGAAGTTTCCATAGATCAGATTAAGCTTATAATTGTCTGTATGAGTTTTTTGGATGGTTAATTTCGCCGGTCCAATGATTTTGGACTGGGTGCCGCTATTGATTTCAAAGACTAATTGTGCTCATTCCTTGAGCAAGATAGTGTCGCCGTTTCCGATATTATTGGTCTGGACTAAGACGCCATTGTGTTCGATGAAGAAGTTACCGTTGAAATCTATCACTTGCGCTATATAATCCGCTTGTGCGGTATTGGTAATATTTGACCTGATAGCGAACCAGTTATAATCTTGCAGATTGTTGTTGTTTATAAAATATACTCCATAGACTCCGATCATCAAGATAACAAAAATCATGCTATAGATGAAATATTTTGCATGGACAAATGATGATCTCTTGATTGTCGTCTTTTTTGTCTTCTTATACAAAAAATTCTGATAGAGATCTAATTTATCTACATCAGTGAAGTTGGTATGTTTTTGTGTGTCGAAGAATTCTTGAAGTTTCATAATCCAATAATTTGTGAAATATAGCATTCTTACACCTATATATACGAATAAGTGGACAATTTGTGACAATAAAATGTATGTCTAAATCACTTAAGGTTGACATTTTAATTAGAATATATTTATGGTTTGTTTTTTTGTCGATTTCTCTTGTATTTTTATCTTTAAATCATAGTATCTTCCTTGTATATAGATATTTATCTATGTAACCATATCATCAAATGATGGATACCATCTTCAAGACCTTGTCTGACAAGAATCGCAGAAGAATAATCCAGCTTTTGAAGCAGAAGGAAAT
This sequence comes from uncultured bacterium, assembly GCA_903904875.1. Taxonomy (GTDB): domain Bacteria; phylum Patescibacteriota; class Gracilibacteria; order Absconditabacterales; family Absconditicoccaceae; genus CAJBLF01. The sequence goes on along the minus strand of CAIVEC010000022.1, from coordinate 29,990 downwards.
GACGGTTTCTGAATTATTGACGCATTTCGACATCACCCAGGCATCCTTATCTCATCATCTGGATGTCCTCAAAAGATCGAATCTGGTCCTGGATGAGAGGAGAGGACAATTCGTCTTCTATTCGCTCAACCAACCGGTTTTCGAAGAAAGCGTGAATATGATACTTAATTTGCTGGTGTAAACTTAACAACAACCGATAATTTATGGTTTTTTTTATTCTTAGATTTTTGCTGTCATGATTATCACTATTTCGGGAAAAAATGGGAGCGGAAAGGGCACCGTATCTGAGTTGTTGGCAGAAAAGTTATGATACAAACATATCTCCATAGGTGGCATAAGAAGAGAAGTCGCTCATGCCATGGGACTCACTATTTCCGAATTTGATGTTTTATGAGAATTGCCTGAAAACCAAGAGAAATTCGATCTTCAATATGAGAGATATCAGAAAGAACTGGATGTAAATGATGGTATTATCCTGGATAGCAGGATGGGATTTTATTGTCAGCCAAAATCCTTTAAGATATTTTTGAATGTTAGTGATGATGAAGCAGCAAGAAGGATTTATAACGACAAAGAAAGAATAGGCGACGAATATACTTCGCTTGAAGCAGTTAAGGAAGCGACTATTCAAAGAAATGCAAATAATGAAAGAAGATATAAGGAACTCTATAATGTAGATATCACTGATAAAAAGAATTTTGACTTAGTTGTAGATACGACAGGGAAAATTCCTCAGCAGGTAGCTAATGAGATTATCGAAGTATTTACAAAAGTTCAGAAATAGATTATAAATTCTTAATAATCGCTTTTTTTTGAGCTCGTTTCATTTTTTTATTGACTTTTTGTTTCAAATATCTATAGTATCATCTATCTTTATAGATAACTGATGGTATTATGCATTTTTCAGAAAAAATAACTGATAAAAAATATGACAGGAAAGATATCAATCTTATCACTCTTTCCGGTTTAATAGGCAGTGGGAAAAGCGCAATCAGCAGATTACTTGTTGAGAAATTTTGATATGAGCATATTTCTATCGGTGAGATGAGAAGAGAAGCAGCGAAAAAAAAAGGGATAGAGAATATTACAGAATTTAACAAACTCGGTGAATTGCCGTGAAATGAATGGGAATTTGATCTTCAATATGAAGAAATTCAAAGGGCGCTTGATCCTAGAGAAAAAATAGTCTTGGATAGCAGGCTTGGATTTTTTTGTCAACCAGAGTCATTTAAGGTTTGATTGATTGTCGACCCAATGGAAGCGGCGAGAAGAACTTTTGAAAAAAGGAGGATTATAGAAAAGTGTGATTCCATTGAAGAATTTGTCAGAGCGATCCAAGAAAGGAATGAATGAGATATATCGAGATTCTTAAAATTGTACCGTATAGATATTTCTCTTCCTGTTTATTTTGATTTACTGGTTAATACTACAGGTTCAGCGCCTATATATTCAACTTCTCAAAAGAATATTGATATGATTATGGACGCTTTTGTTGCTTTTAAATCCGGCAAATTATAGATTTTCCATGATGGCGAGTTTGACCTGGTCCAATCATTCTATATTTTTCACCGATATCCAGACATTTCCCTTTTCCGGGAAATGTTTTTTCAATTCTGCCAATTGTATTTTATCTATCAAATCTATTTTATTGAAAACTAGAATCCTCTTCTGTTTAGCTCAGATTTCATCTAAAATGTGGTTTACGACTTCTATTCTTTCTTCTATGAATGGATCGGAAGCGTCGATGACATGGAGCAATAAATTTGATTCTATACTGTCTTCGAGAGTAGAGGAGAATGATTTGATAAGTTTCGGAGGCAAATCGCGGATGAACCCGATGGTGTCGTTCAAAAGTACTTCTTTGCCTTGTCCTGTTTCAGAATCTGTCATTATATAGAGATTTCCTACATGGGTTCCTAAGGTTGCGAATAATTTGTTTTCTGCGAGAATACCTTTTTTGGTCATAGCGTTCAAAAGTGAAGACTTTCCCGTGTTCGTATATCCCACGATTCACACTGTAGGCATCCCTTTCTTGATTCTCGATTCCCTGTGGAGTTTACGCATGTTTTCGTATTGTTTCAATTCCTTTTCGATTTTCAGGACCTTTTCTTTCAAGTGCCTTTTCATCCTTTCGGTGTTGGTCTCTCCGAGTCCTCTCATCGCTCCGCTTCATCATCCTCACTGTCTGCCTAATTCGATTCCCATACCGAAAATCCTCGGTCCCATATGCCTGATAGCCGCTAATTCCACCTGCAATCTCGATTCCATGCTGGTCGCGTGCTTGTCGAAGATTTTCAGAATCAGATCCACTCTGTCCCGGATGTCGATATTGTACGGGCGGAGGATTTCCTGGATATAGAAAATCTGTCTCGATTTCAGGATATTTCAAATAATCAGGGTGTTCGCCCCGAGCCTTTGCATATCTGCTATGATTTCCTCTAATTTGCCTTTGCCGACATACGTCCTATGGTCAGGTTCCTGCCTTTTCTGATATTTCTGCAAAATCACGATACCGCCGTAGGTGTCGACTAATGATTCCAGTTCGCGCATCCTATCTACCAAAAGCGCCGTATTCGTGTCTTTGGTCACTACATCGACGAGAAATACTCTCAATTGTTTGCCCTTTTCTTCCATATTCCGTGAAATTTCAGCTAAATGTGGCTTGAATATAGTGAAAACCTCCTGATATGCAATTTTAAACCGTTTTTTTCATTTTTGGCGACCATCCAGGGCATTTTTCGGTTGAAACTTATAAAACAAATAGTATACTCAAACCCAGACATGATTTTTTTATCATATAAATTTTTTTATCACAATGAATATACTAAGTATTATCCTGATTATCGTGGCCCTTGGGGCCTGATGACTGGGTGGGTTCTATGGATACAAGAAAACCCTGACCCAGAAAGCGCTAGATTTCAAGAAAAGGATGGAAAAAGTGAAGGAAATCGAGGAAGAAATGCTCGAAACCGCTAAGAAAAAAGCTGAAAAAGTCGTTGAAACCGCTGAAGAAAAAGCACAAAAAATCGAAACCCAAAGGTTGGAAAAGATGGAAGTCATTCAAAACAGGCTTCTGGCTAGAGAAGAGAAAATGGACGAGAAACTTGAAAAGCTGGAACAGGAGAAAGTGAAACTTACGGAGAAACAGAAAGAAATGGATGCTACTATCCAAGAGCAAATGAACAAGATTTCTGAAGTCGCTAAACTCACCAGAGAAGAAGCTAAACAACAACTTTTTACCAATGTAGAGAAGGAATATCAGAAAGATATGGTCGTTTTCATAGAAAAACTCAAGACGATCACCAAAGAAGAGGCAGATAAAGAAGCTGCCCAGATTGTTGCTCAGGCGTTGCCAAGAGTTGCTGTGAATAGTGTGGATGAATTCACTACGAGAAGCATCGATTTACCAAATGAGGATATCAAAGGAAAACTTATTGGAAGAGAAGGAAGAAATATCTGATTCTTTGAAAAGATGACGGGTGTGGAACTTATCGTGGACGACACGCCATTGACGGTCAGAGTATCATCTTTTGACAGTGAAAAAAGATATATCGCTTCTACTATGCTCCAAAAACTGATCAAGGATGGAAGGATCAATCCGTTCTATATCGAAAAGACGTACAATGAAGTGGTTGCCGATCTCCAGAACTTGCTTGCCGAAAAAGGTAAAGAAGCACTCGCTCTCCTTAATATCCCGATGATGAAACCTGAGTTGGTCAAAATGATTGGACAGTATTATCTCAGATACAGTTATGGACAGAATCTTCGGCAGCACAGTATCGAAGTAGCCAAGATTTCCGAAGCTATCGCGACTGAATTATGACTTGATCCTATCCTGGCCAAGAAAGCCTGACTTTTCCATGATATCGGAAAAATCGTAGCGACTACCTGACAATCTCACTCCGCCATCGGAGCTGAAGTCTTGAAAAAACTCGGTATGGATCCCGTGATCATCAATGCTGCTGAATCACATCACTATGACGTGCCTATCAACAATCCTATCGCTTGGATCGTGGCTGCGGCAGATGCTATTTCTGCTTCCAGACCTGGTGCAAGGTTCAATACCAAAGAGCTCTTTATCGAAAAGATGTGAGAACTTGAGAAGCTTATCTATGAAATCCCTGGTATCGATAAAGTGCATATCATGCAAGCCGGCAGGGAGATAATGGTCTACGTCAATCCAAAAGAAATCTCAGATAACGAATTAGAAAAATTACTCAAGACTATCGGCGAGAAGATAGAAGAGAAACTCGATTACCCTGGTATCATCAGAGTGACAGGTATCAGAGAGACAAAGATAATAGAATTCTTAAGATAATCGGAAATTCGTACGTTGACATGGATTTTTAGTTTTTTATATACTTAGATGTATCCGTATCTCATCTTATGGTGATCTAAATTTTATATGACAGGAATAGGTATTATCGTCTCCTTTCTTGTATTTCTGGGTATTGCCCGATATCTTACCAAAAAATACCATCAAAACTTCTGGAAACTTTTTTACCGGTTGCCTTTCTTGATTGTATTGACGTATTTCATCTGATCGTATACTAATTTTATCTTTGATGTAGGAGTATTTCCCACCAATCGATCTGATTTTGTCACTTTGCTTTCGCCCTATGGATATAAATTTCATTTTATGGGGCTGTTGATAGGGATGTTCATCTCGATATATATCTTCCTCAAGAAGATCACGAGAGTGGAAAATAAAAAAGTTTGGTCAGATATATTATTTTTTTCTTTAGCGTTATCATTAGTCCCCTTATGATTGTTCCTCTTGATGGGCGATAATTTCATAGGTATGACAACTACTTCCCGGCTGGGTATCAAATCGCTTCACTCCGATAGCCAACGAAATAAATTTAATCTCATCTATCCTATAGGGCTTTTCCTTTCTTTGTGATCACTCTTTGTTACGCTCTATATCAAGGTTCTCAAGAAGAAGAAATTCGGTTATGGAATGCTTGGTTTCGCGGTAATTTTGATTTTTATCAGTCTTGTTTTGCTCTTACAACAATATTCCAGACATGCGGTATTCTCCTTGGGAAATGTCATGTTTGATATAAAACAATATTCTGCATGGATCCTCGCTTTCATTTGCTATCTTACGTATAGCAGGTGGCAGAAAGTCCCGGACTTGCAATAATTAATTACGAATTACGAATAATCGTACAAAATAAAAAATTAATTTTATAGCTTGTAGGTGTGTATATATGAAGTTGTTTTTTCTCAAAGAACATAGTTTATACAAAATATTCAAAACCATAGAGAAAGTGCCTAACTGAAGGACTATCTATATTTATATCGATCCTGAACATTCGTTCTTCGACAACGAACGGCGAGGAAAAGAGATCAAAGAATTGCTCCAGAAAAAAAATCTGAATGCATTGTTCGTCACCAAGACGGAAAAATCCAAATACTTCTTTTCGAGCTTGGGGCTTACCGTTCTCCACCAGGAAAAACATAAAATCGTCAAATATCTGAGACTTGCTTACGATTTTTTCTTTAATATCAAAAAATTCCATCTCCAGGTCTATACCAAGAAAAATTATATCTTCTACGTGGTGTTCGGCTTCGAAGTCCTGTTTGTACTCGTGATCCTCTATCTCCTCTATTCGCTTATTCTCCCCAGCACTCGTGTGAATATCATCCCTACCAGCCAAATAGAAAGCGTTATCTATAACTTCCGTTACTACCCATTTTCTGATACAGAATTTCAAAAAGATTCGAGATATCTTACGATACCGTATTATTCCTGATATATCGACTACAAATATGATATGACCATCAGTACTGCAAATATTAAATATATCCAACAGCCTTCTCAAGGAACGATTGAACTTATCAATAAAATCCCGAAAGATTATTCATTTATCAAGGATACCAGATTTGTGACTGATGATGGACTCCAGTTTGTTGCAGTAAAAGATTTTCTCGTACCTCAAGGAACTGATAGAAATCCTGGTAAAGTGCTTGTAGTCATCAAAGCTATGGAAACCGATATCCAATGAGTGCTTATGGGATCCAGGTGAAATATCACCAAATGAACCAATATATTCATCAAAAACATGAAGAACAGCTATTATGCGCAAAATATCTACGGACAAGTGATTGATGATTTCACCGGCGGTAACTTACAATCTCAGTGAGCAGTTTCGGTCAAAGATATCGCTATCCTTTCAGGAAAACTTGTAGATGCAATCTATAAACAAAAGAAAAACATTGTCTTCGCTAATTTCAAATCTCCTGATAATATGGTTCTAAGCTTTGATCCATTAATCTCTACTCAGATCAAAGATATCCAGATCAAAAACGTTCCTGGTGAAAAAACACCACTGCTTAAATGATCAATCATCGTTCATTTCATTTTCAGTTATATCAAAAAAGCTGACTTGCTTGCTGTCGTAGATAAATATGTCAAACAGAGATTGTATGATAAGATGAAGGTCTTTGAAGTGGATAATTCCTCGATAGTCTTCTTCAAAGATATGACCAATGAAACCTGAGGTATCTTTGTCATCCCTACCAAAGTGGATATCAAACAATCTTACGATTTCTCAAAGGACATAAATAGTATTTTGCCTGATATGAAAGAACGTATTGTCGGATTGAGCGAAGATAAAGCCAGAGAAGTCCTTTTCTCCTATCCAGAAATATCATCCTTCACCATAACCATCAGACCGCCTCGGTATACGACCGTTTCCAGGCTGAAGTCCAGAATCAATGTTTATGTGAACGGGAAGACGATAAAGCATTAGAAATCGACTAAAATAAGGTTTTTGACTTACAGAAAGGTGGTTTTTTTATATATTCTAAAATTTGCCCTAAAGGACTGCATGAAATATTTGACAAATAAAAAATTCTAATTATAATTAGAATAAGTAAAAAATTTATCCTTTAATCTATCGCTATGGTTGAATTAATAAAAGATGCTGCTCTAGAAGATGTCAAAAAGTCAGCATCAGATAAAAAAGAGGTAAAAACCTACAAACCTTTTAAAAAAATTACAGATGAAGTAAAAGACGAACTACCTGATTTGGACAAAGCTTATCAATCGTCATGAAAACCACTTAAATGGGAAAAATGAGAAAATGGTCGTGAGAAGGCTTGATGATATGAAAAAGACGCAAAAAATGTCTATACTGAGTATGGTTCTGTAGTCGAATGAGCAGATCCTAAAACTTTCCAAGTGTTGGGTGATAATTATTGAAAAGACGCAAAAAACATTTATTGGATAGGAAAGAAAATCGAATGAGCAGATCCTAAAACTTTCCAAGTGTTGGGTGATAATTTTTCAAAGGATGTGAAAAATGTCTGGTATAATTTATATGGTAAAATCGAATGAGCAGATCCTAAAACTTTCAAAATATTGGGTTATAATAACAAATATAACAACAAAATAGGTCCTATTTATTCCCAGGATGCAAAAAACATATACGAGGACACAAAAAAAATTAATATTAAGAGTCTTCCAGATCGAGTTATTCCACAAAGGTAAAGTAATTGATATTAAGAGTCTTCCAGATCGAGTTCAGAGTATTATAGGTAAATAAAAATATTTTTTATACAAAAAAATGGCCATACAGGCCATTTTTTGTTTACACTGAAAGAACTATTTAGAATGGTAAGTCGTCACTTTCTTCTTTTTCTTTCTTTCCTCCGCTTGGCTTGCTTTCGCTTCCAGCTCCTTGTTCCAATCTCCGTCCGGTGATACTATTGAAGTATCTTCCTGGCTGAGTCTTAGATTCGTTCACTCTTGTGTTGATGTAGACGGTGATAAGATCGCCGACTTTGATGTTGCTGAGCAATTCTGTCTTTTCCTTGAAAAAATCTACTGCCAATCCGCCTTTAAACTCTCTGTCAGTCTCTTCCTCCAAAACGATTGTCTGCTTTTCTAATGCATTTGCTCCAATAGTCTCCTTTGGTCAAATGAATTTTACGGTTCCTGTGTACTGCATTTTATATATAATAACGAATAAAACATTATAAAAAAACCGTTGAAACGATGAAACGATGAAACGTTCAAACGATTGCTATAGTGGAATTCTAGCTTTTTAATTTTTTTTTTCAAGCATAACTACAATATATTATCCTTCAAAAATATTTTTCTTATTTTTGATTGAATAATATATAGTTCAACGATACAAAAATTCCTTATTTTTTTTCGGAATTATTTGTCAGTTGAACTATAATTCGTACAGCTACTCCGATACTCAGCATTATGTCTGCGAAGTTGAAGATAGGGAAGTTGAATATTCCCACATTGATGAAATCTCTCACGCCTCCGTAGATGAGTCTGTCAATCAAATTTCCTGCGGTTCCTGCAATCAAAAAGGCGGTGATAAACCGATTGATTTTCTTTATCGCGAACAACCGGATGAATGCTCAGATTCCAATTATGCTTATTGCCAGAATCAAGATAAACGGTACGGGCAGTGATCGGGAGATTCCTGTATTCAATACCGGTCGAATCAGTGAAGTATGTTCCAGATATTTCATATTATAGAAAAAATATTTGGACAACATATCGAGTCCTATAAAGAAAGCCGAGCTTGCAATGAGCAGTATGTTATTTCTCTTCATCATCTTTTGGTAATCTAGAATCCTGCCTTTCCTTGAACCTGATCACAAGGGGAGTTCCCATGAAGCCAAAGTGCTTCCTGATACTGTTTTCCAGCCATCTTTTGAATGCGAAGTTGGCTCTTTCTTTGTGATTTACAAAGGCGATAAAAGTCGGTGCATTGATATCTATTTGGGTGATATACATAATTTTACAGATTTTATTTTTCGGGAATCTCGGCGGTCTGCTGATAAATTCTTTTCCTATGATATCATTCAACTTTCCCGTATCTATCCTTTTTTCGGCTTCTTTTTTGATAGCGCTTAAAACTCCGAATATCTCTTTGACTCCTTTTTTTGTTTTGGCTGAGATAGGAAATACTTGGATGTATTTTGCGAAATCCATCATCGCTTTCGTCTTCGCTACGAGCAGTTTCTGATGCTTCGCATCCAGCAAATCCACTTTATTTACGCACAAAATCATCGGCAATGCTTGATTGTTTATCTCTTGGATCAAGGTCATATCCCTATGTGAAAGCCCTTCAACTCCGTCGACGAGAAATAAAATAATCGGTCTGATATATTTCAGCATCTCCAAGGTCTTGTCGTTGGCTATCTTTTCTATGCCGTGGATACTTCATTTCTTCCTAATGCCTGCGGTGTCATAGACTACATATTTTTTCTTGTCTACGATGAATTCTCCTACGATATAATCGCGAGTAGTTCCAGGAATGCTTTCCACTTTCGCAACTATTTTTTTCATAAATGTATTGAGCAGTGTCGACTTCCCTGCATTCGGTTTTCCGATAATGGCCATGTGAATCCTATTGTCTTGGATTTTTTTTTCACTCGTAACTAAAATCTCTTTTGTTTTCTCTTTCAATGACGAAGTATTTATTATTTTAGTAATGAGATCTTTGACCTCCGTTAAATTCTTCTGCTTCTTTGCACTGATACCCAAAATATGGTCAAAACCTAAGCTATAATACTCATTCACTGCGAGGTCGTATTCTTTTTCCTTATGTTTGACATCGATCTTATTCACTATCAATATGGTATTCTTCATCTTATGTTTTTCGATGATATAAGAATAGATATGCTGTTCTTTGGCGGTAATACCGACGCTGTCATCGATCACAAAGAGGATAAGATCAGAATAATCTATAATTTGTTTGATGAGCACTTCCTCTTCCTTGAAATCCATCAAGCCCGGACTATCGAGAAACGTCACCTTGCCGATGTCGTCGATCAAAGTCTCGTGTTCTATAATATCTCTGGTGGTTCCAGGAATGTCCGTCACTATCGCTCTGAATTGTCCGATAAGCCTATTGAAGAGCGTAGATTTCCCGACATTGGTGGCGCCGACTAATCAAATGTTCATGCTAAATTTGAATTTATAATTTGAAATTTTGAATTCGAAAACGTTGAAATAGTTGTATAGAAAACTTCTGAGAAATCAATCACAATGCTTTCATAGCTGATAAAATGCTTCATCATTGGCTTTTCTCTATATCTTGACTTTGTTTGTATTTTATATAAGTACTATGTACTTTAAAATTTTCATAAACATCATGGATATGATAAAATCGTTTATTGAAAGATATAAAAAGACCAAAGAAGAATTTTCGCAATTCGTCAAAGACCAGAATATACAAGGAAAATCAGAAGCTGCTGTTGCGAGTCTGCAGGAAAAAGAACAGAAATTGCTTGCAAAAGAATTGGGCGTCATTCATGAATCCCTTGCAGATTGTCTTTCTCTGAAGATAAAGAAGAATTCCCTTATGTTGTCAAAATCCATAGAAGAATATAGTCTTACCCTATCAGAGCTTTTTTCATCCGGATATTCCACCAACTATGATTTAGAACTCCAGAAATTTTCGAAGGGAACTGATGATATATCGTTCGGTACTTCATATGTCACAATGGATGAACGAAAATATCCAGGACATCTTATTATGCAATTCAAAGAATTAGCATTCCTTTGAATGAAAGAATTTAGATGGGATCTTCCTGAAGATGTGGCAAATTATGTATATGAACAAGACAACGATAAAATCTTCGAAAGAACTCTCTGGCTATGAGATCACCATTATAGCAATTGAAAAGAATGACTTAAGGAAGCTGTAAGATGAACGATCTCTTATAGTCTTTTAGGCAATGAATTCAGGAAGTCGATGTATGATACCGCTGAACTACATTTTCTTGGAAGAGAAATAAAAAGGCATGAAGACCTCAATAAGATCCTTACATGATTTATTAAATTAAATCTCTACAAAAACGTTTTTTTGGTCTATAGTATGGATTGTTAAATATAGTTTCTATAAAAAAAGCCCACGAACACCGTGGAGCTTTTGTAGTATCATGAATGATTATTTGATAATCACTCCTCTGATTTTTGCTTCTTCTGCAGAGTAAGTTTTTATCATGTGTTCTTCAATGAACTCGCCGAAGATGATCTCTTTTATTTCCCCTTTTTTCCTTACTATAGGGAAGAGATTTTTGTACATTTCCGTAGAAACTTCTATTTCTTTTCTGTTTATCAGTACTCCAATCAGATCGCCTTCTTTGGGCATGTTTCTGAATGATGGAAATCCGTCTACCAAATTTCCGTCTTCAGTGAATTTGAATCCTTGGCTGCGATAATATTCTTTGCACTGCTTGATAAATTCCGTTTTTCCGATGTAGACTTTGAAGATTTCGGTTTCCATTTCGATGATGGTCATCCAGCATTCTTCAATTACATCTTTAGTATAATAACATCCCATACAAGGACGACGGAAATTGTTGTTCACAATAGTCCCTGTAAAACAAAGGATATTGTCAGTCATACTTTTGTGATGTAATGGATTTTTTGTGTGCAGGAGTAATTTCCCCTTTTGACTTTCGCCATTTTCAACGAAATTTACTTCAATAGCAACTGATAATGAGGCGTTTTCGCTTCCAGTAATTGCTATTGTTAACTGGGTTTTTAGGTTTGGACCGCAAAGTTTTACTGTTTTCATATTTTGTTTTTTTGGTTTGTATACTGTCTTTATACTTATTATTTATAAAAAGTCAAGTACTGTTCTCTGATGTTGTTTTGAAACAAAAAAATCCGCTAATGCAGCGGATGTTTTATTGTTATAAACATGAACCAAGAAGAATAATTCCTTCAATGATAGATACTGTTCCATTATCTTCATCCTCAATTTCACGAATAACATCGGTTTGTGTTCTTTTCATATAGATTTTTATTTATATAAAATATGTATTTATCCTTCGTGAAAAGTCAATCTTCTTGTTTTTATGAATTGCAAACTTATCTCTAATGCTTAATCTCTTTGTGTTTAATTATGTAATTATCGCTGATATATGACTATCCATACGCCGGTTTTGCTTCATGAGGTGTGTTCGTTTCTGGACCCGGAAAGCAAGCTTATCGTCGACTGTACGCTTGGACATGGTGGACATGCCATGGCGCTTTTGGCGTTGGCAAAGAACGCAAAATTGATCGGTATCGATGTAGATGAGCATATGATGAATAAGGCCAAAGAAATAATTGGGACGAAGGACAAGGAACAAGGGACGAGGATTTCTGGAAGAATACAATATGTTCGTGGCAATTATACTGATATCCAAAATATTCTTTGATGAAAAAAAGCGGATTTTATCCTTAATGACTTGGGCGTCAATCTGGAGCATTTCAAAGCCGTGGAACGCGGATTCAGCATCAGATGAATGGCTCCCCTAGATATGAGATTCGATACTACACAAGCCACAACCGCAGCTGATATCGTCAACAAATATTCTATCGATCAGCTTCAAAACATCTTTGAAATCTATGCAGATTTTTCTTCGCCAAAAGCCCTTGAACTTGCTCAGCATATTGTTACTACCAGGAAGCAAAAATCGATCATCACTACCCATGATTTCAAAACCGTTTTGAATGAATGCGGGCTCGGAGATAAGGCATGTACTGTTATCTTCCAATCGTTAAGAATCGAAACCAATAAAGAAATGGATAATCTGAAAACATTCTTGTCTGCGTTCCCGGAAACATTGAATTCAGGTTGAAGATGTTTAGTAATTACGTATCATAGCATCGAAGATAGGTTAGTAAAACAATCTTTCAATGAATTGGTTGAAACCTGGAAATACAAGCTCGTGACCAAAAAACCTATCAAACCCAGTTACAAGGAAGTGGCTGCTAATAGAGCTGCGAGAAGCGCTAAATTAAGGATCATCGAAAGGATATAATTTTTATTTCGACAAGGTATATGAAAACATTCGCTTTTATCCCTGGCCAAGTAAATAAGGTCTATACAGGAATCATCAGCAAATACAAACGCTACGATAGTATCGTTGAACTTTTTAAGGTTTCATCTTTAGTGTTTTTCCTTGCAATCTGTGCATTTTTCTATCTCTACTTCGTGAATTTGTCTTCTACTCGTGGATACTTTCTCAAGCAAGCAAACCAAAATATGACTGCTATCACCTTTAAATACGAAATCCTTAAAACCAAACTTCTTGACTATAAACAACAAAACCGGAATGCTGTTGCATCTTCAAGTTTCAAGAGAGATGTCGTCGATGTGAGTGCGGAAATCGTGAAAATCCCGAATGGTGTACAGCTCGGATTTCTATCGGTTGACGACGTAATCAACTAATTTCCAATTTCCCCAGATTTTTCTGGACTTCGCAATTTCTAATTTCTAAAAAGCCCGCGAATGCGGACTATTTTTTTATATTCTTTTTTTGAATCATTCTAATTTTGAATCATTCTAATAATCTTGAATTTATTATGTTGAGTGGTTGTTCTTCACTATCTCTTTGGTCTTTAAAGGCTTGATGAAGCACTCATCAATATAATAAAGCTATCGTTAATTCTATTGTTTTCTGAGAGACTTCATGATAGTTTCCATGAAATGTTATTGGAAATCCGCTATTTATTAAGACAACATTCTTGTATTCTCGATCTCTGTGTATTTCTGGTGTTTTGATATCAGCATGTTTTCTTATCTCTGCTGATGGAAATTCCCTGTCTGAAGATGACGCACTCATCAAGAGTACTTTTGATCAGAGTTTCTCAAGTTGTTCAAAGCTAAGTATGTTTGCTCCTGTCGCTCATATTATGATATTGAAATCCTTTATCTTTTCCTGATAGAAATCCATAAAATGTTTTTCAGATATATCCATATTGCACGTTTGTGCTAGTGTTTTCAACTGCTTCTGTGCGTTATCGAATCATGTGCATGGAATTCATATTTTCTTGCATCTCAGTATTATCGCTTCTCCTATAGGTCAACATCAGACAACTAAACATTTCGGACTACCTATTTCGTTCTTTTCAATGCTTTGTATCATTCTTTCTATGCATAAATCGCCTATATGCGGCGTTTCATAGGTAAGCTTTGTGTTTGATCTTGCTACATTAAAAAAATCTAATTCCATATCTTTGATCTTATTGTATCATGAAGATGTCTGCTCAATTCATAGGATATCATATTTTTCATTCCGTCCTTTTTCTTGAGCTGCATGTATCAGGTGTCATCAATCATCCAGAAGTATGATTTTCTTTCCTTGAAGCTGCTGCTCTTTTTCTACTTTATCTAACAGTTTTCCTATTTTATTATCGAATCGGTTATCAAAACTTTCGGTATACTCAAATTCCCTGCTTGCAGGATCTATGTATAATCACTCCTTGTATAATGTATCGTATACTTCCTTGTTTGTTGAATAATTTTTTCAAATAATATATGCATCTTTTGCTTCTAAATTACGAGCTAATAATCTTTTGAACATCTCTAACTGTGTTCACAGAAGGTGCTGGCTCGCTATCAATAGAGTATTTTCAAGTTTATTTTTTTTGCCATAAAACTCGTCAACGGTATCGAGTAATGTGAAAATTTCCCCCATATAAAGAAAAAACATGTAAATAATTAACAATTACTATACATATTTTTCTATAAAAAGCAATACATTTTTTCTGCTTTATAAGCCACTTATATTATATGATTAATAATGTTTGTTAATAGTCGCCTTTTTTTGGAATGATGTTTCTTACTCCGCCTCTCGGATTTTCTACATCACCTTTATACCTTGGAATAATATGAACATGGAGATGATGAATAGTCCTTCATGCCTCTTCTCATTCATTTATTCCGACATTGAAAGCGTCAGGGTTATATTTCTCTTGAATATCGTCTTTTACTTGGTTAAGCAAATCAAACAGCTGAAGTATCTCAGTATTGGTCAATTCAAATAATGATTCAATATGTTTTTTTGGAATAATTTCTGCATGTCCTTTTGATACGGGAAAATTATCCCATCTCGCATAGAATAATTCATTTTCATATATTATCGTATGTTCTTTATTATTTGCTCTATCACAAAATAAACAATACTCTTTAGCCATACTATTTTACAATAGAATAAAGATTATTTTTTCCCTGGTTTCGGCTTCACGACTTTATCCATAAACAATATTCCGTCCAGATGATCTATTTCGTGCTGGATGACGACGGCATTGAATTCCTTATATTTCTTGTTCTGCTTCTTGCCTTTGAGATCCAGAAATTCCACCG
Organism: uncultured bacterium; assembly: GCA_903904875.1. Taxonomy (GTDB): domain Bacteria; phylum Patescibacteriota; class Gracilibacteria; order Absconditabacterales; family Absconditicoccaceae; genus CAJBLF01. Next base: position 14,868 of record CAIVEC010000022.1, on the reverse strand, counting down.
TAATAGCTCTATGTCTTTTGACCATACCAGTACAATTCGGCAGTGAGATACACGCTTCTTCCCAGAGGATCGTTTCTTTGGATCTGTCTAGAATCTTGGGGTTGATCATGACCGTTGTTCAGAGAAGTTTATCTTTGGTTTTTTTCTTATCTCGTTGGCTGGTAGCTATAACTCTGATATTCTCGCCTACCTGAGGAGCGGCTAACCCTACCCCTTTGTTCTGGTACATGAGCATGAGAAGCTTATTGCAAAATTCCACCAGTTCCTGGCTTATTTCCTGGATTTCCTCGGAAATACTCCTAAGGATAGGATTGTTCATTCCGGTCTGGATCTTTTTCACGGCATAATTCATTATCAACAACTAACAACTAAAGTCTATCGACTAAAGACTAATAACTAATAATAATGTGAATTCAATGTTTTTTGGCGGTCGAATATATAATAAATATGAAAAATGTCCAGTATGTTCATTCTCTTGAAAATTGATAGCAAATCACTAGTATATTCTATTGTAAGTATTCAACCACGTAAGAAACCCATTATATGACTCTGTGGAGAGATGGCAGAGTGGTTGAATGCAGCTGCCTTGAAAGCAGCCGTTCGGGCAACCGAACCGTGGGTTCAAATCCCACTCTCTCCGCCATTTATCACTCTTGTCTTGTATGATCAAATTTAACCGCGTGAACTATTTCAAGTTTGTGTTGTCGTTATTTTTTATCGTGTTCTTTATTTTTGTGATTGCAAACGCAGACCTGTTTGAAAACAATCCAGAACAATTGACGATCAATTCAGGTTTTATCCAAGGTGATGATGGAGTTTCTTACGATATCAATCTGGACAATATAAATATCGATGTAGATACTAACAACAACGGTATTATCGAGTATACTGTCCAGACCTGAGATACTTTGCTCAAAATAGCAGGCGTTTTCTGAACGACTGTTTCTAGTATACAGAAAGAAAACAATCTCAAAAAGGATGCCGTGGAACCAGGACAAGTATTGAAGGTTTCCAATCAGGTTGATGGTATCCTCTATACGCTCAAATGAAAAACAAATGTGGTAGTGTTTGCCAACAAATACAATCTCAATCTTCAGGATCTGATGACATTAAACTATGTTCAGGATGAAACAGAGATATTCTCTCCCGGACAGGAGATCTTCATCAATATCACCAAAGACAAGGCTTATGAACTTTGATTGCTTGAAAAACCAAAGCCAGAAATCATCCCAAAATCCACTATTACCTATAGGCCTACCATCAATAAATCCGGTAAGGTCATCGCCAAGGTTACCAAGAAAACATCAACGATTATCGCTTCTGCAGATGATGAAGGAGATGGAACCGACGTAAAGGGAACCATTATCTCAAAACGGACATACACCAAGAAGATCAGCAATGGTTTCTATGCGTGATATTGTACATGGTATGCCGCTATCATCAGTCCGAATATCTTCCCGTATATCAATGAAACAACCCAGGATAGACCATTTGGAGGTGACGCTAAAAATTGGTGTGCTAATGCGAAAAAAGCTGGATTTAGAGTATGACAAAAACCATCAGTAGGTGCATTGATTGTCTATGCCAGAATGAAATCAAGTTCTGCCGGACATGTAGGAAAGGTTATTAATTATTATCCGGATGATTGAAAAATGATTATTAGAGATATGAACTTTTTAGGAAAATTTATCGTAACAGAACGTCGAGAGGATACGAATAATAGCAAGATTAGCTGTTATATCTATGGGAAATAGACTTTAACTGATAGTCTTTGGTCGGTAGAAATGCCTCAATTATTTTGTGTTTACGCATTGAAAATACATCATATATTTCTATAAGAGGTCTACTGTGTCACATGCAGTAGATTTCTTTTTTTCAAATAACCTTTATTTGAATAGAAACGATGTGAAAGTTCTTTGTGGAACTTTCTGTATCTTATTTTATATTCTTTGTATATATCTATGAGTTATTTCAATCAGAAGAGACTCTATTCTCCGAATTTCAGCTGAAGATCATATACATCTTCACCATCATCGTATAATTATGATCAGCCAAATAAGAAGAAGAAAATAGCTTTTCGGTTGATTGCATGATTCATTTTCTTTGTTGTCGTATTCGGATTCCGATTCACCAGGAATATATTGATTGGTCTTCCTGATGTCAGCAAAATCAAGGATATGGTATTTAATGAAGCTACGCTCATCGAAGATAGAAATGGAGAGGTCCTTTATAAGTTGTTTGAAGAAAATAGGGAATATGTCTGATATACTGGTATCTCAATGAATATGATTAATGCTATCGTAGCACTTGAAGATCAGAATTATCGGCAACATAATGGACTGGATCCTATGGCGATGGTCAGAGCCGCTGTCAGCGCTGTGCTCAATCCTGGTTCCAGAATCCAGTGAGCATCTACTATCCCTCAACAGCTTGTAAGAAATCTTTTGCTTACCAAAGACAGGAACATCGTAAGAAAAATCAAAGAAATCCTTCTTACCAGCAAGCTCAGCGGTGTGCTGGAAAAAATGATCCGTCAAGAAAAAGGCAATCTTTCTGCTGCAGAACTCCGCACGGAAATGAAAAAAAGAACGCTTGAATTGTATCTCAATTATATCTCATTCGGGAATAATGCGTATGGTGTAGAAGCTGCTTCCAAGACCTATTTCGATAAATCCGCAACAGGTTTGAATATCTTAGAAGCTTCTATTTTAGCCTCTATCCCTAAAGGACCTTCACTTTACAATCCTTATAAAAATAGGGATTTAGTCGTAGGTGAATTTACCGTTAAAGACAACTATGGTAATCCTGTGCTCTTTTCCGGCGATGTTCAGAAAGCGGTGACGGAAAAATTTACCCAGATTCTTAATGCTGCAAACTTATCAAATAAGAAAAGCAATAATGCTGTCGTAAAATTTATCGGCGGTATCTGATCATTCAGTATAAATGTTTCAGGAACAAGTCTTGATGTAAAATATACCAACGGAAGAAAGGATTTAGCTTTGGATAGAATGTATGAAGATGGGTATATCACTGAACAAGAACTCAAGGATGCTATCATCCAAGGTATCAATTATGTATTCCGCAAAAATGTCTTCGATATCAAAGCTCCTCACTTTGTCCAATGGGTTATCGAAGAACTTGAAAAGACCTATGGATCCGGTACGTTGACTAAGGGATGATTTGTCGTCAAGACAACCCTTGATATGAAGATCCAACAAGTAGCTGAAGACGCTATTCTTTCTAATAATGCGGTGCTTCAGGATAATGGCGCGAACAATAGTTCTATGATTTATTTAGATACCAAGAATGGTGACGTGCTTGCCTATGTAGGTTCTATCGATTATTTCAATACTACTATTGGGTGACAAAATGATATGGTGAGAAGACCAAGACAAACCTGATCTTCCATCAAACCATTGATCTATTCGCTTGCATTGGAAAAACTTCCATTGACCATAGACACTCCGATTTTCGATATTCCATTCAAAATCTGAGCTGATCAGCCAAATGATGCTGATGACAAATTCGAAGGAATGTTGCCACTTAAAAAAGCGCTTGGACATAGTAGAAATATCCCCGCTGCAAAAATATTCACTGCACTTGGCGGTGAGGTGGTCGCTAAACCATTCCTTAAAAGCCTTGGACTCAGCTGAATCTCAGATAACGTAGAATATTGATATCCATTGGCTTTATGAGCTGCTGAAATAACTATGCTTGAATTCGCTAATGCATATTCATATTTGACAACTCCAACCCCTGCCGTCATCAATCCTATCTTGGAAATCAGATCAAGAGATGGATCCATCCTCTACCAGAAGACCTGAGAAAATCTCCAGAAACAGCTTATTCCATCAGGAATTATTTCGTTGATGTGGAAAATCCTTGCTGATCCTGCAAATAGGATTCCAGGTCGGGAAACTAAATTTAATGTATCTGGACTTAAATATGCATTGAAGACATGAACATCTAATGCAAAAACTGATAGAGGAAACCGTGCAAGAGATGGTTGGTTAGCAGCCTATACTCCAAGCAAGGTTATGATGTTCCGAGCTGGAAATGCTGATGGAACACCTATGAATACCAATGCTTTTGGTGGAACTATCCATGCTACTCCTGTAAAAAAAATATTCTCTTGGCTGATGAAAAACAATTATATCACTAATGAAACTATTCCTGAAGTGGATTTGACAAGCGTATCCATCAATAAGATTTCCGGAAAAGCTGCTGGGCCAAATACCCCTGCTGATCTTGTGGTAAGCACCGTAAAATACAAAGATTCTCCAGGACTTTCTGAAGATGAATGAGCTACCGCTATCCAATTCGACGGCAGATGTAATGGTGCCGTCAGTCCGTTTACCGCGCCTGGCGATATCAAGAATTGATACTTGATCACTCCGACTACGTTCATGCCAAATGGCATGGATCTCACAGAAATCACCCAGCGATGGAATGAATCTACAGCGTTTATGTCTGGTGGTATACCTGCTACAGGAACATCATCCTCCAGTGGAAAAGTCACGTATACCTTTAATAATATTTTTGTCCAGGCACCTACGCAGATGTGTCCAGGTAATGAAGAGAAACCTGATACCAATATCCAAGTAACCATGAACACCCCAAGTTCCAATGCTACTATTAATTCTCAATTCACCGTTTCTTATACTGTTAATGGACCAAAAAATATCAGGAGAGTATTAGTACTCTTAGACAAACAGCAAGTCGGAACATTTGAATATCCACAATGAAATACCAAAAGTATCACTGATACAAAACAAGTAACTATTACTTGAACAGGATTCAAAAACTGAACCTATACGTTGGATCTTATCGCTTTCGATTTTGCCTGATTCTCCAATAAAGCAAGTGCACAAGTCAAGCTGACGCTTGGTACTACACCTACTATAGATACTACTGCACCTATGATAAATACTGCTGGCATCAATGTCAACAAAAATGCTGATGGTACCTACACGATTATCATTCCTTTGAAAGATGCCACTGCTGTGGTTTCAGGAATGGTCACCAGAAATGGAACAAAATTGTATGAATTCAAAAATGGCATCGCTACAGCAGATTTCCAGATAGATGTTTTAGGTCCTGTTGTCGTCACTGCTCAAGATCCTGCTGGCAATAAACTCAATCAAACCATTGATCTTACGACCTATTTCACTCAATAAAAATATTATTTTTTAATTTAAAAAAGAAGAGCGATCGCTCTTCTTTTTTTTATTGTAATATATTTGAAGGATAATTTCCGTTCAAGATAACGAGCGGTGTACTGGAAATAATATTCCCTGTCATACATTGTGAGCCATCGCTGCCTGTTCCATCAAATCCGCATGTTCGTACGAATACATTTTGGAGATTGATGAAGTTATCATACAGAGATCACCCAAACATATTTTCAATCTGTCATGTTCTTCCTGGGTTCGGAGTGAGTGGAGTGTTAAGTGTCGTTATTTTTCCTTGGAGATGAAGTTTATGGTTGAATCCTGTTGTTCATCATAGTATGAGTCCGTTGATGATGAAGTTTCCTTTGAGATAGAGTCATGCAATTACTCCACTTGTCTCTGGAAATCATTGTTCATTGAATGTCTGTCGTGTGGTGAATGGATCCGGTAAATAAAGTATTCCTTTGTCTATAAAGAGATCCAGTGATGGAGAAATTTCTTGCATTCCACCTTGTAAAATAACGTTACCGCTTTTTACGATAATGGTTTTATTCTCATATGTTGTCGGTTGAGTCAAATCGATATTTAAATCAGTATTTTCGTAACACAGTATCGTTTCATCGGTTGATATCGGCAGATTAATTTCTTTGCCTTGACAGAGTTCTTGCGCTTTCTGTTTTGCAAAATTTATCACTGTCGATGAATTGATATCGCTTCCATTGTAGATGACTGTTTTGTTTTGGAAATTACCGAGAAGCGAAATCCTTTCTTTTTCATCGATGGATTTGGACAATCCTACGCTTCATTGGATGATAAGATTCCGCATCGTCTGCATTGCGTTATTTCAACTCTCTATCGTTGTCGTCCGGCCGGGATCGTGAGAAATGATAGTGTCTCAGGAATACATGAATCCGCTATTTATCGATCCTCAACTATTCAAAAAACTTATCAGGGCATCATGACCGGTCAGATATCCTCCGACATATCCTATCCCTCCATTACTATCGTAGATGTATCCCAACGGAACTTTATTGTCAAAATATTGGAAACTATTCGCCATAGAATCAATTATTCTATTATTGTTGTAATCTAATTTTGTTCCTGCTGCTATCTTTGAAACTACTCCTCATCGCGTGTATTCTATATATCCGAAAATGCCGTATCCAGAACCGCATGTCGTATACAGTCCTCATGTCATCTGAAGGTTATTATATCAACTATTCTGTTGCTGTAATAATGTAAGCGTATCGCTATCCAACGGTCGTAGCCTTTTTCCTCTCTGTGAATTGAAATATAATCCTCTGACTAATTTGGTGCATGTTTTCGTATCACCGGAAGGAGTATTAATTACTCTTGGTCATACCGATTTCGTAGCTAACCGGAATATGCTTCATCCGAAATTATTTCCTGGTGCCATAAAATGAACAAGAGAAAATTTATCTTGCAATGACTGGTTGTTGAGGTTGGGAAAAAATAAATTGATAGAAAAAACATTTCCCAGTGCATAGAGTGCTCCTAAGATGACGCTTATTGTGATGATGAGCTTTTTGTGCATATCCTTGCTTAAGCATAAAAGCTTACACTAAGTATACCTAAAGGTATAATTTCGCTGTATAAAAACTTTCAAAGAGATTCAAGTTTTTATTGCATCTCAATTATACTCTAAAAACTCTTATTTGTCAAAAAAAACCTATTTTCCCAATATTTCTTTTCCACCTTTTCATTTATTGACAAAGCATAAAAAGTATGTAAAAGTCTTGCAATATTATTGCAAATGATTATATGGGTTTTATGGTTTCTTTTCACGAGAAACTATGATGTGATCATTAACATATATATATATAAATTAAAAACTAACTAAAAAAATAAAAACTACTAAAATGAAAACGAAAAAAATTGTATTATTGTTCGTGTTTTTTCTCGCCTGTTCTTGGGTGACTAAAGCACAGATTACCGTTGACAATCCCATTCTCTGTAATGGCGATGCTACCGGTCAATTGACGGTCGTTCCAGGTTTTGGAGTCGGACCTTATACTTACTTGTGGTCGACAGGAGCAGTGACGAATACCATCACTAATCTCTCTGCCGGACTTTACTCTGTTTCGGTGACTGACGCAATGTCGATTTCTGTCGTGTATTCACAGAATCTTCCTGATCCACCGCCCTTGACGGTATCTATAGTTTCCACGAACGTAAGTTGTAATGGTGGAAACAATGGAACTGCGGTCGCTTCAGGAGTCGGCGGAACTGGTGTTCTGACCTATACTTGGTCGAATGGAAGTGGTACTTCTAATACCATTAACTTAACTGCGGGAAATTACACGGTCACGGTGACTGATGGAAATGGGTGTACTGCTACTGACAATGTTACTATTACAGAACCGCCACTTCCTATCACCGTTATTGCAAGCAGAACTGATGTGCTTTGCACCGGTGCAAGTACCGGAGCAGCTTCAGTTATCTCTTTTGGAGGAACCGGTGCTCATACGTATCAATGGAATACTGGCGCTACCACTTCAGCTATTACAAACGTACCTGCTGGTAATTACCAAGTTACGGTGACAGATGCAAACGGATGTATTCAGATCCAAACTATTGTAATTGTAGAACCAGCATTTGCTGTTTCTGTATCTACGGTTTCCACTAATGTAAGTTGTTTCGGTGGAAATAATGGAACGATAACTGCTACAGGTAGTGGTGGGGTTCCAAGTTTGAATTATTTGTGGGCACCAACTGGCGAAATCACGCCTACCATTTCTAATTTGCCTGCTGGTACATATACACTGACGGTTACTGATGCAAACGGTTGTACTACTAGCACTTCAGTTATTATCACTCAACCCTTGCTCCCTTTGCAGGTAACTATTACTTCAACCAACATAAATTGTTTCGGCTTTAGTGATGGTACTGCAACCGCTAACGCAAGTGGTGGAAGCGCTCCTTACAGCTATGCATGGTCGAACGGTGGAGTTACCGCAACAATCATTAATTTACCTGCTGGGACGTACACTGTAACCGTGACTGATGGAAATGCATGCACTACTACCGCTTCAGTTATCATCACCGGGCCATCAACACCTATCCATGTGCATACGACGGTATTAAACAACGTTACGTGTAATGGTGGAAACGATGGTTCTGTAAGTGCAACTGCTAGTGGTGGAGTCGGTAATATATATACATATGCATGGTCAAACGGTTCTACTCTTCAAACACTTACCGATCTTCCAATGGGAGTCTATACGGTGACAGTAACTGATCTAAACGGTTGCACTATAACTGCTTCAGTTGCTGTTAGCGAACCACTTGCGATCACTATGGTGCCAACTATCACACCAAGTTCGTGTGATGGCCATAATGACGGCGCTATCTCGATTGTCGTTGGTGGTGGAGTTTTCCCCTACACTTTCTTGTGGCACGAAATAAATTTTGATTCAACGTACACGACTCAAAATTTAGTGAATGTCCGTGGAGGAACGTATGCATTACTCATTACTGATGCAAACGGCTGTGTATATATAGACACGCTGGTGATTCCTAATTTGGTTACTATTCCGTTTACTGCAACACTTGTTCCTTACGTGTGTAATGGAGCAACAGGAAGCGTAACGGTGCAAGCTACAAATGCCGCTCCTGGTGTGTACTTTACGTACAGTTGGAGTTCTCTGTATAATACAGGATCATTTACATCTAACGATTCCGTATTCAGTGCTACGACGAGTTTTATCGCAGGAACATATACCATTACTATTACTGACAATGCTACAGGATGTTCGGCATATTATACTTTTACTATCAATCAATCTGCTACGCCGCTTGTTGTGAATGAAGTTGTTACTAATAATATCTGTTATGGTGATCACAATGGAAGCATCGCGATTTCCGCTTCCGGAGGTAATCCTATGCCAGGCTACCACATCACGTGGACGGGTCCTGGTGGATTCACATCAACTGCTTTCACCATCACTGGTTTAGCGGTGGGTGATTATACGTACACCGTCAGTGATGATAGTGTATGCTCTGTTACAGGAACTATTCGCATTGAACCATTGATGCCCTTACAAGGTTATGTGATTTCAGAAAATGTTCTTTGTAATGCTACCACTACGGGACACGCCGAAGCTTTTTATTCTGGCGGGACTGGTCCTCTGAGTTATCAATGGTCGAACGGTGCAACAACACCGTATATGACTGGTGTAGGTTTCGGAACATATACGCTTACCGTAACTGATTCTGTAGGATGTTCAATAACCGCGTCAGCAACTATCACTCAACCACCTGCAATCACTATCACCTTAGATTCGCTTAATAATATTCACTGCAATGGCGGAAACGATGGTGCTATTTATATCACTACTGGTGGTGGAAAAGGTCCACTGCAATATACTTGGTTGCACAACGGAAACGTTTTTGCTGTGACTGAGGATATCATCAATGTGCCTGCTGGGGTTTATCAAATTACGGTTATGGATTCTGTCGGGTGTTTTGCTCAGATGAGTTTTACACTTACACAACCTGCGCCGACAATTATCAAAGATTCGGTTAATGTGATATATTGTAATAATGGAAGCACTGGTTCCTGGTACATTACTATTACTGGACCTAATGCTCCTTATACCGTAATATTCTCAACCGGAGACACTATCTCTACCGACACTGTTCCTGTCCCATTTATTTCAGGACTTTCCGCTGGTAATTATTCTGTAACAATAATATCTTCAACCGGTTGTGATACTACGTTTACTTTAGTACTTCAACAACCATTACCAATAACTGTAGGAACGGTTAATATTGTTCCGGTGATCTGCAAAGGCGACAATACAGGCTCAATCATCTTGGACGCTGTTCATGGTGGTACGGGTCCATATACTTTTTTGTGGAATAACGGAATGACAACTTCAACTATAACTAACATACCCGCGGGTATGTATAATGTAACTATTACCGATGCGCTTGGATGTATTATTTATGAAACCTATGAAGTCGAAGAGCCGTATGAGTGGATAAAATTCTTTCCCACGATAACGAGCACTTCTTGCCAGCAATCAGATGACGGACAAGTTGTGTTGCATACGGAAGACATTTACTGGTCTCCGTTCATCAATACCTTTTACCTCTATGATTCGTTGGGTGTGCTGGTCGATTCTGTTTCACCAGGTCAAGCTATCGGTAATCTTCCTTCGGGTTTTTATGTAGGAATTCTGATCAATCAGTATGGTTGTTCGGCGACGGACTCACTGTATGTGGGTAAGGGTCCGGATGATTGTATTTTGATTCCAAATCTTGTAACAGCAAATGGAGACGGCTATAATGATGTCTTCGCTGTACAGGGTGGATGTGAGTTTCAGGAATTTCTCGTAAAGATCTTTACGGATTGGGGTGAAAAAGTTTTTGAGTCTTCGGACTGTAATTTCACCTGGAATCCGCTTGATAACAAAGCCGCTGCCAATACCGTTTATTATTATTATATTCGTGTAGCGGAAAACGGCAAAGAGTATATCTTCAAATCGAGTATTGATATCAAATATTAATCAGCTATGAAAAAAAATATAATTGCTGTTTTGTTGATCGGGATGATCAGCACCAGCGTAGCACAAATGCAAGTGGGACAGGGAATCAATCCTTGGTTTCATAAGGCACCACAAGTGCATAATATGGCACTTATGTCTATGAACGCAGTACCCACCGCTACTTTCATGGCAGGTACTCGTCTCGACGGATTCAATCGTCATCCTAACCAAGGCACCATTTTAGCTAGTGGTTTCATTTCAGATGGTGTCGGTATCGGATTTAAATTAGATCGCGAACAAGCTGGTTTATCCATGCATTTAGATGCCCAATTAGCATTTATCTATCGGGTATTTCTTTCCAAAGAAAAAGGTGATAAACTATCTTTTTTTCTGGCAGGCCATTTTATGCAGGATAAGTTTTCTGGCAATGATGCGATTGTGATTGATCCTAATGATCCTGGATTAAGTAATGTTTCTCAATTTCAACCAAATGGCAATGCCAGTGCCGGACTCGCATTTCTGCGCGAGGACAAATATTATATTGGCTTGTCGTCCTATCAATTATTGGAAAACAAGAATGCGTTTCTTAATCCTACATGGAACAATGCCCGACAGCGCACCTATTATTTCGTAGGAGCGTATACCTTCAACTTGGGAGAAAAATTTGGTTTAGAGCCTTCAGGCGCTGGAGTTTTCGCGAGCGAAAAAGCCTACGCATGGGAGGCAGGTGTTGATCTCAAGTATAATAAAATGTTCTGGTTTGGTGTCGGCTACCGCAGTATTGGCGCTTTGAAATTTGATGTGGGCGTAACTGCTCAGTCCTGGTCCTTCGGGTATTTGTGTACCTATGGATCATGGGTTGACGCAACTGCCTACACCTACAAAGCCGTTAATAACTCTGTATTTATAAGAAAAATATTCAACGAAGGGAGATCTAGTAAATGAAAAAACTGATTTCTCTCTTGGTGGTGGTTGTCTGTATGATGACCACTACCACCCTTTTCGGGCAAAAGAAACCTAGCACATCTTGGCAGACTTTGGGAGAGAATGATAGTTTAGTTATTCAATCCCTCAATGTTAATAGTGCCAAAGATGATTACTCACCCATCTACATCGATGGAATGCTCTACTTTTCATCCTCTAGGAAAAACCGGAACACCGATGAAGCGGATCTTCAATTTAATGAGAATATTTATACTACTCATTTTATTGATAGCGTGTGGTCGCCACCAAAGAAATTTTATTTTTTCAATAGTGATGACTATACCGCTTTAGCAGGTTTTTCTTCTGAAGGCCCGAAGTTGTTTACCTACAAAACGTTTGGCAATGGAGATCTTTATTGTTCAACACGTGGAAAGAAACATTGGTCTACACCTAGACAGATGAAGCCTCCTGTAAATTCAGATTCGCATGAACAAAGTGTTGCCGAAGCGAATGGAATTATGGTGATATCGAGTGAACGCCCTGGCGGACGTGGCGAACATGATTTGTATTGGTCGCGTAAAAATGATGCCGGTCAGTATATAATTTTTGTTCCGCTTGATATGATCAATACATCCGGTGATGAGGTTGATGTGTGTTTTGGATCAGATAAAAAAACTTTGTATTTCAGTTCCAATGGTTCAGGTGGAAAGGGAGGATATGATATCTTCTCCAGTACACTAGACAAGGATGGACAATGGTTAAAACCACAGGCATTACCTATCAATTCTGCTGTCGATGATCGCTGGTTCATGAACTGTGATTCGATGTTTTTCCTCTCTTCTTCTCGTCCTGGCGGTGCCGGCGGCGATGATATCTACTGGGGACATATAGTTCCAAAATTACATCCGAGGGATACTACGAAATTGGCGCATATTAAGCCACATATTCTTCCCAAAGATAGTGTAATTGTACCGATTGTTTTTCTCGGAAATAAAGATAAATATGACTCCTTACGTAATGTGAAGTTGATTGCCATCGACTCTGCTTTGAAAAATCATAAGTTCGATGTCTATTACGCAGAAGTTCAGATAGGAGCGTACTATTATCTTCAATCAATCAATGAATTTAAATTTAATTATCCCGCTTTCGATACCACAAAAATCTTAGTGGAAGAAATCCAAACGCAAAAGGGAATATTATATAAATATTTGATTGATAAAAAGTACACCACCCTCAAAGAATCCGCTATCAGACAGCAACAAGCTGTCTATCAACAGACCGACCAAGCAAATCGATACAAAATTATTCAAGGCGATGCATTCATCGCCGTGTACGATAAAGCCGGTCAACGGATTCTTATCTATTTCAATGTATATACCGGTGCCTGTCGGATTTTGATAGGCGATAAAACAATTTATTTTTAAATAATCTAGAGCTGGAGTTTTTTACTCCAGCTTTTTTTTAATACATGGAAAAACCGATGTCTATATGTGAATTTTTTTCCGCACGTGATATACTTTCTACTCAAATAATTACGAAGTATAACGAGTAATTATTGTTGTAGAAAGTATAATTTCGACGTTCGAAAATCCTCAAAAAATAATCAGATTTTCAAGGCGTCTCAATTATGAAAAACTTATCGTCTAATTCTGATCAGAAATATATTTCATACCGATTGATTTCGACCTCATAAATTACTTCGCTGATACTTGTACTTTATGCGTCAAAAATCGTCGGTATATATTCTCCTTCAAAAATATGTTTTAATATTTTTGATTGAAGAATATATGGTTGCCAAAATGAATAAATATTCAATTGGCAAACCATAATTTCGACATCATAAAAACTTTCACTACTTCAAGTTTTTATTGTGTCTCAAGTATTTTGAAATTCCCTGCGCTCAGCAAAAAATACGGATTGACTCTTTTTCAAAAATCTTTTTGCAAGTGGTACATTTTGGTGAGTTTGGAAGCTTCATAACTACCCTAAAAATCCAGTAAAAAAACCCAAAAAAGTCTTGCAATGACTGGTGAATTTACTATAAAGAACCCTGCACAACTTTTTTTTACACAAAAAAAAGCAGTGTTTATGATGTAGGTATTTAACAATAGTATGATATATTACGTTGTATTAAAAAAACAATAAATCTTTTTAAATGCTAAAAATGAATGCCTTGGGTAAAAAGGTGGATGAAGGACGTGATTGGCTGCGAAAAGCTTCGGTAAGGTGCCAGTAACCGCTTGTAACCGGAGATATCCTAATGGGGCAACCTATCCTGTATATCAGGATGTCGTAAATGACCACAACCGTGTGAAGTGAAATATCTCAGTAGCACGAGGAAAAGAAATCGTAATGAGATTCCCTTAGTAGTGACGAGCGAACCGGGAAGAGCCTAAACCTTTATAGTGTAAGCTGCTAGGCGTTGCTATAAGAGGTGTTGTAGGGCTGCTTTGGATTCTCTAGCAAGAATCCGAGGAAATACTGTTTTGTTAGGAGAAGTTTCTGGAAAGGAACACCATAGAGGGTTATAGTCCCGTATTCGAAAGCAAAACATATCCTTAGCAGTTCCTGAGTAATGTCGAACACGAGAAATTCGGCATGAATCCGCCCAGACCACTGGGTAAGGCTAAATACCTTTTTACACCGATAGCGCATAGTACCGTGAGGGAACGGTGAAAAGAACCCCAGGAAGGGGAGTGAAATAGATCCTGAAATTTTTAGCATACAAGGGAGTGGGAGTCCAGCTTGCTGGATGACCGCGTACCTATTGACGAATGGGTCAGCGAGTTAATGGTAGTAGCAAGGCTAAGGCAGTAATAGCCGGAGCCGTAGGGAAACCGAGTCTGAATAGGGCGATTAGTTGCTATCATTACACCCGAAGCGTGACGAGCTACACATGGGCAGGTTGAAAGTATGGGAAACCATACTGGAGGACCGAACGGGTTGGTGCTGCAAAACCTTCCGATGACTTGTGTGTAGGAGTGAAAAGCTTATCGAGTTACGTGATAGCTGGTTCTCTCCGAAATGTATTTAGGTACAGCTTGCAATCAAGATCTCATAGAGGTAGAGCTCTTATACGGCTAGGGGTGTCGAAAGGCATTACCAAACCATGTTAAACTTCGAATGCTATGAGGAATATTGCAAAGTGAGACTGCGGGGGCTAAGCTTCGTGGTCAAAAGGGTAACAGCCCAGATTTCTAACTAAGGTCCCAAAAGTATAGCTAAGTGGAAAAGGAGGTGTCTTTGCTTAAACATCCAGGAGG
>CAIVEC010000021.1 GCA_903904875.1 uncultured bacterium | reverse complement strand
AGAACAAACAGCTGCATGTAAAGTTGGTGCCGTCGCTACAAAGACATCATGTTTAGCTAATATTGGTCTTATTACTCCAGCAAAAAAAGCTGCATGTAATATTTCTGCTGTCGCTCAAAAAGCAGCTTGTGTAAAAAACGTATATACTGACGAAGCGCTTTGTGATTCTGACTGTACGTGTTTTATGATTGCAGGTCCAAATTGATTATGACGAGAAAAAATAGAGGATATGTTCCGTATCAAGTTCTGTAAGGTCCCTGTAGAAAAAACCGCTGTGACACCATGAAAAAAGGTCTTCAGTATCCAGGCGATCTTCCAAGAGATATCCGATGTGTTGCAATGACTCAGAGATAGCGGTCAGATGGTAGAATTTACAAAAAAGAAAGAGTTCCTTGATTCAAATATCAAAATCAATTTTTCTGATCTTTTTTCTTTCAAACTCCAAATAAACTTTAAACCGCTTTTTGCAGAAAAGAGCACTTCTGCCAAAACAAAAGAACAAGAACAAGATATGAGGGATTTAAGTTTGTGAATCATGGATATGAATGTCGGTTCTCCTTCAGCAGATGATTATAATAAATATATAGTTATCTCTAATCCTATAAGGAACGATGCTACCATGGAAGAGGCTTCTTCGCTTGGTGATATCCAGCAAACTGTTGCTAACTTCACTGTCGCATCTCAAGCTGCTAAGGCTGCGCAAATAGCTTCTCCTATACTTACTGATTTCAGAAAAACATATGTTAGCAAAAATTCTGTTTCGTTGGTACAAAATATGATTTCTTTCTTAGATGCTAATCAAACGTTTTGGCATGATATGAGTCTAACTCTTTATGATATGACCCAAATGAGCATTGATCTCAAAAGCAAAATAGATGCTTCTAAATAATAATTAGATACAAGATTTTCCATAAATTTACGATAAGAAAGCACTGGTCAATAATTTCATAATGGCATACGAAAACGCTACCACCAACACTCCTATGATTGCATTGGTGATCGCTGATTTTCCTTTTGACATGCCTGATGGATTGAAGACACTGCTTGCATAAAGATATCCTGCATAAATGATCATCACAACTCCTATGACTATCCCTATCTGAGATAGAAATCTTACGAGATATACTACATAATCCAAAAGCGTGTCTCGTGTCATAATACCTGATGCTATCTGATTTCACACATTTCCGCTCATATTTGCCGCTTGTTCGTTATAATTTTCTCGTACATTTCCTCCTGATTTCCCAACTTCTTCTACAGCAGTGGAAACATTGTTAGTTGCTTTCGGAATAATCTCATAATCATTAGGGGTTTGTGCAAATGAACTTATAGGTCCTATCAGAAGTCCATACATGATGAGTATTAACAGAAATTTTTTCATTGGTGATTATGCGTAGAAAGTAAAATAATACATTATTATTTACTGCATGATTTGGATGCTGCAGCTTGCTGAACTACCGTTTGAAACATGTCTTTGACTTTGGAAACAAGATTTCGCAATGCCATAAGCTTCTCCTCTACAAAATATTTTTGCGTATACGCTTTCGTGCTTTCGTCCAGAGTCTGTGTTGATTTTTTGATCATAAGCAGCTTAACATATTCAGTTTCTCTGTTTATTCTCTCTGTTATCAGATTTTTGCATTGTTTAAAGAAGCTGCCGATTTCGTATTCTCATCAGAGACTCGTTACTGCTCCAGAACTTTGGATGCTTTCATAAACCTTTCTCATAATCATACATACGGTATTGTACCTGTCTCTTAGTGAAAATGTCGCAGGTAGGTTTCCTCAACTAAATAACTCTATCACCTTATCTATGTTTTTAGTGTTTTTTTGGTGTCATGTCCGATACTCATTATATTTGGATTCTATGGTACTTGCTTGTACCGGATTTGGATCATTAGCAACTTGAGTTATATAATCTCTTCGTTCTTTCCCTGCTTGGTCCGGTTCTAAATTATAGGCCAAACTTTTTACGCCATCCAATCTTCTCATGGTAACGTCCAGGAGTTGATCAAAGAAAAAAGCGCTTTTCGGATAATTTTCTGGTATGCTTTTTTTCTCTTCCGGCGTACACGCACCTGGATCCACTTTGGTACAACAATATGCTTTGAGATTGGTGATAGCTTGTTTGAACGCCGCTTCAGGTACCACGTTTTTATACTTAAAGGTTTGATAGTTATTTATCGTTGTTTTTATATTACAATCATTATTAATAGCAAAAACGCTACCGGTGATAGCTATAAGGAATACGATGACTGTGAGGACTATTGAATTTCTAATTTTCAATTTCTAATTTCTAAACGATTAAAACTATGTTATTTTGTTTCTTTGATTTTGAGCGTGAGTGTTACAATAGATTTTCCTGACTGATCCTTGATGATAAATTTAGTGTTATTATCAGTTTTATCAAACGTATATTCTCATACCAATGAACTTGCATAGATGCCAGGAATATAGATCGCTCATGCATTGTTGGTGTAGAGGATGCATTCGTCTTTGATGTTTTTGATGCAATATCCGTTGTTGAAATCTCCGAAATGTTCGTCTTGGAGCAGAATCTGTTCGTAATCCGGTTTGCCTTCATTCATCTGGATATCGGTGATAGATTCTATAGGTAATACTATTTGGAATAAGGTTATATTTTTTACGGTGTCTATCAGTTCAACTACTGGGATATGTGTTGCCACGCTAAGACGTATTTTTACTTTGTTCTCAAATCCTTGGTTGATTTTTATTTCCCCGGTTTTTGCGTCTATCGTAGCTATTTCATTTCCTTGATTGTCGTACATTCCGATATCGTTTCCTATTGTGAAGATTCCTCCCGTGATGATCGTTTGTTTCGGTGAAAGCGAGAATCCGCCATACCCATTTTGGTTTGATCCGCTGATAGTATTTCGTACACCATTTCTCAGTCTTTGGAATATCACTGTTCCTTCATCGATATCATTACTGATTTTCGCTATGATATCCGCAGTTTTCTCTCCGCTCTGTTTGAGATCAATCACTTCGATATCCGGTATTTTGATGTTCAATGTTACGTGTTCCTTGGCGATATTGTTATTTTGATCGATAGCAATGAAGTCAAAACTTTCTTGAGTAGTTCAGGTAAAGAAGAGTCAGCTGACATCGATTGTTCCTGTCTGAGAATTATTATCTTTTTCAAAAATCGTCTGTCCGTTTTTTTGTACAATCATTTTGGCAACTATCACGTTGTCCGTCCATAATGATTTAAGCGTATAGAGCGTATTGATATATCCGTCATGCGTGTTTCCTGTACTTACCGTTTCAGCTGTGGTATTTCTCCAGAGTGTTATCTCGCCGACCGGTGCTGTTATATCACCGAGATTCTGCATTCCTGCAACCGTCTGGTTTGATCGTGGTGAAGTTTTTTTGTAGAGCGTAAGCGTTTTTTGCTGACTATTACTCAAATCGCCTTGAGTGATTGTCAGTGTTGCGAGATTCGTATAAAGCCGTTTTCTTGGAAGGTCTTTGAGCGTGACACTTATCTTGTCTTGATCCGGGTTGAAATATTCCACTGCCAAGATGCTATTTCACAGCTGATCAGAGATACGCTTTTTTATCAGATTATCATCTATAGTAAGCAGTCATTTCGTATAGTCCGTGTCTTTCGGCAACACTACAATGTACTTCGGCCTCTCTCCCATTCATAAGATATTTTCTAATCGAGAACTGCTTGGCGTGTCTTTGTCATCTATCTTGTTGCTCACTTTAATGACATATCCATCGATAGGTTCTCCAAGATTCTTGCTGTTTTTCCATGAGAGCTGAAGCGTGTCAAATGATTGTCCGTCAGTTTTGAAGTTTTTTGCTTCTTTGTTTTTGTCCCGCACTTTGATCGTGATGTTGTTGATTTTCATATATCCGTATTCGTCACTATTGTTGATGAGCTGATCAGTTGATTTGATATATCGACTTCATGCATTCAATCGATTTCACGGATGCTCGCTAGCATAACTATAGAATGTAGTGTAATGGCTGGTTATCGTATAGCCTCATTTTGAGAGGTGTTCGCTGTCTTGCTGTGCATATTTGATATAAATAGCCTTAGTGTCCCATTGCAGGATATCGTTTTTTCTGTCATTGTTGAGATCCGTATCTGTCGTATATGTTTTTTGCACGTTCGCTACCTGTGTTGTCGAAGCTACCGTATTGATTGCACTTTTTTCCGTACCGCTATATGAATCTACAAATACTCAATTTACATACGCTGAAATATCCGGGCTATAATTATTCTCTCATTGCGTGCTTGAACAACCGGTACATGTTGATTGTGCCAATATCGGTCCGTCATTGTATGCCAATAGCGCAGTATCGATTTTTTCTTTCGTTGTCTCCAAATATTTTTTTGACTTATTATACGTTGTTTGCGACATATTCAACTTTTCCGCACCGTCGGTATTGATGGCTTTGAGATATCCGTTCACCATACTTTGATTGAGTGTAAGATACGTTTTTGTAGGATCCTCCTGTGATTGCAATATGTTCTTGCTAGGTGCGTCAATCGTCAATAACGGCGTGGTAAGGCTTGCGGACACCTTCTTATCAGCCACCAATGCAATCTGATTATTTTCCAATTTTTTGATGAAACTATCATATTCACTGATTTCTTTTTGCATGGTTTGATTCTCCTTGATCTTTTCATCTATGATTCCTTGTGCCGCATTTTCCACTTGCTGTATCTGTTTCGTTGCCGGCAAGACGGTGGATTTATTTTCTATGGTCGCCAAAATCGTTTTCACCTTATTGTTCATAGCATTGTCTGTTGTGGTGCTGTTTTCAAAATTCAATAATCATGCTTTGAGTTGAGCATACGCAGTAGCATAGTCCATCATTCCTGATTCTTCCTGCGTACTATGATATCCATTGAAATTTATACCCTGATTAATCTGTTCGTTAGTGTTTAAAATACCCGTTACTATAGCAGGTATAATTGGATTTATCCCTGAAAAAACTCCCGTAAGTAATGTCTCCGGATTTTTTAATGTGTTAGTAGTTTTTTCTACCGCTTTTTGTACAGGCGCTTCTACAGCCTCAGACATGATATTGTTGGTTACATTTGCGATATTATTGAACACATCATAGACTCCGTCAAAATTGAATTTGAGGGTAGCATATGCGTCCATCTTGTAGTCAAATCATTGGAGCGGAGGATCTTGATATTTTGTGGTCAGATTGAAATAATCAAATACCGGAACATTCCATGTCCTCTGTGTTATCTGTTCGACTTTTGCTTTGACTCCTTTTTCTCCTACGAGACCGATTCCTCATTTGACGATACAGAATATCTTTCCGATAAAATCCGCTACCTTGAGGACAGCATTTATTTCCGGTAATATTTTCGGGATTTTCGGCGCTGGCGGCAATACCGGTAAATCTATCTTGATGCTTGGAATGAACGATGGCGGTTCCGGTAATGTCGGCGGTTCAGGTATTACTGGGATTGTCGGTAATGACATATTTTCAAAGAAATTAAGATTCAATCCATACAAAATATCCCGATTCACTTCTACGCTCGGCGGTTCAGGAAGATTCGGCAATTGCGGTAACGGTATTTTGATCGGTACGAAATTTATTTTTGGCAAAATGATATTCATACCAAGATCTATATGCGACATATCCATATAAATGTTCGGTATCTTGAATGCCGGAATCGGAAATATCGGTAATTTCGGACAAAGGAAAGAAAGACTACATGAGAATGATCCATAATTGTCATTGCTGCATTTAGAACATTTTTCCGACCGGTTGACCGAGAAGTCTATGATAGCTTGCCATGTCTGTATTGTTCCTACTAATAAGACAATCGCATCCACATATGAAGAGAATCTATTGGCGTTGGTATTGAGCCGATACGTAGTTGAGTTTGTAAATTCTGAAACCAGCGATGAAAGTTCAGTCAGATATCTGTCGCTAAGATGTGTCCGTTCATAGAGCTGTGTAGGGAACTCCTTATATCTTTCTAGAGCATTGATATTCTCTTTGACTGAGCTGATAAGCCCTGCCGTATTTTCTTGGAAAGTAATAAATTTAGATTCCTGACTTGTAATTTTGAGACACGCTTCTACTTGCTTTTGTAAACTCTTGAGTGATTCGAGATCCTTTTTATCCTTATCGGTTTGGCTTTGCAATGATTCTAATTTTTTTATATTTTGCGCTATTTCTTGGGATTTATTCAAATTACCCGCTATTTCTGTAACAGCACACATTTTCTTTATTGATTGTATCAAATCTCATCGATCTTGTAATGTTGCTCCAGCTTGCGTTAATCGCAGTGTCAGGTAATTCTGATATTTTTTGATGTCATCGCTCGTGAGCGCTGGTATTTTTATATTGATATCTTGTGAATCTATATTCACCAGCGGAACTTCGTTGAATATCTGCTGTACCGCTTCAAACGGATTTTGCCCTGCTTTCTGTGAAATATTATTTATTTCTTGTTTGGAAAGTTTGTCCGTTCGTTTGCTTCCTGTTTGAATATATCATCCTTGTTTTTCTTGTGTGGTGATGTTGTTATAGGTTTCCGACAAGTTACCGATTTTATCAAATCCTTGCGTGAGTGATGTCAGGTCAGGAAGATCGAGCTGGATAGTCATTTTGGTCAGATTATTTTGGATGTATTGGATCTGTCTCGTCATCCATGAATTTACCACGCATTGCACCAATCCCTTGGTTTTTCCTCCTACGATTTTCAGATCAATCTTTTCTCATTTTTTGAGATCATATCATTCGTACAGATTGGTATCTCATTCAGTGCTTGTTGTTGTAATCGGTTCTTGATCTATAGCAACAAGTCCTCAGAAATTTCCTTGCGGTATAGCTGCGGAATACGGCGGATTATTTTCATTTGATCATGCGACAACCATTTGGAATGGAGAACTTACTGTTGTAGCTGTTGTCTCTACATCGTCTGCAAACACTACCGTGTTGCTATGTGTCGCTGGCGGATTGTTACATACTCATTGTTGAGCTGCCGCTTTCATGCTTGCATCATAACTATCTGTGCGTGGTCCCGTATATGTCGGATCTGTCGTGTCTTTTGAACATTTGGTTATCGGTCAGAATGCGAAGACGATACAGTTTCCTCCCAAATCGCTAAATGGCTTTGGAATTGCTTTTCCTAGTGAATATGGTCAGAAACACATCGCTATACCTAAGCCCATCGTCAATGTAGGCGCGATATATAATCTAAACTGAGATGTTGTTCCTCCAAAGATACCACCAGCTCCTGCAGGAATAGGCGGCCATACAAATGGTATGGTGCTTGCTGGGAACGATATGATCGGTAATCACTTACCAAGCGTTTGGTTGAGTAACTTGAACGGTATATACAGCGGATTAGGCAATTTAGGAACGCATCAGAAAACCTGATATTCACCAGGAGCCAGAAACGCTTGATTGAACGGTACCGGTAATCACTGACAACCGCCTTTTCCTAATTTGAATCCTTGGCAAAGTCATTGCAATGCGGTATCTAATTTTTTGGAAACCTTACTGGTTGCCGAGTCGATAAAATTACTATTGATGTTTATTCATCATCCTTGATTTGCTCATAGATTGAATAATCCTGTCAGCAAATCTACGGTCGTCAACATATTGATCGGCTTTCGCGTTTCCAAACTTTCTGACATACCTTGAACGTTTGATACATCATCCAGTGAAGAAATGCTCGCTAACTGATCTAATACCGCATTTGTTGCAACTGTCTGTGAGCTTTGCGCTCAACTATTATAGTCATCGATGGTTTGTTGCAGATCGTCAAAGACTTCTTCGTATGTCCTTTTGTTTCCTGTTTTATCGTTGAATAATATCCGTCTGCCTTTTTGGCATGGATCCGTGCTGCTATTAATGACGATATCCTCATATGTATCTTTTACTTTATTCGCTTTCGCTAAGTCTTGGTCTCCAACATCGATATTTACGGTCGCTTTCTGCTGGTAGGTTACCACATAAGAAAAACTGAGTTTCTGGCCAGAGTTGAGCAGGATATTGTCCATTACAAACTGATATCATTCCGGACCGTTTCGATCGATAGTGATTGATCATGTATTTCAGCTCGTAAAGATTAGTGAGGTAATTTTATTCTCGCTATCTTTTGCTATTGTCCGTGGTCACTTGAGAAGATCAATATACGTCAGTTTGTTATTGTTCTTTTTGGAAACGATTGTCGTTTGTATTACCACCTTGTCATTGTTCCTTAATGTTTTTCCGTTCATATCATCGTATTCTTTATATACGCTGACAGCATCATTGCTTTGGCTAATAGGCAGATAGTAAATGTTTTCTGCTGCAGTTGTTTCATATGCCGGTGATGTGGTGAGCGGATTCTGAATATAAGAAAGCTGTTTTGCTCATTCAGCTATATAACCATTCAAATTCTGATTAAAATCTTTTACCTGACTCATGACTTGATCTTTAGTATAATTGTCTGTATTTATTTCTTCTGCAGGTACTTCTTCTGTAACTCCTTCGACCGGCACCTCTTCTCATTTTCGGTGGATAAGTGATTCATCTTGGACTTTTCGGCTGTTATTCACTCTGGTTCAGAAACGCTTTATAGTTTTATAATTATCCTTCTGTCTTTCATATCGTTGGCTGTCACATGCTCAGGTGATAGAAGAAATATAATTTGCTCCATTACTGTTTCCTCCTCCATAAAATATTTTGATATCATCAAAACCATCGTTGGTCACAATATCTAATTTACCATCCTGATCCATATCTTTTACAAAGAGCTGGTTGATAGCAGAGAAATCTTCAGGATTCGGATTTATCATACCGGATTCGGCGTTGGTGTTGAGACAGATGTTTTTTCCATCCACCGCAAATACTCATTTATCGTTCAGATAGACTATTCCTTTATTATTATTAGTTATGATAAGAATATCTTCGTATCCGTTTCCATCCACATCACCTATTTTTATCTCTTTGATCGGTTCTGCGATGATCATAAGCTCCTGCATATTCTTGTAGCTTTCCGTTCCTCCGTAATTCTTCAATAATTTGACTGTTCCATCAGTATAGACTACCAGCAGATCTTTGAGACCGTCATTATTGAAATCCATAGGAAGAACCTTGAATATGGTTTTGTTGGGATCGGCATAGATGGTCTGTCCGATCGATGCATCAAAATCAGTAGTAGGTATTTCCGGATTTTTATCTCTTCTTTCAAGCAATGGATCTCAGAAATTTATCAGAAATTGCGATCCGAATGGTAAGGTTGCTTTTCCGACTATTTCCCCGTTTGCAAAATTGGAAATATTTTTGAAATCATTAGTGAATCAGATACCCAATGTCGAATCAGAACTATTCTCTATGGATGCATATCCTTCCTCGGTGAACGCGCTTGTCGTAACATAGATTCCTATTCCTTGGGTGTTGGTGGATCCTTCAGTGAAAATATTCGTTTTACCATAGGTGAGCGGATTCTGAAGATCGATATTGGCCGTATTTGCCGTGACACTATCATTGCTCCAGATCATAAGCTTTCCTATATTTTTTCCATTAAGCGCTATCGTATATGTACTCATATCTGCTAACATTTCGTTATCTGCCGTGATCGTAAGTGCAGGATTCATCGTTCATTGCGTGAGATCAAACACATCGATTCCATTAATTTTTATGTTGGACTTGGTCGCTTCATTGCCCGTGATGACGCTATCAGTAGGTTCCGGAATGTAGAGGAGCGTATTAGCATCTTTTTTAAACGTATTTGCTGTTCCGCTATCAGTTAATTTCTGGATATCGAAATTGCTGGTTGTACCCAGAGAGACATTTGCTATTTCCGGCATCGTCACAACAAATTCTTTGTTATCTATGGTAAGTGTAGATGTTTTTCCGTTTATACTTTGAATCTGACCGTTTGGACTGATGATATATTCTATCTGTTTGATTTTAGCCGGATCGACCAATTCAGTTGTCGTTGCAAGTAATTTATTCGACTGATCGGTGATTGTATTCACCACTTTATCGTTTTCTGAAAAATATCATCGCTGGTTTCCTCGGTCGGTTCAGAATAGATTGAGATACATGATATTCAACTTCTCTTTTGGCAAGATGCTTTCCTGGATGATGAATCTTTCGTATCCAGGCACTTGATCAGAAAGCGATCTGTCCTTGATATATGCAAATATATATCCTTCGCCGCCAGGTTTCTTTGCTGTGATTGTATAAGTATATTCTCCGCCACTATACGTGAATTCTGACGTATTGGTATCAGCTGCGCCAATCACTCAGAGTTTGATAAGAGTTCCTGTAGTGACTTTATTGTTTCGTGTATCCACTACATAAATTTTTCCTGTACTACTTATATTGTCCGTGAGATCCATTCTGCTTTTCTCTAACGTAAGCAATACTTTTTTCGCTTCTCCCGCGTTTACGGTTATCGGGATTATTATAGGATTAAGTCATGGGATATTTATCGTGAGCGTGTCGTCGCCTGCTTTGAAGCTTGGATATAAAGCGATATCCAATGCACCGTTTTCAATAACAAAATCATTCGATTTGCGGAATGCGGTTTGCGTGTTGGTCGTATTCCCTTTTATGATTTTGTTTTCCACTACTATTCATGGTGTTAACATTCATTTAGCGGTGACTACATTCGCTACCGTATTCAGTATGCTTCCGTTCGGATCTTTGACGCTGATGTGGATGCTTGGAATATTTTCTGGCTTGATCTGCAGAATTTCATTACTGTCCTTGTATTGGATGTCAGCTTCATCTTTTGGAAGGTTGAATGTTATATCCTTCGTTATATTGTTATTTTGTAGTTCTTGTCCATTCTCTGTTTTAGTTTCATACAGTGTTGTAGCACTTTGGGTTATCTTGACGATACCTTTGGCTGCAATGATTTTTTTCTGAGCTGTTATATTTTTGGTAGGCTGGATCGCTAACATCTTTTGATCTGTTTGTGTTGGTGTAATCATAATGGTGACTGATTTATTTCCTGTAAGTCCTGTAGGTGCTTCATAGATAAATCCTGCTTTGTGGAAATTATCAAACTGTATGCTATTGTTGCTTGCTGCACCATTACTGATTTTTCCGTTACCGCTCAATACACTAATAGTATACGATTCCACTGTTTGTCCTATATCGTTTCCATATGCATCCTTGGCGGTGGTGATAATAGGTATATCTGATCATTCCATTACGATGTCAGGAGTCGTAAGTTGTATCGTATCTACCGGTCCTGGAAGAATTTGGATTACCTGCAGTTTAGTGATACAAATATCTTGAGTCGCTATTGGTGCACAGAGCTGTATCTGGAGTGATACACTTCCCGCTGTCGTATTTACAGGACTAAGCGTATACGTTTGCTGGTTTTTGTATGGATTGTAAAAATCTTTTGCTGGCTTCGTACAAATATTACTACTAATACTACTTCCATTTCTTTTCACACCAAAACAATTGTCTCATGTACTTGAGAGTATCAATTTGATATCTCCCATATCTTGTGCCATACCTATAGTCAGCTGATTGGTTCCTGTATCCTCTACGCTTATGATAGTTTTTTCTAGCGTAGGTAAGGCATACGTGTTATATCATTGAAGCTTTATTTTATTAGATCCTTCAGCTTGATTGATGATATCATCATTGTTTGGCGCGCTTCGCTGATTTCCATATTCTATCCGTTGATTTCCAGCGTTTTCTAAACTTTGATTGAATCCTGTTAATTGATTCTTTATTATCTGTAACATTCATGTTCAACCAGGAACGAAAACCGGACCAAGCGCATTATCAAATCCAATTTTGATGTTAAATGGCTTTTCCATTACTTTTTCTGCCCAACATTTCATGGCTTTCATCCATGGTGATTTGAATGTCTTGAGATCAAAGATTAATGATGTCCCATTGGTATCGACCCCTTCACAACTATCTACGTTTTTTTGCAGGTCATTTGTCTGTGTCGTATCTTCTATAAACTTATTAGCTGATGTCGGTGCTACTTGCGCCGATTGGATAGTTTGTATCTGTTTGATGAAACTCGGTACCGATTGAGCAGAAACATAATCCAGTCCATCTGAATTGATGTATCCTACTTCGTATCATGTTTGGTTATATGTCGGTGTCAGAAATTTTCCTTGATCGTTGTTTTGAGTCAGATAGGTATGCACCACATTGCTGATTTTCTGATTTACATCAAAACTTGCTTGAGTTTCACTGATATCCGCAAGAACGGTATCTTGTTTCAATTTCTCCGGTCGAGCGATATTCTGCTGATACAAAAATTTTGCGATGAGATCAAGTTTATCATCATTGGTATTAGAATTCATTGTTCCATAGATAGCTGTTTTGCCATAGGTAGTTTCTAACGTATCCAGATATTGTACGAGTTGACTAACAAAATAATCTGTCGATAATAAACTATAATTGTGGGTGTTCGGATTAGCTAGACTATCCATTTGTCCCAGGAAATTGAATTGACTGCTAAATGACTGATAGTATTGATCTCTTTTGTTTTTCTGTGCTTCCAATAAGGTATTGTACTCAACTGCTTTATCTGTTAAATATTTTTTTATTGCTTCCCTGATTTCATCAGGAGTCTTGAGTATAAGTTTACTGCCTACTTCCTTGTAGACTTCCACTTCGTAGAGGTTTGCATAATTCAATCTTACCGTATCTCATCCGATTCCCTGGAAGGTGATATTCCTGATATTATCAATCGGTCTGTCAGCCGTGGTCAGATTCATTCCTTTGCTTATTTCTTTCTTGTCAGGATCAGTTGACACATCAAACGTATTCATCGTCGTTTGGGTCTGTGCGATTTCCGTAAAGATTTCAGGAGCAGTAAATTCCTGATTGATCTCTACAAACGGCTGTACCGTTATCTGATTACCGTATTGATCAGTCTCTCCGTTTTGATATGAATGAATCTTATAAAGCTTATCGTTGATATCTGTAAGATTCGCCTGTAAGGTACTTATAAGATTATCCAATACATCACATACTGGTTTGTAATAGCTACTACTACATCCATATCATCATTGTAATGTTGCTATAGCTGTTCTTTTTGCTTGTATAATGAGTATGTTGTTGGTCAGATTTCCTAGAGTGTTGTAAATACCTCGCGCTTGAGAAAATGTTGATTTGAGAGCATTTACATTAGCTGTGATATAATTTAGATTTTGATTAATATCCGTTTTCCATGTATCCAGGATTTCCACTTTCTGATTCTTGAAATTTTCGTATTGGATGATTGCGTCGAAAGACAGAAGCACATTATTTATGCTCAGCGTATTCACATAATTGAGCAATGTTTCCAATCCTTCATTCACCTTTTGTATCCTATTTTTCATATCCAGGCTTTTTGGAGCATTGATATTATTTCCGCTTCGTGTGTTTGCTAACTGCGTCACTTGGGTGGAACTATATCCTGTAAGTAAAATCGGATTGAATGCTATGATTTGCTGCATGCCATTATTATAGGTGATTATATTCTGTTTGAGATTTGATAAATTAGCGACCACTCATGTTATATCATTGATGCTTGTTCAGCTGAATGCCACATTTTTATCTTCTATATCTGTTTTGGTTTGTGAGATATCCGTGATGACACTATTGTAAAATTTCTCCAGTTCGGAATCATTCTTGAATTTTAAAAATTCCGTATCAGAAATCTGATCCCATGTCGGAGCGATATTCTTTATCCTGGAATCCAATGTCCTATAGGTATAGATTTCTCATTGTCCTCCACAGTCGCCGGGTGTTCGATTGTACATTACTGTTTTATTTGCGCTTGTGATATGATAGGTGGTAGAATTATATTTAGAGAAAAAATCTGTTTGTGCATAGGTCTTCGGCGGATTAATTCATCGTGTCGGATGCTTCAAATCGCCATAAGGATATTGATTTGTAAACATCAGATCGTTTCCTTGGATGTATGGATATTGTATCAAGAATCCAAGATCGCTGCTGTATTGCAAATCTCCGCCACCAAATTTCTGTTGGATAAGCGCTGCGTATTTACTTACTCATGAAGCGGTGCTAGCTTCTGGCTGTGCTGTAGATATCTTTTTGGATCAGGCAATATCGTATATAGGTAATTTCGCTCATGTATATTGGTAACTTAGTGTCATATCTGTTGTATTGAGATTGAACGGCGAAGCTCCTCATCGATTCCTTTGTCCGAAACTTGCCATGGTTTCACATCCTCACTGCTCGTCGGTATTGTTGATGTTACATTTGTTTTCAGTTGCACTATCATCAGGCTTTCGCACTCTTTTTTTGATGCAGATATTTAACCCTTCCCGATTGAAGAGGTATTTTGTACATTGCAATCATCGAAGCTCCTGTTTATTGGTTTTGTATTTAGCATATCTATCCAATTCATCTTTTGCACTGTTGATGTCGTATCATCTATTGGCTTCGACTTGAGTAGAAAATACTTTATATGATCATCCTATAGATTGTCAGGTATTGATAGTAATGTTTTGTCCGGAAAGCGTGGTTAGATTCTGAAATGTCCCTTTATAGATGCTTGTATCTTCGGCTGTTCTCAAAAAATTTACATCTCTACCGAAATAGTAGTTCTTATAATAGTTGTATGTAGACCGGATACATTTTTTCTTTTTTTCTTCACCTGCAAAATTGAGATAACTCACAGGGACCGGCACCGTAAGATAATATTTTTCATCTTCTATCTTTGCGTTGAGTCCGCTTTCCAAATAATCGTTGATCTGGATAAGTAATCATTGGATATTATTATCACTATCTCCCAATATCCGATTATCCTGCTGATTTATCTTGTCTGTATGTCCGTTGATGGCATCAAACGATTCTCCTTCGGTATTGGTGTATCGTCTTGCAAGTCAGGCAACATTATCTTTGATTTTAGATAGAAAGGTGCTTCCTATCAATCCATCATAACTTTTGAGCATTTCCTTGGTGGCTTTTTGGAGCGTCAGCGTCGGCATAGTTGCTGTTATCTGTGCTACCACTCCTGAGGCTTCAGTGTTTCTGGATTGGATCATATCTCCATATGCTTGAAGACCTGTATCTTCTACATTTTGCATGTCGCTGCTCAATGTATCTCCTATAGCAAGCGTATCGTTATTATGCTCGTCTTTGAGCGTATCCAAGAGTAATGATGTATATCTATGATATCCTATATCTTCTCAGAAAATCATATTGTTTATATAGTACTTAGTGTTTTCCGGGATGAAATATTTTTTGAGTCCGATGAAGTCATCATACCAAATAGCTTTGTCGATGAACTTGGTCGGATCCGCTTTATATGATTTCACTTTTTCGAAAAACGCATTGTATTGTGCGGTAGTGTCGAATTTTATGAGTCCATGCCGGATCTCTGCTTGACCGTTAGGATTATCATTGTAGACGAAAAATTTCTTATTGGTATCATAGATGAATTCCTGCTGTTCAAAATCTACATATGGGAAAATGCTTGGATAGATAAATCATTTATTCTGCACCACCGGCAACGGTATATCACCTATAAGTATAACACCTATGAGCTTCGAGCTTTCATCCTTCAATCCTTCGAAATACATGTTTTCCAGCATCTGTGAAATTTCGTGCGCTTTCATTGTCGTGGTATCTATAGGAAAAACTACCGCTTTGCTATTGCCGATTTTTTGTTGAAGATAGTTTATAGTATATCGTTTGAGATTATTCTCTATTCCCTGATAGATATTCTTATCAACGAAAACCGCTACAAGGTTGGTTGTACTAGGGTTTGTGGCTGCGTAAACTTTTTTTCGGTCAACAAAAAAAGTATTTTGCAAAAGATAGGATAATCCATAGAGGACAATAAATATTCGTACAAGGAGTTTTTTCGTTCAATTCATCAGTTGAGAAGCCGAATTTTAAATTCACCAATCATTGGCATAATTCTCGCATCCAAAACAATTTATACAAATTTTTTTGGCGGTCGAATTAAATTTTCCTATACACAAAAATATAACACATCAGTATATTTAAATGAGAAGGAAAATAAACGAAAAATAGCGATTTTTGCTATTTCCAAATTTGGTTTTTGTGATACAATATGCTCACTTTTAGCTCGCCATAAAAGCTCACTTCGTTCGCGATAAAAATTGATAAACGCTTCGCGATAAAAATCGCTATTTTACTATCACCATTACGCCATCATCAGGCTCCAATTGGATGATTTGATACACGCGACTGTTTTCAAAATCAGAAAACGCTTCATTTCATTTGTGTTTTCTGTTTCTCAAATCGCCGGTATAGTTCTCTCATCCAAAAGAACCCCCTTTTGGTGTTCAAACACAATTGATTTGCTTTTTTCTGAGAAATGAGTATAATGATACCAACTTGTTATGATATTTGATCACATCATCTATAACTATGACCGTATGTGGTGAGCTGAATTTCTCTACAATTTCTAGATATTCACCATATTGGCTTTTCTGACCATCTATAAAGATGAAGTCAACCGGACTCTGCACCAATTTTTTGATAGGAGCGTAGAGAACATCGTACGGATAGCTGATGATATTGTAACAATGTGCTTCTTTGCTGTTTTGCAATCCTTCTTGGTATGCAGGATACGAAATCTCAAACGACGTAATCTTCCCTCCCCGGTCCTTTATCACTCATCCTATATATATACTGCTATATCCCACCGCACCTCAAATTTCCAGACATATTTTTGGTTTATGCTTTCTCAATAGCTTTCACAAAAATCTTTCCGTAGCCAATGATATGATGGGAATTCTTCTGCTCTCGCAGGACTTTCTCAACTCTTTTAACTTTTCCATGAATTACCTTTATCACTAAAAAATTTACTTTACCGATTTTATTATTTTATACTTAATTATTATTATGAACGAAACACAATTACCGAAGCCACAATGACTTCAACCAAGACCACAACAACCAAGACCACAACAACCAAGACCAGTACAACAACCAAGACCAGTACAACAACCAAGACCAGTACAACAACAAAGGCCAGTGCAACAACAAAGGCCAGTGCAACAGCAAAAACCAATACAACAGCCAAGACCCATACAACAACCAAGACCAGTTGTAGCGCCGAAGCCGATTTTAACACCGAAACCAATTGCGACTGCTGCGCCTATGCAATGAAATCTCTCTATTGATTTCAGCAAAAAAAACAATCAGAAAAAATCCTATTCTCCCAGAAAATATACTGTCGGAAGCAAGGACAAACTTAGTTCTGAAGCTTTTATCCGTCAAAATATACCATCTACGCTTGCTGGCGTCAAGGATCTCAAAAAACTTATCAAAAAAGGTGAAGTGCCAGTGAAACTAGGTAACCTTATAGGTTTGGAGCAAGTAGGACAATGCATGTTCATCGAATATCAGAACGATATTATCGTTGTTGATGCAGGAATGGAATTCGCCGCCAGTGAAGAACTCGGTGCGGATTATATCATCCCCGACATCACCTATCTGAAGAAAAACAAAAGCAAACTCAGAGGTATACTCATTACCCATGGACATCTGGATCATATCTGAGCCATCAAGAATATCATAGAAGAATTATGATACCCTATGATTTATACCACGCCTTTGGCTTTGGGTATCATCAAGAAGACCTTCGATGATCAGAAAAAAGCGAATATGCTCAAATACAAGATCATCAACCCTGATAACGATCTCGTGAAGTTATGATGCTTCACCGTAGAATTCATCAGAGTGAACCATAATATCCCTGAGAGCATGGCATTAGCAATCTATACTCCTAAGGGAATAGTCTTCGATTCAGGAGATTTCAAGATAGATCATACTCCTGCCATCGATAGACAGACTGATTTGGCAAAAATCGCCAGAATAGGTACTGAATGAGTAAAACTGTATACCGGAGATAGTCTCGGTGCACAAAATCCGGGACGAGCGAAATCCGAAAAGGTCATATGAGAAACTAT
The DNA here is from genome assembly GCA_903904875.1 of uncultured bacterium. Lineage (GTDB taxonomy): Bacteria > Patescibacteriota > Gracilibacteria > Absconditabacterales > Absconditicoccaceae > CAJBLF01. The sequence continues at coordinate 7,653 of CAIVEC010000021.1, read as the reverse complement.
CGATGGACAAATCAAAAATACCTCTTGAAGGATCCTCATCGCAACCTTTGCTACCAATATAGGTAGGGTCATCCAGATCGTCAATAGTGCTATCAGACACAATAGAGTGGTCTTTCTTTCCGGAAGGTCCATGATCAATAATATTGATATCTGTCAACAACTTGGCTATATCAATGCCCCTAAATGAATGATCCGCAAACTTGATAATGATGTAAATAATATGCCTGGCGACAGGGTTCTGGTTCTTTGCACCTGAGCTCAAGGAGAAGAATTCGCCGCGCTCACCAGGATGTCCAGAGGCGAGCATGCACAAGTCACACTCGGAAAATGAGATACTATCCTCATGTCTGCATCCACTATTCCTGGCAATGAAACTGCGACCAATAGGATGTTCAATAATCTGCTCGCTAAGTGAGTGGAATTGATCACCAACAATGAAATGGATGTCCATACCAGTTGACATGGATATGCTGAAGATCATAAGTTATTCCTCAGTCTCATCAAACCGCAGTATTTCATGCCGGCTTTTGATGATATGTCTCATAGATATGCACACAAAAAGCTTGCTTTGGATATGGGTATCCCAGAGGAAAATATCATCATGCCGATGGAAAATTGAACTATTATCGAAATGTATGATGATGTGGTTTTGATCTGAGATCAAAAACTGAAACTGGATACTATCATGATTGACGGAAAATGACAATGACATATGTCTGGCGAGTACGTCATCAAAGCTCGTCATATCATGGCGCAAAACGGCATCGTATCCTTGATTTTCAAAATCGATACCAAGACAGGTGAACTCGTAGGCAATATCCAGATTGAATCCAGAGGATTCGTCTATTCCAGTGAAGTGAAGACTATCCATACCCAGATTGTGGAATTCGCTAGAGCCAAATATAACGAACATCACAAGAAACGCATGGATATCAAAGATAACCTCAAACAGATGAAAGAAGATCTCGGAGAATTCATTTCCAAGATCATCGGTAGAGTGCCATTGCTTATGCCGATGTATGTCTATATCAATAGAGAAGCTCAAAACGGTGGCGATATCACCCCGGATGAAGCAGTAGTAGGCATGACCTTGGAAGAACAAGGTTATGACGACTAAACAATTAACAGTGAACAACTAACAGTGAACAACTAACAACTAACAATTTTTGAAATATAAAAAGGCCCTGACTCTTGTCGGGGCTTTTTCGTTGAAAAGAATAACGGTATTCGTATAAACCAAATAACCTATTAGCTTTTTACCTTCTTATCATATATTATGAGAAATAATTACAATCACACGCTGACTTGGTCTACGACGAGAATCACGGTACTGGAATACTGCAACAAGAAATACTACTTCAACTATTATCCTCACTCTTTGAGAAACCTCAACGAAGAGGTATGGCTCACTGCGCTTTTGCTCAAAAACCTCAAAAGCATCGATATGCGAGTCGGTGAAAAGACCCATCATCTGCTTTCTGATTACTTGAGAGCGTTGAAGAAATGAGAACAGGATGAAGAAGCTATTCAAGCGCATAAAGATCGTGTGATGGGCGAGATGAAAAAAGAATTTGAAATATCCAAAACCAGAGATTATACTTCCTATGACAGAGACAATAAATTCTGACTCTCTGAACATTATTACGGAGAAAACGTGGATGATAAATTCGAAGAAGCTATGAAGAAAGTTCTTCATAATCTTGATGTCTTCATAGAAAGCGAACGGAATGAAAAAGTCCAGCATTATTTCACTACTGCAAAAAGCGTCTATGTGGAGAATCCGAGAGAAAAGGATTTCGAGGGGATGAAATTGAATCTGTATTCCATTCCGGAATTGAGAGCGGTGAACGTGATGGCGGCTCCGGATTTCGGGGTAGTCCTTTCTGATAATAAATATCTTATCATCGACCGAAAGACAGGACAAGAAAAAATGGATACTGACTGAATTTCCGAACAGCTCAAGATCTACACATTGAAACTCCTATTGAAGTCTCATCTTGATATCGAAAAAACGGATATCGAAGCCTACGAAGTCTATCTTCCGAGCTTACATCAGATCGGCGGCAAAATAGAAAAAACCGATATAGATCATATCGTCCAGAAGCTTAAAGATGATGTAGAATATCAGAAACAGTTCCTCGTAGATAGCGACATCATCAAAAATGAACCATTATCTCCAGATAATTTCCCTAGAACTAAAAGCAAAAAAAAATGTGCGACATGCACATTCAGGAAAGTCTGTGAAGACTTAAAAACATTCGAATAACCTATTATATATTTTCTTAACAAAAAAAACTCTGTCTGAATAACCAAACAGAGATTCTTGAATATTTTGTTGTTTAATAGTATGCCACTTCAACTTCACAAAATTCAGCCATTTCTTTCAGGGTTTTTTCCCAATCCGACTTTTCCATTACTTTGTTGAATTTTTCGATGTTAATATTTTTTCCAATGCCCTTGCCTGCCCAATCCAATATTCTTTGAATTGTAGCTTGTTTGTCTATTTTTTTATTCTGTGCCATATGTAGTTATTTTTTATTTTTAGTATATTATATATTTTATCTGTAATGTCAATCTTTTAATCTTGTATGAAATACTGAAATTCTTTATTTTTTTTTCTTGACTTTTATCTTTAAATATATATAATTTTTAGACAAATCAAAAAAATTTACAACTATGTTTTGGACAATCGGATTATGGGTTATGGTCAGCAGTCAGATGATTGCTTGGTTATACCTAATGCATAGAGGAGAGAAGATAACGAATAAGGGCTATCTTATATTTACCATCGGAATGATGTTGGGTCAATTGGGTGCTGGTATCGATTGTTTCGTTCAGCAGGCATGGCCTACGTTCGCAGTACAGGCATTCTTTTTTCTAGCAACCTTGTATGGTGCTCTTCGAAGATTTAAAATCCTCTAAATGTGCTAAATCGTTTCTTGGTTTAGCACTTTTTTTATTCTTGGATGAAATGCGGGAAGACTTTGATCTTATCTTTTTCTATCTTGTACGACTTATGTAAGATATCAACCATGAAATCGGATGGTACCAGAAATGTGTCCATCCTTTTTTGTAATTGTCTTTTTATCAGAGAGACGGATAGGTATTTACCGATGATAGCCAGTTTTTTTATGATATTTTTGGTCTTATATGAACTGACATATTTAGCTAATGTGAGTGGTGTTTTGATCTGATTTTCGTTGGTCAATTCGCTAGGAAATGGATAGAAATACGTCAAATCATGGAACATCATCCGTTTTTTTGCAGCACTTCATTTACTTGCATGAATTGGTGCTCGACCGAGATATCTCATAACGCTGTTGTATCGGATAAGATCCGGTTTCATTTTCTTTATTTTTCTTTTCAACTTGATCGTTTCGTAGAAATTTCCTAATCCTGTTATGATTCCCAGATATTTTCCTAATTTACCGATTGGTCCTGGTGGTAATGTTCAACCACAGAGTTCTACGTGATATCCATGTGGTTCCAATAACGCTTTTACATCATTGATATACGTTTCTATCCCTCAAATCTTATTGATGAAATCTGACACTATGAGTATTTTTTTGACCTCTTTCCCTGCGAGTGCATGGAAACGGACGATTCGGCTATCTTTTCAATAACTGGTTATAGGTTGCAGGTTGAAAGTTGCAGGTTGTAGTTTAGCTATCAAATGATGTAGTTTTTGTCCGGTGGTGGTTCATTGCTGGTGGGTGAGATCAAGCTTATGGTCTATAAAATCCTTCAGCCCTCATTTCGCATATCAGATGACGGGGAGTCATCGCTTCATCGCTGTCAATGCGGAAAGACCGAATGTTTCCAGACATTCAGATGGCATGAGACAGTAATTGCAATTTGGTATGTATCTTTTGATGGTTGCTAAGTCTTTTCGTCAGAAAAAATGAATATTTGTATTCTTGCTTGCGAGTTCCTGAATCCTCGTTTCTCAGCTTCCTGAGCCAAAGATAAATAATTCACACGGTAATTTTTCTCCTTTTTTTTCGAACAACTCAATCATGTCGATGATGCCATCGAATCATTTTTCTTTTTCCAATCTTCCGAAATAGAGGAGTCCGAGCATATTTCTTTACTAATTAAAATTCTTTATCTTATTCTTCCGTTCTTCTAAACTTAATTTCTGTCCATCAAGGACTTCTCAGCTGTACAGTTTCCGTAGTACGGATATTGCAGCGCATTGCTCGCATCTCGTGGTTTTTCCGAAACTGCAGCCTCCTTGTTCTTCTCGAAGTTTGATGCAGAAATCTATCTCTTTTTTGATGTCTTCTTTCATGATTTCCGACTAAATTTTAAATCCTCCTGTGCTCCGCACCACCCCTCCTTTAGCAAAGGAGGACAAATTAATTTATTTTTTCTTTTTTAATGTTTTCGTTTTAGTATCTCTTCGTTCTTTTATTTTAGCGTGGTGACCACTGAGTAACATTTTCGGTACTTTCATTCACAGTACTTCTTCTGGCTTGGTATATTGCGGATATTCTAAATTATTCATGTTCTGTGCAAGGCTATAACTTTCATCCTGCCGACTGGATTCTTCCTTGATGACTCACGGGATGAGTCTCATTATCGCTTCGATTATCACCATTGCCGGAATCTCGCCGCCGAGCGTGATATATTGTCAGAGAGAAATCTTTTGGAATTGTTTCGGATATTTTTTCTTCATATATTGCTCGAAACGGAAGTCGATACCTTCGTATCTCGTGCAAACGAAAATGATGTGTTTTAAATTACTTAGCGAATGCGCGGTCTTCTGTGTAAACGTTTCTTTTGAGGGTGATGGTAAGATTATTGCAAACCCTCCTTCGTTTCCTCCCTTATCCAGCTGAGCTGGATTCCCTTCGGTCTCAGGGCGGCCTTTAGTTTTTTTTATCTTCTTTATAATCGATTCCACTGCGTCAATGGCCGGTTTGGCTTTCATGAGCAATCCAGCTCCTCAGCCGTAAATCGTGTCGTCCACTTGTTGATGCCTACCAGGACAGAATATCCTCGGATTAACGAATGAGAATTTCAAAATCTTCTTATCCTGAGCTTTTTTGATAAGCGAAGTTTCGATGAAACTCTTAAAGATATCGGGGAATATAGAAACTATGTGAATATGCATGATTGAGAATGAATAATGAAAAGTGAAAAATGAATAATGTCGGTATTTTTTTATTAATAAATATATTCCTACATTTTTCATTATTAATTATTAATTATTCATTAAGTTTTAGAATCCTTTCGCGATGTATTGCACTAATCTGATAATGACATACGATGATACGACGATGAGCAATCCTAAGAGCGAACCTATGATTCCTTGTCTTGCTTTCTGTGGATCCTTTCCTGAACTTGATGCAAAGATAAACATAAGTCATGATACGATAAGTGCTACGGTTACTAATGTTCCGATAAAGAAGGTCGCAGAAAGCACAATATCCTGTACAAATAATCCTACTGAGGTAGATTGGTTAGTTTTCCTGATTCCTAATGTTTGGTAGATATTGAGTTTGCATTGTCCGTTGACAAGTTCATCGGGACCGCATGTTATTCCCATGACGGAAGTTGATGATGATGTTGTTGTCGTTGGTGTTGCACATGAACATCCTGTCGGTGTACAATTGCAGAGTTTACCGCCTGTACATGCTGGAGTACAATCTGTGGATACACATGCTTTTGTATCTGAATTATATATTTTTCATTCTGGACATGTACAAGTATTGTTGCTATATGTTCATCATGCTGCGTTACACTCATCCATCGGAACTGCACTTCATTGGGTGTTTGTACTATTTATATCTTTACATTGGCCAACATTTGTATCACATGTTTGTGTTAATAGATTACATCCAGGATTACAAACAATAAATCCAAATGAAAAATTTGTACTAACAAAAATTATTAATAACAGAATACTTATTATTTTTTTCATTGATTGACTAAAAGGACTAAAAATTGACTAACGATTGCCGAACAATAGACGAACGGCGGCTGTTGATTGTTATAGTAATTCTTCTTGATTTTGCAAACTAAGATGCTAACCTAGGCGATATGAAGTCACTCACAGATTCTCTCAGAAAAACCTTGGCTCATAGGCATATGGGCCATCAAATGGTAGGAGCAGTAGCATTGAATACTGTTAGATCTTTTTTAAATAGTCAAAAGCCCATAAGGTCCGTAAAGCTCGTAAAGTCCGTAAATGAATATGATGAACGTGATGATTTTTCGGAGTGCATGGAAAATCAGTCTGGTCTGGAAGGATATGTCAGATTCAAGGTTTTGTTTCTCAAAACTGATGATCAAGCGCTCAAAATACAGATTTTCAAACAAAAAAACCAGATATTACACGAAGTAAATCTGGCTATAGAGAAGGTTGGGTATAAGACTAGGGTCGATGAGATAAGGATGAAATAGACTTTTTAGATGCTTAGATTATTAGACTTTTAAGCCCCTAAAATCCTAAGCTTCTGAATCTTTTTCAGGACCAAATTCTTTTGCAAAATTCTGGAATTCTTTGAGATACATGGTTTCAAAATCATCGTATACTTTTTCTAGAAAGTCCTGAAAATCTGGTATCTTGGATTTGAGATAATCAGCGACTTCGGGAGTGACTCATTTCTTTTCTAGGATATCCAAGAATCATTGTCCGTCTTTTTCGTCGATTTTGCCTACGATATGCGTCATGACTCGATCATAAAGCACGGGTTTGGTATCTTCTATCATCATATCGAGTCCGTCATCGTCGATATCGGGAACCGCTTTGATAATCATCTGTTCGATAAATGTGTCCGTATCGATCATATATATTGTTTTATTGGTAAAAGTTGATTTTACGGTATGTATTCGTGCTAAAAAAACAAGATAAAGTGTTTTGATGATATTAGTATCTTTACTTGACTTTTTTATTAAAATACCTATAAGAAGGAAAAATTAAATTACTAATAAAAATAAATAAAAAAACTTACGTATGAAAAATTTACTGTTATTTTTGGTTTTGGTTATCGTGACGATCTCCACTGCCTTTGCTTCTACCACTGATGATACTACCCGTTATCAGATCGTTTATGCAAAAGGTCTCCATACGCTCTATCCCAAAGCCGGTGATCAGATTGGTAGTGAAAACCTTGTTTTCTATGAAACAGCGGATCAGTTCAAGAGAGGAAAGGAAATCAACAAGATCATCCCCTTTTCATCTCATGGAATAGAGTTCTTTCTTACCGAAGTGCGGATGAGAGAAGACACCATGAATGGATCTATCGCTGTCACGATTCTTTCTGCTAAGGTTTCGAAAAATCCTCTTGTACTGCTTGCTAGCAACAATCATGGCTTAGATACGGATCAAAATGAAACTGATGATCCCATTAGCTGGTACTGGGGTTTAGTAATTGGTGCTGTAATTATTGGTGGAGGTTATCTTGCCATCCGCCGATGGGTATAATAAACTCTTTGAAAATCTTATGATCCTGATATTATTTATCAGGATTTTTTTTATTGTGATAATGGGTTATATTTATGATAGATCAATATTTTTGATCACACGTGATATTATCATCTATTATTTCAAATTCTTTAAGATTTGGGCAACCATGTGTACAATAATTATCACTTATAATTATTGAATTTAGTGCATTTTCGTATTTTTCTTCATTTCCTTTTGGT
>CAIVEC010000020.1 GCA_903904875.1 uncultured bacterium | reverse complement strand
TCAGATGCTTCATCTACAACGAGAACAAAGAAAAGATACTGCCATTCAAAAAAGACGATTATCTGATGCACGATCGCGGATATTTCATGTTTGACGGAACGAGATATTTTTCCTATGACGATAACGGAAACGAACTCTGAAATTTCCCCTTTTAGAAAAATTAAACCAAGAGTATATACAATGGAAACAAAGTCTCGGTAATCGAGGATTTTTTTTATAATAATTTATATTATCTCAATTTCAGGAATAAGAAAAACCCTGCTGTATAGCAGGGCTCTCCCCAAAAAAGTCTTGTGTATTATATGTGATATAATAGTTTAAGATCTTTTTGTAGTAACATGATTACGCAGCTTCAGCTTGAGCGACTTCGCCTTCACCGATTTTTTTTACGTCTTTGGCTTCAGGACCTTTTCTTCCTTCACCTACTTCAAATTCGACTACGTTACCATCAGCGATAGATTCACCGATGACATTAGTTCCATGTACGAATACATCTTTTGATCCGTCTTCTGGAGTAATGAATCCGAAGTTTTTAGTTCTGTTGAAGAACTTTACGATACCAGTTGTCATTAAATAATATTGGTAGTAAATAAAATTTTGGAGCTTTTAATACCTCCACCCAAGAATATACGATAATCCTAGGAAAATACAAGGGGAAATTTAGATAAAGAAATAGTTGACAAAGTAAATAAAATGAGTATACTATTAAAAGTAATTTTATTCTTTAATACCATATAATGGCAAAAAAACAAAAAAACCTTAATCAACCAGAAAATCAATTAGAGAGACAAGATGTCTCTAAAAATGTGTGAAAGATTGAAAAAGTCACAAAGAACAAAGCGACTGAAATCACAAGAACATTTACTAGACATGCATGACCAAGAGAAGTAATAGAACATGCTAAGTATAAAAAATATCCTGTAGAGTCAGGAGTAGTGAAATTTTTTAATAGGACGAAAGGAGAATGATTTATCACTCCGGCTGATCAAATGAAAAAAGATATTTATGTAAGAGATTTTGAGAGAGCATTCAAAGATTGAGAAAAAGTTAATTATATAGATATAAATCATGAAGCTCTTATTACAGAACCAGGAAAGATAAGATATTTTAATCCTACAAAAAGGGAATGATTTGTTATTCCAAACGCCGGCTGAAAGGATATTTATGTGCAAGATTTTGATAGGATTTTCAAAGATTGAGAAGAAGTGAATTTTATAGCGAATAAAAAGAGGATAGTTGTTGCTATCCAGAAAGTAGAAAAATAGTTTTTACCATATAATAAATTCAGATGAGTGGTAAACAGATTAAACATGATTTTTCCCAAGGAGTATCAGAACAAACAAAAAATACTGCTGATACCAGTAAGATTGTTGAAATGAAAAATAAAGTTCAGCAAAAAACTTCCCAAGAATTAGTGGATAATAATGCGGATGGCGTACGTCAATTTGCTGATATTACGATAAGAGTTTTACGTGAAGAAATGTGACTGATGTGCGATATTACGAAGGATAATCGTGATCAACAATGAAATCATATGTATCATATCAACAAAACAGGAGTTCCCTTACAACCAGCAAAAAACTGAGACCAATCATGAGACGGACAGATAATGCTTATCATAACCAAAAATTACAAAATTGATGTTCGTTTCAATCCGTATTGAGATAACCCTGAATACATATATTACCATGCAGAATGATTGGATACGAAAGATTATGTAGCAGAACTGCCTGCATTCAAATCGTTTTTGCTTAATTGAACGGTTCCATCAACCAGCAAGTTGAAAAAAGATAATGAAGGTAATGGTAGGAGTCAAGGAGATATAGATGATATATTAGCAGGATACGACACAGATCCAGAAAATGCAAAACCTAAATAATAAAAAAACAAAAAACTCACATACTATGAAAACGAAAAAATTTTGCTTAATTTTTTGCTTGATCTGCGTTGCCGGATCAGCACTCGCTGTCTATCTGGTGGAAACCAATGATTTGCCACTTACTTCTGCGCTTTGCGCAGTAGGAATCCCCGTGGTTTTAGGCTGTATAAGCCTTATCGCGTATAAAACGTCGCCAAAAAGGCCCTCGTATTGAGGGTCCTTTTTTTATTCTGTATATGCGAAAGAAAGCTGATTGTATTCATCGGTATCGTAGACACAGACTCATTCATCATGCCGGAGGACGAATTCTTTTATCCCAGCATCAAGAGCCATTTTACTGCAGATAGTGCAATACGGTTTTCCCGCTTTTGAAGGATTTCATTGTTCATCCAGACGGATGAAATAGAGTCTCGAACAGATGATCTTGTCAGGATTGTCTATCAGGGCATTCATGATTGCTCTTTGCTCTGCATGGATACAACACATTTTGTCGGTCACTTTCTTATTATAGGAATCTTTGTCACAGGAACATCTTCTCTGATTTTCCAAATGGCCCGGAGGGCTGTTGAATCAACTGCCGATGATCTCATCGTTTTCAACAATGACACAGCCGCAGCAATCACGTTGGCACGTGGACTGTAAAGCTATCTGCGCCGCTTCAGCTATATATTTCAGCGCTTGCTGCTCTTCATCGCCGGAAAGGTATCTCATGGTGAATATGTATCTTGATAAATCCTATAATTCATCTTTATATTTCGCCAGATCTTCTTCATATTCGACTTCATCCTTTGTGATCTCTTGGATATCTGTTGCTTTCACTATTTTGAAATACTTTATCGGTTTCTTCATTTTTTTGACGAGTTTAATCTCTGCTAAGACTCCATCGCTTATAGGACCGAATATCCACATTTCATCAGATATCCTGATGAGATTGTTATTTGCCCTTCTGACAAGGTCCCTATCTATGGCATCTACCAAAAAATAATCGAATATCCCGAATTGGGATATAGGAGTATATCATTGTTCCAATACATATTTTACGGCATGTCTTTTGAAATAAGAGACATGTTTGGTCATGGCTATGAAAATTATTTTCGTATCTTGTGTCAATCCCAATGCTCTGTGATTAAATTTTTCCATGTTTTCTCTCTTCGTTTTAAAAAAAACTCTATTTTTTAACTTCTTAATGTTGCGCCAACGCTTTCTGCGGCTTTGATGGCTTTATTCATCACTTCATTGATTTGCTCGGTGGTCATGTTCCCACCTGCCCCGTTCGCAGCAACGGGGTCTCATACTATTTTGATTTTTATAGATACTGATTTCTTCTCATCGCCCAAATTCTTTCCTGCATACACATCAAACACGTCGACTTCCTTCACTTCAGGAACTTTCTTTACCGCAGAAATTACTGCATCGAAACCTTTGTTCGCATCGATGACGAAGCATAAATCTCTCCAGATGATCTGATCTTGTAATGTCTCATAGCTGTAGATATGTTCGCTTGCGTTTTTCAGCTTTTCTACTATGGTCGTGATGCTCAATGACAGATAAACAACTCCACTAGTTTCTCCGATTTTATTATTCTGTAAAATCAATGGATGTAACGCACCTACAAAACCGATTATCAAATCTCCTATTTTGATAAGCGCTTGTTTTTTCGGATGAAATTGCGGAAGATCTGATTTTTCAAAACTCACCTTACCGAGTTCTAATTCCTTGGCGATCGTTTTGACGATATGTTTCGCTTCCAATATCGGATCCTTATTCCATTGGTCTATCGTTTTCTGATACAACATCACTCACAATTGCATCTGTTCGTCGACGAAATCCGAAGCGAATTTAGAATCTTTTTTCGCTGCAGTTCATTTCATCCGTATTTTTCCAATGTCGAACATTTTGAAATTATCGAAGAATTTACTATTTTTAGCCGTATAAGCGAGGAGCCCATAGATCAGGTCATCTCTCATATATGGCGCTTCCGGATTTACAGGATTCTGTAGCAT
>CAIVEC010000019.1 GCA_903904875.1 uncultured bacterium | reverse complement strand
CTTTCACTTGAGTTTGTTGTGTTGTCTCTAGTTGATTGACAAATCTTTCCGGTACATTGCTAATGACTTTAGCAGCGCTACCGATACCGACTCATTTTCCGCCCTCGCCGATAGGCAGAATAGGAAGCGTCTTGAAGACGTTCGATCAGAACGATTGGATTCCTCCGCCGATTTTCTCTCCGAGAGTATTGGCTTTGAGCGCAGCGAAGAATATCATCCGCATAAGCCCGATGGCGAAGAAGTTCACCATGAGCCGAGAGAATCGGTCCATAGCTTCTCACCGAGGCAGTTTGGTGAATTCCATCTGTGCGACGCCGTTGAAACTGATGGCATCGTTACCTGTCGTTATAGGGGTTATTTCTTGTGTTCAGAATGTCTGCTGTATTTCAGCGCGATTGCTTGTGGATTGGAATCCGTTGACGAGCGCCGTCATGAAGATGAGCGAGATGCTCAGCGCCGCGACGGTTACCACCGGAGCGAAGACGATACCCATGACGCTTTTGATGTTGAGATATTTATCCAGGCTTTTCATTTCGATGAATTTCGAGAAGCTTGCTTTGAGGACGATGAACGGCGAGGCGACGATATAGAGCCGCAATATTCATATTCTGGCGATCAGCACCACCGCCAATGCGATCAATGGGAAAAAGAGCGCGATAGCGACTCACGTCTTGATAAGGAATACGCCGGAGGTTTCTCATATCGTAGTTACATTGGAATCCGTAAGCTGTGCGAAATTCAGGAGCGAAGAATACATCGTCACGAGCGGCCCGACGAATCATCTGGATTTCTTGATGAGGTCGGAAGTGGTCATGGCGAGGACGTTTCCTGACTCGAACCAGGTCGTTCATCATTGCATTCAGATTGCTTTATCATTAGCGCTGTAATTTGGTGGTTCTACGAAAAGAGCTTCCAAATCCTCAGTATCTTCTTGACCTCACAGTTCTAAATCACTTTTTATATCAGAGAAGGTTTCTCAACACATTAGATTCTGGGTTGGCTCCTTAAGAGGAATAATATACTGGCATCCTTCTCGTATGGTTCGATCGTCTTGTAAGTTCAATATATAATTCAAATAATTAGTATATCAAAAATCTTCCGTCTGAGCTTTAAGAAGTGAAAATTCGTTATATACGATGATTTGGTTGCCAAAAGCAACACAAGCATCTTTCCCTGTTCAGAATACATCGCTATTTCTGAATTTGCCATCTCCATATTGTCTTCCTACTACATATCATTTTTCTATTCTACAAGGAGAAAAATTTACTTTTTTTATGGTGTTTCCGTCTTTGTAAGTAGTGGAATACCAGACTTTGAAGCCTTGTCATTGGGTGCTGAGTACGTCGAATTTATTGAGATCTATGGAGCTATTTACGGATAATATTTTCTTGTTGCCGATAGTGGTGTTTTTGAGCACGCTGAGCGGAAGTCATCCTACGGCATAGGTCGCTATGGTAGAAACATCTACGAGCGCTGCTAAGAGAAACCGGCTTGCCTGGATAAGTATTCCCGCTATCAAGGTTATTTTGATGATACCCAGAGGCGATTTTTCGTCTTTGAGAGATCATTCTCAGCTATTGGTCAGGATGCTTTTGATGATAGCAAAGAGCACCATAAATCACAGGGTGAAGTTGGCAAAGTTTTTCATCATGTTCCGGAATTTCCATAGCGGAGCGTCGAGATGGAACACGGAAGCGTAAACGAGCGTGTTGTCCAACGCAAGTCCTGCTACAACCAAGAGCGGCCGGAGAAGGAGATAGATGAGTTTGAGCACCATATCCATGATTTGCCGAAGACCCATGGTGCTTAGTGAATTTGTGCTGATGTCTGAACCTCCAGGAATAATTACTTGTGCATGTACGGGTTCACTTACGCCTACATATCAATTCAAAAAAATTCATGAACATCACATAATTACTACGATTCAGAGTATTTTTTTTGCAACGCTGGACTTGAATATTCTCATACTAGATTGCTAAATGATTAAATGGTTACAAGTTTCAGGTTACAAGTTGCAGGTTGTTTTTTTTCTGCTCCCTGTTACTTGTTCCTTGCGCCTTAGTTTCTATAGAAAATTATATCCCCAAATGCCCAAAACACCAAATAAACAGACAGTTTCTTCCCTAGTTACCTTGCAAATTTACCAAAATTATGTATAACATGCTACCATTCCACGAATAACAATAAAAAATGTATAAAATTACCATTTTACGTTGTCTCAGATCGCTTCAGATAGTCGCATATCGCCCCATATTGTTGCAAAATAGCTACAACCTGAAACAACCTGCCTACCGCAGGCAGGTCTGTAGCAACCTGAGTCTATCTGTGACCAAATTTATTTGATTAATCAGCTTATGCTTTTCGTGAATATCTCCAGTGACTACGTTCATCTGCTTGATGATCAGAGCGAACATTTCCTCGAACGCAATGGCATAGAAAATACGCTTTGACCGGTGCTTTTGGAATACACCCAAAGTCATCCCGTAGAAAGCATTTTTTTGCTCAATGGTCCGGGCGGTTTTACCAATCTCAGAGTAGGTACTCTGACGCTCAATACCTTGAACACGTTATTGGAACACGATACCTGAACTTTCATTCCTATCGCTTCCCTCACCAAAATCGACCTCTATAGCTATGCTTACAAGCAATGACGGCTGCCGAGATACGGGATTCTCTATATCGGACAGAAACACAATGTCCGGCAGTGTGATTTCCAGGAACATACCCATAAACAAATAACCTTGGAAGAAGTAAATTATTCTGACGAACTTTTCTTAGATTTTGTCCACGACACCTATCGGCCGACTACGGACGCGATGATTTCCTTTTCGATGGATGACAACACCTTGTATCTTCGTTACCAAAGTGAAACCCATAAAATAAAAATCAGAGAATTATATATCCCACTGACCATGACCGTACAGCCGGAATACTTAATTGAACCGACCATGAATTAATGAATAGTGAATAATGAATAATGAAAAATGTTGGAATTTGCTTTTTATCAACTATGGTAAATTACAATAGTCTATACAGATACAAATCATACATCATTCATTATTAATTTTTAATTGTTAATTAGGTTTCATGCAGACAAATCACCGCAAGACCAAAGCTATCCTCGGCATCGATCGAGGAACAAAATATATCGGGTTAGCATACGCGCTTCCATGAAGCGATGTGGTTTTTCCTATCGGCTATATTTTGAATGACCAAATGATGTATTTCAACATTGCCGGCATCATAGAAAAGCATAACGTCGGAAAAATCATGCTCGGGCGACCAGCTAAGCAGAAAGATATCCAGGAAAAAATCCAAAAGTTTATGAAAAGCCTCAATTATATCATAGAAAATAGAGAGATAGAGATCCAGCTTGTGGAGGAGGATTACACGAGTGTACAATCCGGCGAAATAGTTTCTAATTTTAAAAAAAATGCCGCTACAGATACCGTCAGCGCGATGCTTATCTTAGAGAGAGGATTGAAAGATAAAAAATCAGAATAGTTTTTTAGTCCACTTGCAATAATTCTATCTCATCACTTCACTTGTTTGGAGTGATATTTTTTATAAGAGATGTATATCTGCCCATTCTTTGAATGTTTCAAAATCAGTATAGGGGAAAGTATGTCATCATTTCTGTTCGAATGCCGTACGAGCTTTAGCAGAGTCATCTATCAGTAAGGTTTCCGTATAGTCGGTAGTTCCTGTTTTCGCCATAGCGATATCAAAAAGCTTTCCCTCCTGTTCGTGCTTGAGCAGAGCATGATCGCATGAATTGACGATACACGGGAAAATCTTATCTAGTTTGTGGTGTGCAATGGTGATAGCATTGAAGACATCCATGTTGTTCGTGACGATTGCAATCGTCTTTCATTGCTGTTTCAGCTGCAGGGCGATAGCTATGAGATCTTTGTTGATCTGCATATTTCTGATACTCTCTTCAAAGAGACGAAGAAGTATTTCATACTCGATGCCCGTTTGTTCACTGATATATTTATTAACATCGAATCTCGTAATCTCATTCCTCATCCGCTTATCACAGATATCATTCCCTTTTCAGAATATATTTTCCTGTATGAAATTGTAGACTTCAGGATAGGTTCCGGTCAATGTAGTAAAAAAACGGTCCTTACAGAGGACACCATCAAAATCAAAGAATATCGTCTGATATTTTTTCATGGAATATTGTAGGATAAATTATTTTAATCCACTTGTAACAACTCAATTTCATCGCTTCACTTTCACGGTGGAACATTCTTTTGTAAGAAAAACTTATTATAATTCTGTCATTGCTCCTGATTTATAGGGAGTTGGAACAGGAAGAGGATATGTTGTTTTCTGAGGTAGTGAAGCAGTTTCTTGGATTCTTCGTCCATAGCGAGAAAATCAGAAAAAACAACTATCGCGCGTTTACCCGCTGTGGTGGGCCTTTGTTTGTCTTCCACAGCTTTGTTCAAAAACGCGTTCAATGATGACTCATATATTTTTTTTGTTTTTTTCACTTTCGATAAAATTTCATGAAGATTGTTTTTTATTTCGTCTGTGTTTTTCTTCATAACTTTTTCTACTAACTTAGTCGCTCAAAAAAGTCTTTGTTCCGGATAGAAAAATCTGATGTTGATCTGCTGATGCTGGCAGTACGAAACAATATCTTCCGCATACGCGCGGACCTGCTCCTCATTTACTATCTTGCCGCCTCTCCGATTGTAGTTGATGTCGAAAAACATATCCAGGCCGAGCGATTTTTCCTGCTGGAAAATATTCGTGTACAACTCCTGGTATTTCGCAGACAATTTTCGGTTGATCTGTGAGGCGCTATCGCCGGCGGAATATTTTCTCATATCTACTTTTTCACTTCAGGCTCATTTCATGATATGCTGAAAAACGCCAAATCGCTTCCCGACGATGGGTCTGGTGAGTTTGATGCTGAATTTTTTTTTCATGAAAGATATTTATATGCCTAAATTTTTTTTGAGCTCCTCTTTATCGCTTCGCGGTCTTCTGCCGAAATTCGTCAGTTGCACGGTCTCATGCCCTTTTCCTGCAAACATGACGATATCGCCTTCTTTCGCTATTTCGCACGCAAACTTGATCGCCAATGTCCTTTCAGGAATAGTGAAAAGATTTTTTCCTTGTTGTTTGTTTTTTACGTTCATCGTGAGTTGTTCGAGAATTTCCAATCTGTTTTCGGTATCAGGATCATCGTCCGTTGCAATCAGAATATCGCTGTATTGGTCTGCTATTTCTCCCATGATCGGTCTCTTGGTCTTATCTCTATTACCCGGTGCTCCAAAGAGCGTTATCAGTCTACCAGTTCATTTGATTTTGTTCAGATAATCCAACGTCTTTTCCAGTGAGTCCGGTGAATGTGCAAAGTCCACGAAATAGAATATTCATTTGTTTTCGATATGTTCCATCCTTCCTGCGACCGTTTCAAAGGATGCTATAGTTTGGATGACTTGTTCGATATTCACTCCGATCTGCACCACCACACTGATCGCTGCCAAGATATTATAGACATTGAATTCGCCGACCAGCTTCGTTTTCACGTCATAAGATTTTCACAGATAGGTGAAAGAAAACGTAGTTCCCGCAGGAGATATTTTAACATTTTCCGCTTTGAGGCTTGATGATGCTATGATGCTATAATTCAATTTCTTATCGAACGGCATCTCTTCAAATCGTTCCCTTCCTACCTTATCGTCAGCAGGAAATGCTGCGTATTTATTTTGCTTCTTATTCGTCAATACATATCTGAATAATTTCTCTTTCGCCTTCGCATAGCGTTCAAACGTTCCATGGAAATCCAAGTGATCATGAGTAATATTCGTCAATACGGCAAAATCGAATTCTATTCCTTCAAACCTATATTGATTCAATCCATGCGATGACGCTTCCAAGACGGCTATCTTGCATCCGGAATCTTTTGCTGTCGCTAAAATCGATTGCAGATCAAAGACATCGAGCGACGTCATCTTTTTCTTATTTTCCAGCTCCTGGTTACCGATTTTGATGTTCGCTGTGCTGACCATGACGGTCTTTGCAACCTGATCATTCAATATCTTGTGGATCAGATTTACGACGGTAGTTTTTCCATTCGTTCATGTCACTCCGATGACGAAAAAATTCCTTGATGGATATCAATAAAGAGCATTGGCGATTTTTCCATTAAGTTTTTTCCGTAACTGATAGATGACGCTATCTTTCAATAAGAAATACAGTTTGTCGTAGAACGTGATTTTTTTGATAAGTGACTTCAACATAAATGTTAAGTGTTAAGTGCTAAATGCTAAGTGAATGTATTTGTATCATTATATGTTATTGTAATATACGATAGTCCATAATATAACAGGTCCTAAACTTAGAACTTTAAACTTAGAACTTAAAATTGTTTTTGAATAGCCGTCATCCGATGATCGCTGCAGTTTCAGTTCTCAATACGGTTTCACCGAGTCCGTAGATGTCGTATTTCGTTCATTCAAAAGCTTGATAGTCTCTGTAGGTCAATCCGCCTTCTGGTCCGATCAATCCATAGATATAGTCGGATTTCTGTATTTTTCAACTACTGTTCTGCTGCTTGTCGAAGATGACGAGAGGATTCGTTCCTATTAATTCTTTCGGATTAGTCGTGAATATAAGTTCAGGCATTACCCATCCTCGTGATTGTTCAACCGCTTCCTTGATGATTTTATGAAGTCTTTCTTCTTTTTTCTCGTTCCGTTCCTTGATGACCGATCTTTCTGATGGCCGGAAGAGTATCTGATCCAGACCGCATTCGGTCAATTTTTGGACGATCAATTCCACTTTATCCCGCTTATTCGGCATAGCGATGATCATGCTCCTTTTTTCCTTAGGGATATCATACTGTTGTTCAGAGACAATTGTTCATTCAAGCGTAGTATTGTCCCGAACTTCTATACGGACTTCGTATCTTATTTTTTTAGCTTCATTCTTGGGACTTTGGATCCATATGATATCGCCTGTGTTTGCTCTGAGGACTTTTCTGAGCTGAGACAAAAGATCGGTATCAGTGATCACGATAATTTCATTTTTTTTTTTGTACTCAGTCACAAAAAGTTGCATATGAAATGATCAAACGACTAAACGATCAAACGACTTTATCACCTAATTATGTGATATTTCTAGTGTATATAATAGTAGTATATTGGCAAGTTAATAAGCGAGTGATATAATCTTGTTGATAAGTTGTGTATATGACATCCCTTGATGGGTCATCAACATAGGAAACATAGAGATGTCCGTGAATCCCGGCAGAGTGTTGATCTCATTCAGATAAATCTTTTTATTCGCTATGAAAAAATCTATTCTCGCAAATCCACTACAGTCACAAAGTTTATACACTTTCTGAGTCAGGTTCTGGATTTTTTGCTTCTCGGTACCAGATATCTTAGCGGGAATACGAACTATAGTTTCATCATTTTTGTATTTATCTTCATAGTCATAGAAATCCTTCACCAAAACCAATTCTCCCGGTTCAGAAATTGTAAGTCCCTTATTGCCCATTATAGCGACTTCAATTTCTTTGGGCGAAATCAGTCCTTCTTCTATGAGAATCTTGCTATCATGCTTGCTTGCATCTTTAATGGCTTTGTTAATCTGTTCATATTTTGTTACCTTGCTAATACCGACAGAAGATCATGAATTAGACGGTTTGATATAGAGCGGCAAAGTTAACTTTTTTTTAATTTCTTTCATTTTTTTTTCAATATCTTTATTGCTCATGAGCTGCAGATCTATATCTACAAATTTAGTTTGAGAAATATCATATCCAGCGAGAAAAAGTTTGAAAAGGGATTTGTCCATACACAATGCCGAACTTAAAACATGGCATCAGCAGTACTTTATTTTTTGCATTGCAAAAATGCTTTGAATTGTTCAGTCTTCTCAATATTTACCATGCGTGATAGGTAAAGCGATATCGAATGTCTTTTTGAAATCACGAATAGGAAGTATTCTCTTTTTGTTTATTTTATTGATATTTTCTACCAGATAAAAAGTGCCATCCTTATCCCAGTATATAAGCACAAGCTGATACTTTTTATAATCAAAATGTTTGGCAATGTTCTTTGCTGAATTTATGGAAACTTCTGTTTCATTACTCATACCACCGAAAAATAGTCCAATTTTTTTCATATTATTCTTTCATTTTGATAAAATCAGTTTGTATTGATTTTTTATGTTGTTCATCAATAGTTTCTTGTGACTTATCATCTATGCAACTTGTATTGCGACAGATTTCAGGTCTATTTTCATAATTCGTACACAATTTAGTGTTTTTGTCGTAAAGTAGACATTTATATACCTGAACCCTTACAGTATCTATATTTTTTTCAGGGGCTCGTACTTCTTGCAAGGGTATCCATAATGGATTTCCACTATCATCCTTTGGTGCAGGAATGTCAGAAGGATTTACACCTTTTCTAAAAGCAATTTTTACTGGATCGCAGCATCGTCAGCATTTTTTCTCTTTACAGGGTCAATGTTTGTTTTCAATATGTTTTTTCATGTACCGTAGATATTGAGTTAAACGTATAAAATAATAAAATTTTGGCATGGTAATTCAATAGAAGCTTAGATGGACGCCTGGATGCTTAGTGGCTTGAAAACTTAGGTCTAATAATCTAAGCTTCTAATAGTCTAAAAGACTATTTGTATTTGAATTTTACTGATTTTTCACTACATACATAGTGATTTACTTCGTATATCATATTTTTGATGATACAGTTCGTCATCACCGGTTTCCAAAACTTTTTTGCCCACGGGTTCCATATGTACCCGATTTTTATCGTTGTCATCGTGGGATGTATCATCCAAATAATCAAGGTAATCATAGATTTGATCAGATATAAGCGTTTTTATATGGGTCATATCTTCGCTTCAGGAGGATTTCCGTCCTTCCATAGCGGATTGGCAAGCAGCGTCACTATGTTGGTGCGATTGAACTATGGTTTCGGCAGCGTATTCTTCGCGGTAGCATTCGCATTCAGTGTACTCTTCGCCTATGATGCCATGAATCTTAGATACGAAACCGGGCAGCATGCACATTATATCAACGATTTGAGGCTGGAATTGTGAACTATTCTCCAGAAGAAAGAGAAATGATTGCTCAAAGAAAGAATCTGACATACCCCATTGGAAGTAGTGGGTTGAATTATTTTTTGATCGCTACTTACGTATGTGTTTTACTATATCTACTTTATAAAATAAATTTTTTGTCACAGATAGATACAGGTCGTTCCAGATTGCTTCAGGTTGTTGTAATATAACTGCAATCTGTGACAATATGTGGCGTCCCGACTTGTCGGGACATGAGGCAATATGAAACAATATTGAAAATAGTTAATTCGTGACAAGAAGCAGTCCATCATAGTCATCAGTTTATCGTCATTATAGTCAGTCAGTATGATAAAATTTGTGGTTCCTAGACCAGTCAAAAAAATAAAAAGACACTATACTCCTATCGATTCAGACAAGAAAAAGATTAAAGTCTGAGTTCGTTTTTTTTCTATAAAAGTCATCCGGATCATCTTCATCGTATTTGCGCTTATCTACTGATGATTCCTCTTGCTCAAAAACACTCTTTTTGCACATCAATATGTCATCAAGAGAGTGCTTTATGATTCGTGAGATATCGCTTGGTACGATGATCCGTATCTCTATAAACGCATCAATACCCGGATCAAAGGGGAAAATTATTATGTCGTCAAAATGTACAAATCCAGAGTGTTGAACGACATCCAATCTCAATATCCTATGGTCACTGATATAGGTGTAGACTATCGTTCATCCAATACGGTCTTTGTAAAATTGACCTTCAAACCGATCGATATGGTGATCAGAAATCAGGACATCAGATTTGCGCTCATTGGCAGTACCTTATTGCAAATCTATTCGTGAAACAAAATCGCTAACAATATAAAGATTCTCGATTTACCGGAATATCTGAGCGGGATGAATACGCTTTCCGGACTCTTTTACAGACAGCCGGCGACCGGATTGGTGCAACAGACAGAGCTTATCTATCAATGATTTCCTGGACTTGATCACGTAGAATATCTACCATGAGGAGAAAGATCAATCGTGTATTTAGACGGAAAAAAATTCTATATCAACAATCTTGGAGACATTTCCAATCAGATCAGGAATTACCAGTTACTCAAAAAATATTACAAAGATTACGCTCAGCTCAGTGAAATCGACCTCGGAAGCTTGGAAAAAGACAAAGTGATCGTCAGAAAATTTTAATTTTTACTTATATACATGAACGAAGAATTTATGAGAGAGGCGATAAGATTATCGCTGGAAAATATGCAAAAAAATGCGTGATGACCATTCGGAGCAGTAATCGTCAAAGACGGAAAAATCGTTTGAAGAGGACGGAATCAGGTGACCTCGAGCAACGATCCGACCGCTCATGGCGAGGTGATGGCTATCCGCGACGCGTGCAAAAATCTTTGAACATTCGATTTGAACGACTGCGAAATCTATACTTCATGCGAACCATGTCCGATGTGCTACGGAGCGATTTCGCGAGCGAGAATACAAAAAATCTACTACGCGAATACCGAACGTGATGCAGCGAATATCGGATTCGACGATAGTGCGTTCCACGAAGATATCAGAAAAGAATTTACTCAGAGATTGATTCCCGTCGAACAAATACTGCATAATGAAGCACTCGAAGTATTTAAAGCATGGACAGAAAAACAAGATAAAACTACTTACTAAAAAAATAATGCTAAGTGCTAAATGTTAAGTGTTAAATAATTGTAATTGTTTTGATATAAACTATAGTTGCTAGGCAATATACAATAGTTCATAATAGTACAAAATCATTCACTTAGCACTTAAAACTTAGCATTAAAAATATTTACTTTATAATCTCATTAAACTATTATGCTAAAAAACGATTTTCCAGTGTTCAAAAACAATCCATGACTAGTGTTTTTGGATAATGCTGCGTCGACACAAAAACCGCAATACGTGATTGACGGTGTCTCCGAATTCGTCGCTTCGTCATACGCGAATATCCACAGATGACTGTATTCGCTATCGGAAAAATCCGAAGAAGCGTATCATCATTCCAAAGAGCTGGTAGGTGAGTTGCTTAACTGCAAAGCGAGCGAGATAATTTACAGCTACAATTCCACCTATTGAATCAACTTGATCGCTCAATCGCTTGTGGTCAGCGATATTTTAAACGCTTGAGATACGGTTCTGCTCTGAATTCGAGAGCATCATGCCAATATTTTGCCACGACAGATTTTAGCAGAGAGAAAAGGATTCAAAATAGAATTTTTCAACATCGACGACCAATACGAGATCGATCGGAAAGATTTCGATCAGAAATATAGTGATAAAGTGAAAGTGGTTTCCGTCGCTCATGTTTCCAATGTCACGGGAAAAATCTACGACGTCAAAAAGATACAATCGAAACTCCGCGACGATACGTTCTT
>CAIVEC010000018.1 GCA_903904875.1 uncultured bacterium | reverse complement strand
TGGTGTCGAATTTTGGTTTTATTTCTTTTGAACCTCCATTATTATGGATAATATTATCGTTTTTTTTCAACGCAATTATTTTCTTTTCCATATTTTTGCTTTACAAGGTAAATGATATGACTATATTACATCTCAATTATATTCCAAAATGCCCAAAAAAGCAAATCCTGGTGGATTTATCCATTCTTCAATCAAAGCTATTGAACCATATCTTTGAAGGAAAATGTACAAATTTTATGACTTTATCACTATATGAAGACCTTAGCTATAGAAACTAGTTGTGACGATACTTCTCTAGGAATTGTGAGCTTTGACTGACAGACTTTTTCTGTAGATATATTATTAGCCTATTCGCAGATCCAGGATCATCAACAATACTGAGGTGTGGTGCCAGAAATCGCTTCCAGGCTTCATTTTGACAAGATCATCGAGATTTTACAGCAGATTGGCTTAGATACGGTCAAAAATGTGGATTTTATCAGCGTTACTGTCCATCCAGGGCTTCCTGGGTCGCTTGTGGTCGGCAAAGCCGTAGCTTCCTTGCTTTCCAGTTATTTCACTAAACCGCTGGTGCAGGTTAACCATATCTACGGCCACGTATTCTCCTTATTGCTCGAAAGAAAACCTTCAGATATCCAATTCCCGCTGGTCGTGTTGACTGCGAGTGGATGACATAACGACATTTATGTAGTGACTGATTCGTCCATTGACGATGCGCACCAATTTGGCTGATATCGGATCAAAAAAGTATGATACACGTTGGATGATGCGGTAGGCGAGTGTTTCGATAAAGTCGCCAGAATGCTCTGATGACCGTACCCTGGATGACAGCGGATCGCCGAAAAAGCTTTGCAATGAAAACCGAATGACGACGTGAAATTCAATAGGATCTTCCTCTCCAAGGATGAATTCGAATTCAGTTTCTCGTGAATGAAGTCTCAGGTCTCATTTCTTTTAAAAAATTTGGTTGCAAGTTGAAAGTTGCAAGTTACAGGTTGAAAATTGGAAATTCCGGAAGAACTTATCTGTGATATCGCCTATGAATTTCAAGAAGCTGTCGTAGAAGTCATGGTGAAAAAACTCGTGAGAGCTGGCATCGCTTTCAACGCGAAAACGTTATGACTTGCCGGAGGAGTATCGTGCAATGATAGATTACGAGAATATTTGCAGTCCTATACGAAAGAAAAAATGCCTGAAGCGATTTGCCTCAGGCCTACGAAAAAAGTCTATTCTACCGACAATGCTGCGATGATTTGATTGGCAGGAATTCTGGAATTTACGAATAATTAAAAAAGGCGATTGAACGCCTTTTTACGAAAATATTGTTCTCTTGATTTAAAATGTTATGCTGCTTTTGTTGAGACCGACACCTACGATGGTGTTTTTTCATTCAAATCCCGTCATTTCCTGTTTTTTTATGGTTCCTATAACTTTAGCGGTGAAACCATTTCTTTCTGCAGCATGAATAGCGACTGTATAGCTGCCATCATGATCACAGACAATTGCGTAAGGTACTCCCATATTCCGTTTGTTAATGGCTTGTTCATCAGGAATGTCTAATGCTGCTTGCAGAAGTGTGATGATGTGAGGCGTCGGCATATCAGAGATATCTAGATTTACCGTATACTTATTCTTTTTGTCTTTATTGACTCATTCAATTATCTTTTTGAGCGGGTTGCCCGTGACATGAATAAGCGCTGATACTCATATGCTTGGTTCTGCTTCTACTCCAGCCAACACGTTGCCTGCGATAAATGGGTTGAAAACCGTTGTTTTCCCTGTCGCAATATCTCGCATTTTTTTGCCTTTGCATATGTTTTTTACTTCTTCCGGAATTTTTGCGGATTTTTTCGATCATATTTTTTCTACAAAATCTTCAAAAGTCTTATTTTCCCGTCAGTCTCCCATAATTGTTTTCATATCTTCTCTGATTTTTGTAATACCATTTGATCTAGGTCAGATGATACCATCGGCTGGCACTTCCTGGAATCCAACGATAATCTGCCCATCTTCCAATGGTATGAGTTTATTATGTTCTGTTGCTAGTCATGTGCATGTTCATCCGATATTGAATGATATTTCTTCAAATTTCATTTCCATGGTATCATGAAATATGTCTATTATCTCTTGAACACAAGCATTGGTGCTTCAATGCTTGAATGTCCCTCTTCCTCCTTCGTGCTCGTCTAACACATTTTGAATTGCATCAACTATTTTTTTTGTCTCTGTATATATTTTCGCTGCTTCTGGTGATTGCCCTAATACTGCCGTTTCTCCTGCTAACATAGCAATCCCTGTCGTTTGAATAGTCTTTTTCATGGCTTCTGCCATGCTATCCTGGAAAAGATGACCTCTTGCTCATCTAAGATGATTGATATCAATGATATTTGTCGCTCAAATGGCTAATTCCCCTCATCTCAAATCATCTGCATTCATAGCTATCAGATCCATCAGCATTCTTTCCCATAGTTCTGTTGATTCTTTCTTCGCTGTTTCTCCATCAATCTCTTTCTTTTCTCGTGATTGGAAAATATTTTCAAATTGATTGGTATATATCTGTACTTTGGTTCCTACACCATCGATAGTCTCTTTGACTGCTTTAAGTTTTTTTACATGAGTATGATCAGGGTGTACATTTATCTCTATGCTGTCATCTGAATTGAGCATGTTGAGGTAATGAGCTTTGCTTGATAGATTCCCTTCTTTGCATGCATCCAAAAATTTTCCTGATGCTTCATCTCATCTTCTGATGACCTCGTTGAAATACGTATCTTGTTCGTTAAATGTCATGAATCTGATATGTTAAAAATATAAAAAATTGACCCAATTTTTTGTTTCACATATTTTTTATATTTTAATTTGTACTATATGATTTTATTTTTTGACGCTTTTCACTGTGATATCGAAGATTAATGTCTTGCCTGCTAATTCTGGATTCGCATCGAAGATGATATCCTTGTCTTCCACTTTATATACTTTGAATATCTGTCCGTTCTGCGACATCACTTGCGTACCGACTTCGTATTGATCTGCTCACGTGATCTGATCCTTAGGTACGGTGAGCAGCTTGCCTGTATCCCGTTCTCCATATGCGTCTTTCGGCGCGAGAGTTATCGTTTTTGTCTCTCCGACTTTCATGCCTTCGACGCCTTTGTCGAATCCTGCGATCATCTGTCCCGCTCCTACTTCGAATGATAATCCTTGGCTGTAATCTCTGCCGGACATATATTTCCCATTATCCTTAGCAACACTTTCTATGCTGGTATCAAATACTGTTCCGTCTTGTAGTTTCCCTACATAATCCACGGTTACGGTATTTCATTTTACAACGATTTTTTTGCTCGTGCATCACATCATCCCAAATATGCTTAATGATAAAATAGATAATAGTATAATCTTTTTACTGAAACCAGTACAAATTGTCATTTTCCTTCATATAAAAGATAAAAGTGGCACTACTGTACTTATTTCTTTCCTATTTTCAAACCGTATTTTGCCACATAGAAATTTGAATATAATTTCTATTCCGCTTTGCGGGACAAAAACGACGTTAAAATCACCTGCATGACAAATCCTTTGGTGATTTTCTGCGTCTTATTTTGTACTCATTTTTTTTTGCAAATGCACTGAAAATAACTATAAGTCATATGTATGCCATCTTTTGGCTTCATTTTCGGAATTTGTTTGGCTCAGCTTCTGTGGGATTTAGCACCTTATATATTGTACATGAGATCATTGTTTTCCAAATCCATTTCCAAGGTTGTATTGATGATCGTAGCACTTTGAGCTATGTTCCTTGTCGGAAAAATCAATGCGAGCATCCCAACTGATTATGTAGCGAATTATGAAATCCAAACGGATTATAATAAGATTCTCTGACTCTTCGTCGAGATCGATGCTGCGACCAAAATCTGAAATCAGATTCCTCAAACCAAATTTTCCGAGCTCAATGCAAGTTTCCAGACCGTGTTCCCGAAATTTCCGCAGGACTACGCGTTCAAAGTCACCTATCAGCAATGTTTAGATATTTCTCAGTCATTAACTACGTATACAAGCACTGATTATCAGGCAAAACTTGCTTCATTCATGACTAATTGTTACAAGCCGTTCACTGATATCGTCAAAAAAGTGAATACGAAATATACCGTGGTTGCCAACGCAAAAATCTCTCCGCAAAGCGGACCGGCTCCATTGACGGTGACCTTTGACGGAAGATGAAGCGTAGATCCGTCCAATGATACCATTCCTTCCAAAAATTTTTTCCGGTATTATAGAGATACTAATGGTAATGATACCACTATCGGAGTATGACCTGTAGTAAATACTACATTTGCTGATCCATGAAATTATCAGATACATTTGACCGTCAGAAGTTCAAATAAAGCTACTGATGGGATTTTTGATGGAGAAAAAACTATCTCTATCGATGTTTTGCCAAAAACTGCAAATATCGTCGTCTATGCTAATGGACAAAAATTAGTCAAAGACGGTAATATCAAAATAGGAATCCAGGAAGCTCAGAAAGGAGTGATCTTCGATGGATCAGCTACATTGCCAATGGGGGGAAGACAAATCCTTTCCAATAATCGGACCGTAACATCCAAGGAATGATTCAATTATTCCAAAGACGGTGACGGTAAACCAGGGGTCATGAGATTAGTCTTGCCAGGACAATGAGAATATAAGCTTGCTTTGACCACTACGGATAACGAAGCCAACAAGATAACGGAGAATTATTATATTCTTGTTTCTGATCCGGTCGCAATCATCAAACAGATGCCTGAAAAAGGGAATACTTCTATTGTGTTTTCGTTTGATTCTACGCCTTCGTATTCGATAGTTTCTACCCTTAAATTATTTACGCGAGAGATTTTTGATGAGAACTGAAATAAAACCGATACTTTTCAAGGAAAATCCATCAAACAACAATTCAAAAAACCATGAGTATATACGGTAAAATTAACCGTGGAAGATGAACTTGGACAGACCAATACGGATTCAATTTCCGTCTATGCTGAATCGACAGATCCTATTCCTCAGTTCACTATCACGCCAAGCAATGCATGGACCAATCCGTCTGAATTCATCCTGGATGCTTCCGTGAGTTCTGATTTGGACAAGACTAACGGGTATGATAATCTCGCATATGAACGATCATTTTCCGATGCTGCCAAGACCAAAATCGTCAATACGGAAAACAATAACGAAAAAGTGAAAGTCCAATTCGATACGATAGGAACACATACCATCAAGCTTACTGCGAGAGATGATTATGGAAAGATAGCAGATATATCAAAAGATATAGAAGTGAAATCCATCCTCAGACCTGAGATATTCGTTGTCCCTATCGCTACTCCATGGGGTAATCCCATGAATTTCGTTGTAAAATCCAACCAACCTATCATCAACTATCAATGGGATTTCGCTGATAAGGATACAAGAACCATCCAAACGGATAAGATAGCTCATACCTATAAAGCCTCAGGTGTCTACAAAGTTGTGCTCAAAGTGAATGGAGCTGATGGCATGGACAATGAAGTGAGCAAAAATGTGTTTGTCGGTGAAAAGACGTATCCTGTAGTAGGATTCACCATACTTGATAAGGATTCGAATATCCAGACACAAAGTGATGAATGTCCGGATACCGAATGATGAAGCGGTATGATTCCTGCATACAGAATAGATAGATATGAGGATTTTACCGTTGATCCATCATTGTCGGTAAACACCAAAGGAGAAAAAGTCTGACTCCAATTTTTCTTCCAGCCGCAAAACAATGAGATCTTCAAACAGACTCTTTTTAAATATAAGTTCAATGAATTAGGATGTACGTATATCGATCTCACTTCAGAAGATACCACCATCTCCAAGAGCGATAAAGTCAGGATATATTTCAAGGTGGTGAATGCATTGCCAAAACTTGATAATATCGTATTGAACTTCCCTCAATATGGAAATGAAATCGGTGTCGGTTTTTCCGAAAACAATGCAAAAGATATTTTCAACGATACCTTTGATCCGTTGATCGTCAAGGTGAGCGCTACCAATGCGATTGATCCTGACGGATTCATTTCCTATTTCAAGTGGTATTATTATTACAAGGATGATCCAAGCAGGGCATTGGAAACTAAAATCACTCCAGGCAGCATTCCGTATGTATTCTTTTCACTTCCAAGAGTTCCCGGCGAATTCATGTTCGGCGTGACCATGTATGACAATGATGACGGTCAGCAAAGCAATGAGGATATTATCTGAAACGGCCCGTTGGTATTTTTCCCACCTGATGTAAGCAGACCTGATATACCGCTCGTAACACTAAAATCTGATCTTGCAAGTGTTGAAATCGGTGATGAAGTCACGTTTGATGTTGTTTCAAAAATAATTTCCGATAGACCTGACTTTATCAGGGAGAGGACTATCCAATATGATTTTGACGGCGATTGAACATGGGATTTGACGACAAAATCTGATCATGTTACCCATATATATACTGAACCGAATGACCTTTGATATAGACCAAGAGCAGCAGTACTCTATAGAGGATATAAGTGAATAGGTATCTGAGGCACTATCGTCGTAAAGAACGGACTCAAACCAATGCTTTTGTCTGATACGTTTGAAAAACTCGCTATCTTCAGGGATGTAAGTTTATGAACCATTACAAACAAAGAGATATGTCTTGATCTCAAACAATGTAAAAATGATTCATGATATGTCATCACTACGGGTGATGCATTTACCTTTACCTATCCTGACTATGGCAAATATTTCATCTCTATGGACGTAACGGATACCTATGCGAACATGGCTGATAAAAAACGAACGTTGAATTTGACGACCGGTGTCGCCAATGCAGGCGATTTCCATATCCTTTCCATACCAAAAGTTTCCTTTGATAGTGGAAATATCGATTTCTTTGTAGGAAAAAATCTCAACAACAGCATCTTGTTGTATATCAAATACGATGATTCCAGAGGAACGTGTTATGTAGATACCGATATCGCTTTTGATAGTAACGGAGACGGCGTCAAAGACAATGATAAGGATTTCTTGTGCAATGAACTCTATCTCAAAGTATATGAACCGAAATATGAATCTGTTGTTGGAAGAATCTATTATACAAAAGCTGATGCTACTACCGTATCCAAAGATTTTACCGTATCATTCTTGGATTTTGAAGCAGGCTTAAGTCCTGAAATGACCATCGTCTACAAGGAAATAAATGATTTTATCAATACCATGCAAGATGTTGGTTCTACAGGTGAAATGCTTGATTTTAGGACGCTTATGGTAGGACTCAGAGATGGATTGATCGATCAAAATGATACCAAATCCAATGTCGTTTCTGTAAAGAATTATTACGAAACCAATGCTATCAAACTTACTGATGAACAAACGACAATGCTTGAAGATATCTTCACTAAGCTCACCGATAAAGCAGTTTCTGCAGCTGGTGGAGGCAGCGAGTATGAACAGGCAAAATCTGAAATAATTTCTATCTTACCATCCAATCTTGCCGTAGACGTGGAATGATTGTTCAAGGAATTTGAATCCGTTGTTTCTGATACTACGCAAGCAAACGCTTCGCAACAAGATAAGAGAAAAACTGTCCTTCAGGATATCATCAATCTCATCACGAAAAATCTTGCTGCAGAAGGTGCGCAAGTCGAAGCGAATCAGATCGATCCGCTGGATATGAAGACCATCATCATGCCAAATATGTGCAAAATACTTGCTTTCTATACCATCGTTAGTGATACTTGTCCAAATGCCAATGTCAAAATCGTCGCTAATGCAGATTCCATAAAAGCTGCGAATGCAACCTGATGATCTACTTGGTGGAAAATAGTGCTTATCATTCTCTGAATTCTTGTCGGTGTCTTTGTTATCTTGGTTATCATTTTTGCCGTGAGAGCAAGAATGAATCAAAACGAAGAAACGTGAGAAGCACCTCCAGAAACAACTTAATTAAAAATTAATAATGAATAATTAATAATGTATGATTTTTTTTGATACATAAAAAAATACCATCATTTTTCATTCTTCATTTTTCACTGTTCATTTATTTTTGGATTATTGTTTTTCGTATTGTTCCACAGATTCATCAAAATACATAAGCTCTATGCCTGCTTCTTTGAACATCGCTTCTGATTCAACTCAAGCATGATATTTCTTTTCTGCAACGACTCTTTTGATTCCACAGCTGATAATCAGCATCGCACATGTCCTGCATGGTGTCATCTTACAATATAATGTCGCTCCATCTACAGCAACTCAGATTTTCGCTGCCTGACAGATAGCATTCTGTTCCGCATGAACGGTCCTGACACAATGATTAGTGACTTTACCGTCTTCATGTGTGGTCTGTTTAAACTGATGACCGACCTCATCACAGTGCGGTAATCATGGAGGTGAACCTACATATCATGTACATACAATCTGTTTATTCTTCGCTATCACACAACCGCTTCTTCCTCTATCACAAGTTGCTCTCTTGGCTATGGTTTTCGATACTTCCATGAAGTACTCATCTCGTGTGGGACGAACATATTGCTCTTCAGCCATTTTACATTGGGTAAAAGGTAAAAGATAGTGTTCGTACTATAGTTATAATGTTTGTGATGTCAAGAATTATAAAAAAATCATATATAATACCGATTGTTTTTGAAAACATAAATTACTTCACTTACGTTCGTACTTTATGTATCAAAAATCATCGGTATAATTTCGACGTCGAAAAAACTTTCAATACTTCGAGTTTTTTTCGCGTCTCAATTAAAAAAAGAGCTCCGGGAAACCGGAGACTCTTAATGATTCATGACATATGTTATTCGCGGATGAAAATCTGATTTCTGTCTGGACCTGTAGAGATGATACTTATTGGCAGCCCTGTTTCATTCTCGATGAATTTCAGATATTCTGCAAACGGCGTGGTTTTTGCGGGAGTCACCATATCCCATCCTGGGAATTTCTTATACTGCGGAGAAAATAATTCAGAAATTTCCATAGGCATTTCGTCGGTAAATCCACCGTCGATAAGATAATTATTACATATCTTTACTGTTTCAAATCCTGAAAGAATATCTGCCTTGGACATGATAAGATTCGTGACTCCGTTGATCATGCACGCATACTTAAGTGCAGGCAGATCAAGCCATCCGCAACGCCGCAGACGGCCTGTGGTTGCGCCGAATTCATATCCTTTCCTGCGAAGAGCGATTCCCTGCAAGAAAGGATCAGGGTCATTGATGCTGGCACACGGCGTAGCGTCTTCTTTCACTGTTTCTGTTGCACACCATTCTTCGGATTGTTTTCCTCCGAGTTCCGTAGGGAATGGTCCGCTGCCCACACGGGTGCAATACGCTTTGAATAAGCCGTACACTTTCCCGATTCTGTTGGGTGCGATACCGAGACCGGTACACACTCCGCCACAGGTAGTATTGGAACTGGTGACAAATGGATATGATCCAAAATTGATATCGAGCAGAGTACCTTGAGCACCTTCAGCAAGCACTTTTTTCCCTTCTCTCAATTGTTTATCCAACCAATACGGACCATTCACGATTTCGAAGCGTTGCATGAAACGTGCTGCATCAAAGAATTCAAAAAGTTCCTGTAATAAAGCATGAGCATCCCAGCATTTTTTATTTTGTAATACAAGCGCTATGCAATGCTGTTCTTGTATATCATTCACTTTGTTGGTGAATGTTCTTGTATCTTTCAGGATGTCTTGCACTAAAACCGCATTTCTGCTGACATGGTCCGTATATGCAGGTCCTATGCCTTTTTTGGTTGTTCCGATTTTTTTGTCTCCTTTGGCTTCCTCATTTGCGCCATCCAGGATCCGATGTACCGGTAGGATGAGTTTTGCTCCACTGGCAATCACAATCCGTTTTTTGAGTTCTTCCATGGGAATATACTTCCTCAATCCTTCTACTTCTTTTTGGAAAGCGATAGGATCGATGACCATTCCATTTCCCAGAAGATTAACTTTATCCGGATGGAATATTCCCGACGGAATCAGATGGAGAACATGTTTTTGGTTGTTGAACTCCAAGGTGTGACCAGCATTCGGTCCTCCCTGGAAACGTGCTACGACATCATATTTAGGTGTCAGCATGTCGACTATTTTTCCTTTGCCTTCATCGCCCCATTGCAGGCCGACAAGGACATCAATTTTATTTTTCTCGTTCATATAGTTTTTTTTAAAGTTTTTTTATTTATTGATTAACTACTGTAATTTGGTGATTCACTTGTAATTGATACATCATGCGGATGACTTTCTTTTAAACCGGCGTTGGTAATCCTTATAAATTTTGGATTTTTTTGTAAGAGAACAATTGATTTTGCTCCACAATACCCCATACCTGCACGTACACCACCAATAAGTTGATGAACGACTTCTTTGAGGAATCCTTTGTAAGGAACTTTTCCTGATATTCCTTCAGGAACCAGTTTATTAGTATCCTGTTCATCATCCTGAAAGTAGCGGTCTTTGGAGCCTTTTTGCATAGCTTCCACTGATCCCATACCTCGGTAGGATTTGAATTTTCTGCCTTCCGTGATGATTGTTTCTCCGGGAGATTCTTCTGTTCCGGCGAATAATGATCCGGCCATGATACAACTTGCTCCTGCTGCGAGTGCTTTCACAATCTCACCTGAATGTTTGATACCACCATCAGCAATTACGGGAATACCATATTTTTGTGCTACTTCATATACATCCATAATAGCCGTAAATTGTGGTACTCCTACACCGGCAATCACTCTGGTAGTACAAATCGACCCTGGGCCGATACCAACTTTGACAGCGTCTGCTCCCGCTTTGATGAGGTCTTCAGCTGCTTCGCCAGTAGCGATATTTCCTGCAACAATTTCGATGTTGGAAAATTCATTTTTGATAGCTTTGACTACTTCAATTACTCCTAATGAATGTCCATGTGCAGTATCAACTACGATGGCATCTACGCCAGCTTCAATGAGTGCTTTTGTTCTTTCTTTGCTGTCTTTACCTGTACTAATCGCTGCAGCAACACAGAGACGACCTTTATCATCTTTGCATGCGTCAGGATTGTCCTTGGCTTTTTCGATGTCACGGTAGGTGTACATTCCGATCAGTTGATCATGTTCATCAACTACAGGAAGTTTTTCGATTTTGTGTTCATCTAGTATGGCCTCTACTTTATCCAGGCTCATGAGTTCATGAACTACAATCAGTTTTTTTCTTGGAGTCATGATTCTCTCAATAGGAATGCTTCCATCTTTTTTACCTTTGAGATCGCGGTTGGTAATGATACCTACTAATATATCTCCGTCTACTACAGGTATACCTCCGATTTTGTGTTCTTTCATCAAAAGGAGAGCATCATTTACTGTTTGTGTTGAACTGATAGTGACCGGGTTGTAGATCATTCCACCATCTGCGCGTTTGACTTTGGTTACTTGTGCTGCCTGATCTTCGATGCTCATATTTTTATGAATAACACCGATGCCACCTAAGCGAGCCAAAGAAATGGCCATAGCCGCTTCAGTAACCGTATCCATAGCTGCTGAAGCAATAGGAATTTTTAGCCTGATGTTTCTAGTAAATTGAGTAGTTACCCGTACATCTCTAGGCAATACTTCTGAATATTGCGGAACTAACAAAACGTCATCGAATGTCAGTCCCAGTTCGAATTTTGGATTTTTTTCTTGCATAATATTTATTTTAGTTTTGGTTTATAATTTTTATATTTGGTGAGTAATCATAGTTTTTTGTCCATAATATGTCAAATGGTTTTTGGGGATAAAATGATGTTGTAAAATAACTAAAAAACATTAGTATCCTTATTCAGAAAATCACCTAAAACAAAAAATATATGAATGTAACTGACAACATGAGTATTTTAAAAGACAAGAACAAAAGACTTGTTCGTTGGTCTTCTTTGCAAGGGATGAGTTCTCGAATGGAACATTCATCCCCAAACACCGAGTTTACCAATGTCCGGCTCTCCAAACAGGAATTTAAACAGATCATGGATATCATCGAGAAAGAGCTTCTTGTAATTTTACCGAACAAGAGTACTGAAACCGGATTTATCGGTTATATGGTGTTTGACCTAGATGCAAATGTAATCCTGGAATTCGGTGAAAAAAATATTCCCGATGGATTCACTGTGGAAAAAGTGTTTACGCAGGTATGCCATTCCTCTCAGAACAAAGAGCTTCTTCAACAGCTTGCTAATGATGGCATCCTCGCTGCAGAGCTCCATGAAACATTTACAGAATATTGCAACTGAAAATCTTCCCCGGTGTCCCGGGGTTTTTTAAAATAAAAAAAAAGAGGTGTGCAATACGCAGTGACCTCATAATTTTTTTTTACGGACAGTCGAAATAGATGGCAGGTACAAACTTTTCCGGCAATTCCTTGTTCTTTTCCAGGAATGCTTTGAATCTGTCCTGTATCTTTTTTACGGATTCTTTGTCTTTGGAAGAGAAGTTGATTTCTTTTACATATTGATAGTATACTGTAGGACATCCACCTCCTTGAGGGTCTTTCAGATATTCCCCTTGAGTGGTGATTCCTAATGTGATATCAACGACTTCTTCATGATTTGCCCATACTTTGAAATGCTCTTCCAATAAGCTGGTTGTTTTTTCCTTCTTATTACAATGGTAGGATGCAGAGTAAAGAAATAGGTGGATTAGCTTTTCCGCTAGTTGTGTATCCAGAGGATTTCTTAAAAGATTTTTTATTGTATGCATATGTTTTAGTTTTTAGTTTTATATTTTGTATATATTTTGTGTGTAAAGTCAATACTACTGTAAAATTGCTTTAATTATCTCGATAGCTCTTTTCTGATCCATGAAGTACGGCGAAGTTGCTATGGTGACGAGCTTCGCTTTTTTGATTAATTCTCTGATAATCTGAATTTCTTCTGGAGTGATTTCTTTATCTTCCCGGAAATCGACGTCAATGTCTAAAATAAACGGTTGCAGGTTGAAAGTTTCAAGTTGCAGGTTGTGTAATGCGTAATCGCTTCTGACTTGAATCACTTCGTTTATTATTCATGAATTCATTGCGGCAGTGATGAAATTCCCGACATTAGTTTTTTCATTGACGAATGTTTCTAAATCCTCCTGTCCTTCGGACCACCCCTCCTTTGATAAAGGAGGACAAATATTGCTATTCGGTTTCGTATCTGTGTGCTGATCGATGTGAAAAACGACTAAACGTTCAAACGATCAAACAAATAAACGATGTTGATACCGAAAACTTAAAGCGTGATTGTGATTGTCGACGATATAAACCGGTATTCATTCATATTCTAATTGTACAAAATGTTTGAGTCAGGTACAGCTCATTAACTTCCCATTCTCCACTTCTTCAAAAACTATTTCTGATCCTCATTCGAGATCATCCAGACTTCATTTGATCAAACTCGGGACAAAAATTTTTCCCAGCGAAGCTGGACTTTCGCCTATTGATCAAAGAGCGATTCTTTCTGAGTAAGAAAATTCGTTGTTGCCTATCGGATCGGTGATATATGTTCAGATTTTATACATATTGATTATTGTCTAATGTCCGCTGAGGCGGACGACTAAATGTTGCCTAAAAGTAGCTCTTCGTCTATTTTCGGCAATCTTTTGTCTATTTTTCGTCCATTATTTAGTTGTCTAGAAGTCAGTAGAGGAGCAGGTTTTCTATTTTCACATTACTTCTCATAAGCTTTTTGGTAGTGAGCCGTCTCTGTCCTTTGGCTTCCATGTGATGGTTGATACAATATGCAATCCATCCATCCAAAAACGCTTCCAATATTCCGTATTTCTGGATTTTAATAAGTGCATTGTGTGTTGCGAAACGTTTGATATTGGTCGATAAATTATGGATGAGATCGATAAGTGTTTTCTCAAGCTCCGGTTCGTCTTCGATGAGATCATAGATACGCTGAGCTATTCCCGGCTTTCCCATAGCCATATTTATCACCAGCTGTTTGAGTTCTTTGTTATTGCTGAACATATTATTGCTCTCCATCCGCTCTGATAATTCCGTATCTGATAATTCATTGAATTTTATCGTTAGTGCTCTCGAGAGTATTGTTTCCAAGAGTTGTGTTGCATTAGATGTCGTTGCTATAATCAATCTCTTTGGTAACGGTTCTTCACACGTTTTGAGGAAAGCGTGAGGCGCATCTTTTGTCATTCTTTCGATATTTTCTATGAATACAATCTTATTTTTTCCAATGGCCGATTGTTGTAATCGTTTATTGATTTCCCTTACTCCTATATCCTCGTAATTATATTCTTTAACCAATATTTTTGCTGTTTCAGATGTCGGTTTAAATTCTATTTTGATGTTATGTTTCTTTTTTTCCAATTGTTCGGAGAAATCCTTGATCTGCAGTACATCAGTCACGAAATAATTCCCCATTTTCTCTTTGAGGAGTTCTCTTATAATGCCTGATTTGCCGATATGCTGCGGACCTGCGACAATCAGAAAATGCGGAGCTTTCTCGTCTCATGCAAAGAACATATCGATGTATCTCGTCAGCGTCTGGATGCTTTCCTGATTTCCTACGAACATAGCTCTATGGTAATTAAAAGTGGTGTAAGCATAAAAATCTCGTACATAAAAACAACTATTTTTCTCTTGTTTTTTTGTCAATAATGATGAAAGTAGCACTCAGACATTTTATTTTTTTCATATTTTTTTTTATGGTTCCAAAAAAAGTATTCTTTACCAAGGGTGTGGGTATACACAAAGACAAATTAGCTAGTTTCGAATTGGCTTTGAGAAAGGCATGAATAGAAAAATGCAATCTCGTCTATGTATCAAGCATCTGTCCTCCGACGTGTAAAGTTATTTCTAGAGAGGAATGAGAACAATCGCTTCTTCCTGGTCAAATTACTTTCTGTGTGATGGCAAAAAACGAGACCAATGAACCAAATAGGTTGATTGCTGCATCCATAGGATTAGCGCTTCCTGCAGATAATGAGAATTACGGATATCTTTCCGAACATCATGCGTGTGGGGAAACAGAAGAAAAAAGCTGAGATTATGCAGAAGATTTGGCTGCTACCATGCTTGCTACGACCTTATGAATAGAATTTGATGCCGACAAAAATCGGGATGAAAGAAAACAAGAATATATCGCCAGTGGAAAAATATTCAAAACCAGAAATATTTCACAATCTGCTCAAGGAAACAAGGATTGACTACGGACTACGGTTATTTCCGCAGCAGTGTTTATCCTAGACTAATCCATGCAAAAAATTCTTTCGCAAAATTTTTTCGATAGAGATCCGGTGACCGTGTGCCAGGAATTGCTTGGAAAATTTTTGGTTATCAAAAAGAAATGAGGTATTTATAGATATATGATTACGGATATAGAGGCGTATAACGGGCAGGAAGATGAGGCGTGTCATGCAAGACACGGAAAAACCGAGCGCAACGCGCCGATGTTCGGGTTGCCGGGGCACTGGTATGTATATATGATCTACGGTATGTATTATATGCTCAATATCGTCACGTGACCATGAACACATCCTTCAGCTATTCTGATAAGATGAGTTTCAGAATATCCTGGTCCAGGCAAAGTAACGAAGAATTTATGAATCGATAAAAAATTTAATGGTAAAATAGCTAATGAGAAAACAGGCTTACGAATAGAGGATAGTGGTCATAAAATTTCCAACATCAAAACCAGTCCGCGTATCGGCATTGATTATGCGTCTGATGAACGGAAGCATAAGCACTGGAGATTTTTCATCTAATCTTGACTTTTTGTTATAAAAGGTTATAAAATAATATCTAAACAAAAAACCAATGGAAAAAAAACAAAAAATTTTAGTGGTTGAAGATGATTCTTTGGTCTCTAAAAACATACAAGAGTTCCTGACTGAAGAGGGCTTTGATGTTATCTGTGTGTTTACAGGTAGAAATGCCGTTACTGTATGTGAGGAGGATTTTGCCATCTTTGACATCGACTTGGTTCTCATGGATGGTGATTTGGGTAAATCATCTGATATAAATGGTTTCGAAGCAGCTCAAATGATTAAAAGAATTTGTTCTTCATCACCGATTATTTGTATTTCAGGAGAAGACATCCCTGATAAATATCGAAAGTGTTTTGTAGCTCATTGCAAAAAGCCGTTTTC
This sequence comes from uncultured bacterium, assembly GCA_903904875.1. GTDB lineage: Bacteria > Patescibacteriota > Gracilibacteria > Absconditabacterales > Absconditicoccaceae > CAJBLF01. Next base: position 3,247 of record CAIVEC010000018.1, on the reverse strand, counting down.
ATTTGATCAACTAGTACCTCTTATCAGAAAGACACTTCAAAAGTCCTAAATATCGGACAATCTTATACTCCTGCATTTTTGCAGGAGATTTTTTTATCTAACTTGACTTTTTCTTTATATTTTTTATAGTATCAAAAAAAACCTAAACAAATGATCGATAAAAATTCTGTAATCTCGGGATGTCTTAAACGATATCCTCACCTCACATTGTGTCTTAAACGACCTGTGTACGTTCTTCTTCTTACTGCGAAATTCAAGCGTTTCTATGGTATGAATCATATCAATATCTCTGATCTCGCTGAATGTCCTCGCAAAGATTTTCCAACCGGACAGGGATATGAACTCTGTCAGAATATCTGTCATCAAGGCGCTCATCCTGAAGTGAATGCCGTAAATAATGCATTGGAAGCTAGAGTTGATCTCCATGGGGCCAAGGTATTTATGGTTGGGCATGATTATTGCTGTGAACCGTGTCTACGGTATATGTATGAACATGGCATACAGTCAGCATATTGCATCGATACCGCTAAATTGTATGAATTCTAAAAAAAGGCTCCCGCGTATTGCGGGAGTTTTTTTAAATAAAATTTATTTATTTTTTTTAGGTTCTTCAGGTGTTTCGGTTTTTTCAACAGATGGCTTCATAAGTGGAAACATCACTACATCTCTGATGTTGTCCTGCTGGGTAAGGATAGCAAAAAGTCTTTCAAGTCCTATACCGAATCATGATTGCGGCGGCATACCGTATTCCATAGCAGTCACGAAATCATTATCTCCTGCAGTAGCTTCTTCATCGCCTCTGGCTGCAGCTTCAGCCTGCTTGTTAAAATTTTCCTGTTGCAGGATCGGGTCCGCAAGCTCAGAATACGCTTTACAGATTTCCCGGCCGTTGACTAATAATTGGAACTGCTCGACGATATTACTATCTTTATCTGAAGTTCTTGCGAGCGGCTGCATGATGACCGGATAATTATAAATAAATGCCGGACCCAAGATTTTCGGCCTCAACACTTTTTTGTACAGATGATCTATCAAGGTCATGGTCCCCATTTTGTGGATCCCTTCAAATTCATTACCTTTTTTCTGGATATCTTTTCTGAGCTTATCTGCATCATCCATGCCGTATTTTGTAATATCTATTCCACTGGCTTCTTCGATTCCTTTGGTGTAATCTATCCTTTTTCGCGGCGTGGTGAAATCCACTTCCTTGATATTCCCTTCTTTGTCTTTGACGTTCAGTTTCTTGGACAAGCCGAGTTTCTCAAAGAGATAATCAAACATTTTTTCCGTGAATTTCATATTATCCTCATAATTCCGGTAGACGGCATAATGTTCTATCTGCGTGAATTCTTGGATATGTGCCGGATCTGAGCCTTCGTTCCTGAAATCCTGTCCGAGTTCAAACACTTTTTCAAATCTTCCGACCGTCGCTTTTTTCAATCCTGTCTCAAAAGCTATTCTCAGAAATACTTCAGTATCATAATCGTTATGATGCGTTTCAAACGCTCTTGCTGCTGCTCCAGAAGCTGCATTTCCCAAAATATTCGTCTGTATCTCCACGAATCATTCTTTCGTATAAAATTCTCTGAGCACGTGATACATTTTGGACTTCAACAAAAATCTCTGATAGGTTTCAGGGTTCATCGTAAGATCCAAATATCTTTTTCTATACAGTTCTTCCTGGTCTTGAAGCCCATGAAATTTTTCCGGCAACGGCCTGATCGCTTTAGATAAAAATTGGAATTCTGACACGAATATCGTGAGTTCCCCTTTGTGCGTCTTGAATACTTCTCCGCGTACGCCGATAAAATCTCCGACATCTACCATTTTTTCCATGAATTTATATGCACTCATTCATTCCTCGCTTCAATCCTTCAATGTGCTTGCTGCTCATTCACCGGTGATTAATTTGCAATTCTCACGATGGAACATCAATTGTATTTGTGCTGTACTATCTAACAATTTCGCGAATGCTAATTTACCGTGTGAACGATAGAGCATCAATCTTCCTGCTGTCTGTACCTGTATTTCAGGGTTAGAAATAATATCGTTGATATCACGATGTTCCTTGGTTTCGTAGTCTTTTATGATGTCTCAGATCAGAATTTTTTTATCAAAAGATTGAGCATACGGAACGATTCCCATAGCTTTCATTTTCTGGACTTTGGCCATACGCGTCTCGCGTTCTCCTTGATGATCTATTTGAATGACTTCCGTCATGATAAAATGATAAAATGATAAAATGTTGAAATATGAATGTATGGATTACTCTGTTTTTTTCAAGGTAAGTGGCTTATTTCGTATAAAAATTTTTGGTGTTGAACGTGGTCTGCAGACTGAGCTGGAAATTGTCGATATTCTGTATTCCTAATCTTTTCCGTCGGATCTGGCCATAGAGTTTGCTTGTGAAATTTATCGTGAAATACGGATTTATCTGGACCTCATTTTCAGCAAGTGCGTATTGCGGATTTTTTGTCGGATAGATGATAATATTCCGATCGCTGATAGTGATGTTTTTCTGGAAAAGGTTGACCCAACCGTCATCTTGGCCAGAAGCGAGTTTATATCATGTATATAATTGTCCAATTCAACTTCCATTACATACGAATCCTTGTGCGTAATCGCAGGCCCGGGTATCGATTTTACCGTCATATACTCATGAAGAATTGTTTACGTCAAAGTCGTGATTGTTTCCTGCATCAAATCCTCTGAGCTTCAATATCTGCAAGGTATACCACTTTTCGCTATCTCCACTGATGATTCCGTCATGGTTTCGGTCACCGCTTTCCATGAGCGCTCTTCTGATGAGTATCCTTGATTTTCCGTCCTGTGAAATGAGGTAGAGTTCTTGTACTCCGGTTGCGTCATCTATAGCGCTCGGTCACTTCATGACATTTTCGTCATCATCATCATTCCATGCTCCTGGCACTGAATCAACATCGTTTTTTACATCTCGGAATTGCCAGAGATATTGGCCGAAGGACTGCTGTCCGGTATTGAGGCATCCTGAACCGTTTTGTACTTGTGTGTTGTGGATGACTCTTTGTGGAGTGTATTCTTCAGGACTATTAGTCGAACTGCAGAAATATATGCTGCGTTGTGTTGGTATTATGCCATTTATATTATTATTGTTTCCATATGCCGTGAAGTTTTCACAATATCCTGTTGTTCCTACATCTCGAAAAAAATTGCCATTGTCGCTATTACATCAGACGTTTTTCCTGTTGAAGTATTCTTCGTAGTCAAT
>CAIVEC010000017.1 GCA_903904875.1 uncultured bacterium | reverse complement strand
TATCCAGATAAAAAAATCAAGTTAAAATAATCGTAAACAACAAAAGTAAGAATAAATCAATATAATATACCACAAAATAAGAAAATAGAAATAGTTTTTTGGGGGTTAAATCCAAAAGAAAAATTGTTTTCAGAAAGAAATTAGTTACAAATTAGGAGCTTTTAGCACCAAACAAAACTTGCGATGATTCATCAAAAGAAAAAAGTGTTGGGGATAATTTTTTCTGCACTTCTAATATCTGCTGTTTTCCTGATAAAAAATATCGTATGAGCAACGATAGATACCATAGGAAACACGATAACCGGTACAGATATCAACATAACTAATATGAGCAGTTATGATGTAAGCTTGCAATTCAGCGGAACATTAGACGAATGAGATATTGTTACGATAGAACTTATCGATTCAATAGGCCAAAATGTTTCAAACATATTCATAGGTCTATGATGAGAGACAGGAGTCATAATGAATTTCGATACTACATGATGAACGGGATGATTATTTACTATGTCTGGTAATGTTGCAGATTCATGAGGAACAACCCTTCCATGACGACCTATCACAGAGACAGGAATGCTTGACATCGAAATGCCGACATTCTCATGAGTAGAAAGTTGAATAACATATACAGGAACAGTAAACATAACATACTCAGATAATAATCCAGGAGCGATAGCTAAACTCAATACCCTCTCCTATGCAAGCGGAGATCCGATAACAGGATGATGATCATATACTTTTGAACTTTGGGATGTAGTAGGAAATTTCACCGGAGCAAGTTTTACTATAAATCTTCCTGATACTACACCACCATCAATCACTAATATTACTAGCGGACAATATTTCAGTGGTGACGTCACTCCAGATATCGTTGAAGCAAATTATTCGTGAACAGTAGTAAACTTCAGTTGAGTAGATACTCTATACACATATACAGGATTTACGCTTACAGGAGAATGATATTATTTTATTACTGCCTACGATCTTACAGGAAACTCTTGATCAGTAGGATTTACTATTGATAGAACTTTCCCGATTTTCGGTGGTGTGACAAGTGGCACTACCTATTATACATGAGTAAGTATAGATTTTTTTGATCTGTATATTTCTGGGGCAACGCTCAGCGGTATAGCATATACGAGCGGAACACTCATCACAGCAACAGGTACATATGAATTTTTAGTCACTGATCTTGCTGGTAATTCAACAGGAGCAACCTTTACTATTGATACTGATACATCTACTCCGATTATTACGTTGAATGGTTCAGCTACGTGAAATCTTGAAATCTATTCTCCATATATAGAACTCTGAGCGGTTTGGTCCGATAACGGATTTACTTGAACTGTTAGCATCATCAGTTGAACAGTAAATACATGAGTAATTTGACCTAATACGATTGAATATTATTACTCTGATGGTATTCATACGTGAACAGCAAGTAGAACAATCACCGTTATTGATACTTCGACTCCGATAATCACGCTCAACTGAAATTCTACGTGAAATCTTGAAATCTATTCCACTTATACGGAACTCGGTGCGGTTCGAAGTGACAATGGATTCACGTGAGTTGTTTCCATCATCAGTTGATCAGTCAATACGTGAGTGCTTTGACCAAACACTATCGATTACATCTATATAGATTCTTGAGGGAATACGTGAACAGCAAGTAGAACAATCACCGTTGTTGATACTTCGACTCCGATAATCACGCTCAACTGAAATTCTACGTGAAATCTTGAAATCTATTCTCCATATACGGAACTCTGAGCGGTACGAAGTGATAATGGATTCACGTGAGTTGCTACCGTCAGTTGAACGGTAAATACGTGAGTCTTATGACCTAATACGATTGAGTATTATTATTCCGATGGTATTCACACATGAACATCAAGTAGAACAATCACCGTTGTTGATACCTCTACTCCGATTATCACGTTGAATGGTTCAGCTACGTGAAATCTTGAAATCTATTCTCCATATATAGAACTCTGAGCAGTTTGGTCTGATAACGGATTCACGTGAGTTGCTACCGTCAGTTGAACGGTAAATACGTGAGTCTTATGACCTAACACGATTGAGTATTATTATTCAGATTGATTTCAAACGTGAACAGCTACGAGAATTATAACTGTTGTTGATACTTCGACTCCGATTATCACGTTGAATGGTTCAGCTACGTGAAATCTTGAAATCTATTCTCCATATACAGAACTCTGAGCGGTACGAAGTGATAACGGATTCACGTGAGTTGCTACCGTCAGTTGAACGGTAAATACGTGAGTCTTATGACCTAACACGATTGAGTATTATTATTCAGATTGATTTCAAACGTGAACAGCGAGTAGAATAATAACAGTAGTTGATACTACTCCACCCACCACCACCGACAATGTTTCATCTTGACGACAAAACAGTAACGTTATTGTTACTTTGTCATGTAATGATACAGGAGCATGATGTAGTAAAGTTTATTATACTACTGATGGAAACAATCCTACTACATGATCTAGTTTTGTAAATGCTGGTAGTTCTCGACAATTTACAGAAAGCACTGAAGGTGATTACATTATTAAATATATGGGTGAAGATACCGTTTGAAATCTTGAAATAGTAAAAACCGCTGCCAATCATTTACAATTAGACAAAACACTTCCGACTTTCGCTGGTGTTACTTCATGAATATACTACAACACATGAGTTTCAATTACTTTCGACGATACTCATCTTTCTTGAGCGACAGTAGATTGATCTCCATACATTTCATGAACAAGTATTTGAAGCGAATTAACTCATATATTTGTAGTTACTGATCTTGCAGGTAATTCCACCTGAGCTACGTTTACCATAGATAAAACACAACCGATCTTTGCTTGAGTGACCTCATGAGCGTATTATTCAGGAAACAGAACCATAACCTTCTCAGATACCAATCTTTCTTGAGCTACAGTAAATTGAGTATCTATCAATAGCGGATATATTACAGGAGCAAATTGAACGTATGTTCTCGTAGTTACTGATAAAGCGGGTAATAATACCTGAGCGACATTTATTATTGATACCATCCAGCCGACATTTACTGGCGTAGTTTCGTGAGCATACTATTCAGGCAATAGAACTATCACGTTCAGTGATACCAATCTTTCTTGAGCAACAGTAAATGGCGTTGCCTATACAAGCTGAACAAGCATTACTTGAGAAGCCAATTATATTTTCATTGTAACTGATCTCGCAGGTAATTCAACCTGAGCGACATTTACTATCGATAAGACTCAGCCTATTTTTTCAGGAGTCACTTCGTGAGCGTACTATTCAGGAAACATATCTATTACATTTTCAGACACCAATCTTTCGTGAGCGACACTAAGTTGAGCAGCATATACTAGTGGAACAACCATAAGTGTGGATGGAAATTATGTATTCATCGTTACTGATAAAGCTTGAAATAGTACAGGAGCCACTTTTGTTCTTGATAAGACATCTCCTACGGTGATAACAGGATTCATTTCATCAGGAGCTACATGAAATAACGGTACAACACTCTATTACAATGGAACGATAAATATCAGGGCTGATGTCGCTGACACATGAGCAAACATAAATACAGGATCGTGCGAATACACCACAGGAACATCACGAGCTGCAGCCAGTTATGCAGCCAGTTACTGTTATGTAAACGCATTGACGCCTTGAGCGACCATCAACATCAGATTCAGAGTAAAAGATATCGCTGGTAATCTGACCACGGGAAATACAGGCACGTACATTTACGATATTACTCCTCCGGTAACGACATCTAATAACAATGGAAGTACGGGCAACGCTGATGTTGCAGTAACATTAACACGTGTTGATGCGGGAGTAGGAATCCTGAATTCACAGTATTGTATGGATATCACCAATACCTGTACACCAAGCACGGTAGGAATAGCGCCTACAGTAACCGGTGCAGCAGGCGCAGTGACAATCAAATATCTCAGATACCGTTCTACGGATAAATTAAATAATGTGGAAGCAACCAAGTCAGCGACATTTTATATCGACAAAGAAACTCCGCATCTGACATGAACAACAACATGGAGTTCCAATAACACGACCAATACCTGATACGCAAAACTCGGCGACACTATCACGGTGATTTTCACAAGCCATGAAGCGTTGACAGGAACACCGACCATGACGATAGCATGATGAAGTCTCACTACAGGAACAGTTACTAACATATGATGAAACACCTATTCATGAGTCTACGTGATGAAAGCAGGAGATACGGAATGAATAATTAGCTTCAATGTGTTTATGACAGATCTTGTAGGCAATACCTGAACAGTACCTGTTATTGATAGTATCATCTTCGATAAGACTGCGCCAGCAGGAATACTATTTACCAATCCGTTAAACACAAGTTATCGGCAGAATCAAACATGATCAGCCTACAGAGACATAGCACGAAATACATGATCAGAAATAAATTTTGGTCCAAATTCATTACAAATCGAATATTCGATTAATATGTTTTGATGAGTAGATACCATTATTACAACGGGCACAAATAATGATTGATCATATCATTGGACGGTTAACTCAGTGGATACATCATCAGCACAAATGAGAATAATAGCGACAGATCTTGCATGAAATACAACCACATTTATGAGTTCGGGATTTAAGGTTGATAGCACGCCACCTACAGGACCAACATTTATTTATCCAACATGATCAGAGTTTCTTAAATGAGGCAGTTGATATATCATCAGACGAACAGGTTGAAATGATGCTAATCTTTCTTGAAAGATATTACAACGATCTACAGATGGATGATCTAATTTTACAACATTAGCAACATTAGCAGATGGAGATTTCTTCTATGTTCGAACAGCAAGCGTACTAAATTCCAGTACAATAAGATTTGGTATTTATTACCAAGATAAATGATGATTAACGAGTCCATATATTCAAACGACGAATTTTACGATAGATTCCATTAAACCAACTATAACATTCAGTGATACTAATAGTAATCGAAGAAACACTAACGCTACAGGAACCGCTATTCCAGCAGACAATTTTACATTGCGAACGACAGGAATACTCTATAGGACTGACACGCAATTTGATCAATATTGCAATGGATGATCATCTACTGTTCCAGTATTCAGTACCGAATGAACAGGATACGTCTATGCTTGTGTACAAGACAAAGCAGGTAATGTAACCACAGGAGTACAGATGTATAGGATTGATAAATCAGCCCCAGTACTCACTATGTGATCAGATATTATAACTAACACATGAATAGCAACAGCTATTACGGTAGATGGAAATGTTTCATGAATTTCATGATATGTCTGGTCAAAATTATCATGACCAACCGGAGGAACAATCAGTTTTAGTTCATTAACTATACAAAACCCAACAGTAACAGGAAGTTGAGATTGAACATACATTCTGCAGGTAGTAGTTAAAGACAATGCAAACAATGTGACTACAGGAACGATAAATTTCACACGGAGTGTTACGGCACCTATCATCACTACATGAACGGTGACGAATACAACAAGCCAAACACCTACATTTACCTTTACGGCAACAAACAGCGGTACGCTTTCTCGAAGTTGATCATGCGGAAGTGCGACAACTACAGCAGCTTCTGGATCAAACACAATAGCATTGAGTGCATTAAGTAACGCCACATATAGCTGATGTTATGTAAGAATAAGAGATAGCGTTGGAAATACAGGTGTACGATATAATTTACCGACATTTACCGTAAGTTACACTGCTCCATCAGGATGATGAGGTGGTTGAGGCGGATGATGATTAGCAATATGTACAAGCGCTCAGCTTATGTGTGTCAGTGGAATATATAAAGTAAAGACATGAGTATATTGTCAGTGATGAAATCTCAACACAACATGTGGAACGGATATTTGTGTAGATGGAGATTATTCAGGTAATCCTTCGGATTGACTCTGTAAAGATCCTACACTCACCGAAGCAACTACGGGAGTAACCAGCACATGAAAATACGTACTCTTCTCATCGCCGTTCAACAAAGAGCTCACGGACGCGTATTTTTATGCATACAATGCAAAAATAACAACCGTAGCAAATATTACTTGGGCAAATATGACGGGAATACTTATCAGATCTAACTTAGCAAAGATGATGTCAGAATACGCCATCAAAATATTAGGACAGACACCGGATACCACGAGAAAATGTGTATTTACTGATATGAACAATCAGACAGCAGAATTCCAAAATTACGCTATCACCGCATGTCAGCTCGGACTGATGGGACTCAAGACCGATGGTACCCCGGCAACCAAATTTGATCCAAACGATCAAGTAAACAGGGCAATTTTTGGAACAACACTCTCTAGAGCATTGCGATGAGATACATACAATGGCGGATGAAATCGATACAGCAAACATTTAGATGCATTATATACCAGCAAAATCATCTCGAGCAAAGATAAACCGTTCAATCGAGAACTCAGAGGATATGTGATGCTCATGATGATGAGAGCGGATAAAAATATTAAAAAAAGCACATATCTCAACTTCACCTCACTTCGATGAACTACCACCTTTGTTCCAAATACAACTACTACAACCGCATCACAATTTACTACAGCAGAATTAGATTTCATAAAAAACATAAATAAGAATTATCAATTCACTGAATGATATACGGCAGGACAATCAAGTGCTGGAGTAAAATATCTCCAATACTTTTTGAAAGCGAAAAAATATTACACAGGCTCCATCAACGGAATAAATACGCAAGCCACGTTAGATGCACTCTTCCAGTTCCAATTGGATAACAGCATTGTAGCAGATGAAAACGATACATGAGCCGGATATCTTGGGCCGACTACAAGAGAAGTCATTAATCCTCTGCTCAAGAAACTCTTAAATCCATAAAAATGCAATATTGAAAAAATAAACAAAATAATTACACTGCATTCGTAATACTTTACTACGTTAATTTGTGAATATGTTGCTCACGATAGGATTAGAGATTCATATCAAGTTGAAAAGCATCAACAAGATGTTTTGCCAGTGCAAAAACCAGCAGAATTTTGATGCACTTTTGCCAAACACCAATATCTGTCCCGTCTGTACAGCACAGCCAGGAGCGCTTCCGACATTGAGTGAAGAGGTTTTGGAGAAAGCATTGCTCTTAGGTAAAGCATTGAACTGCAAAATAAACGAAATTTCAACATTCGACAGAAAATCATATTTTTATCCTGATCTGCCTATGGGCTATCAGATTACCCAACTCTATCATCCTACGAATACCCAGGGACAGGTTTCCTTTTTCTTGGATAATTATACGAATGAAAAAATAGTCCACATCCAGGACGCACATATGGAATGCGATACCGCGAAAATGATCCATGACGGAGGACAAGCATTGCTCGACTTCAATCGCGCAGGCACACCGTTAGTTGAAATAGTGACTAAGCCTGATTTCAGCACGACAGAAGAAGTCGTAGAATTTTTGAAAGAGCTTCAGAGAATAGTCAGATTCAATGATATCGCTGACGCGGATATGGAAAAAGGCCAGATGAGAGTCGATGTGAACATCTCTGTCAGGAAGTCAGAGAAAGATCAACTATGAACCAGAGTGGAAGTGAAGAATATCAACTCGTTCGGCATGATCAAAAGGGCTATCGAGCATGAACAGACAAGACAGGAAAAATTATATGAAGAATGAAAAGCATTTACGCAAGAGACCAGAGGCCGGGACGATGCCAAAGGAGAATCCTATCAGATGAGGTCAAAAGAGGAAGCGCTCGATTACAGATATTTTCCAGAGCCCGACTTACCACCGTTGAAAATAGACAAAAGAACGATGGAACGATTGAACGATCAGAAAATAGTCATTCCGCACAATATCATTAAGCAATTCAAAGATTATGGATTCAACAAGGAATATATCAACGCACTCATCAGCGATAAAGAGGTATTAGATTACTTTTTCACAATACTAAGTCATTGCGAGAAGTGAAACGACGAAGCAATCTTATGTAAATTAATCGTAAAACGGATTGCTTGACCTATCGCTGCACGGATGAAAGAGAATTTCAAGACCATCAACCAACTCCCCTTCGACCAGACAAAGTTGACGGAATTTCTGACCAGAGCGCAAGCAGGAAATCTCATGGAAAATCAGCTTAAAATAGTCATGGATGAAATGCTCAGGACAGGTAAAAATCCGGACGAAATCATCAAGGGAAAATGATTCGATGCACCAGCTATGGATAGCAAGGAAATAGAGCTTATGGCAAAGAAAGTACTGGAAGAAAATCCGACGATAGTGGAACAATATAAAGGAGGGAAAACGACGACCATGGGATTCTTCATCGGACAATTAATGAAGAAGACATGAGGTAAGACCAATCCTAAAATAGCACAAGAGATCTTCGAAAAGTTATTAAGATAATTATTTATCCAAACCACATAACATGGAAATCATAGAAAAAGACGCTATATTTTTAGACCCCGGCAAGCTCATAGATGATGATCTGGAACTTGTTTTGGTGAAAAAAGTGCCTGCTAATGAGAAGAAGGGATATTTCCCCATGTATGAATTTGATATGGTGAATACGATTACTGGTGAAAGAATGTGAGAAATTAATTTACGCATTGGGTACAATGAAAACATCCAATATGGTGGACATATAGGATATGGTGTTGATGAAAAATTCAGAGGACATCATTATGCAGCTCGTAGTGTAAAATTATTATTTCAACTTGCAAAAAAACACGGTTTAAATCCTATGCTCATCACTTGTAATCCAGAAAATATTGCTTCGAGAAAAGCCTGTGAATGTGCTGGTGGAGCATTGATCGAAATACTTGATCTTCCAGAACATAATGATCAATATCAAAGAGGTGAAAGACAAAAGTGTATATATAAATTTGATCTATAGAAAATATATCATCAAAAAAATCCCCAATTGCAGGGATTTTTTTATATATGAATAAATCTAGTTTACATAGTCAAAAGTACATATGCGCCCAATCCGAGCATCAGGAGTCCTACAATGAGATGGATCAGTTGGGTATGTTTGTGTTTGATCTTAGCGAGATGATCGACCGATCTTATACCGAATGCGACCAAGAAAGAGACCGTCAGCATAGGCAAGACAAACATTAGGTTATAGAAGATGAGATAGATATATCACCGGTAGGTAAGCACCCTGCTCTGTGAACTCATATATCCCAAGATAGTAAAATACGGGCCAGAAGAACAAGGGAGCAAAAATAAGCTTACCAAGATTCCTACAAAGAAAGCTCATAGTGGTGAAGCGACATTTTCTATCAGTCACATCATTCTCGGTCTCCAAGAAAAAGGGACTTCCATCACAAACCGTTTTCCATATCGGAAATAATCCTTGAGATTCGCCAATCAAACCAAGAGTCAAAGTATTCAGACAATGAGTTTAAGATAGAATGTATTACTGGCATTAGCGAATGCAGAAAAGAATCAGACACCCATGCCGACATACGTAAGGAAAATCGCTAAAGCAAAAAGCGCTCAGGCTAAAAGCGTTTTTCTTCTGCTCTTATGTTTGGAAAGTATAGTTGTCAAAAGCAAGAGCATGACTGCAAATGCGCAAGGATTGATACTATCAGACAATGCTGCAGGAAGCATGATACCAAAGAATCATAGTCTTTTTCACCGGCTTAGATTATTGCTCAGATAGTTGCCGCTGAAAGCGGTATCCTTGCATGCAGCCGCAGCGATTTGTGCTAACTTGCCAGAAAAATAGTCTATGATATTATTATCGCCATTAACATAATTACAGTCGGCACCGCTAGTGATGATGAGGAAAGGTACGCCGATCTTGTCGTATGTAAGTTTATGTTTAGTCAGATAGCCGTTCAATTCTTTGAAATTCGTAGAATTATAGAATACTTCCTTCTGGACGATATCGAATTTTTTGGTGATCTTATTATTTTTGAAATACTGCTCTACTTTGGCGCAATGAGGACATCCATTTCCATAAAACAAAATATATTCCTGAGCGAAACTCACGCTTATCATCGCGATAAACGCAACTAATATTCCTATCACGTACTTCATTATTTTAAAACAATTAATAATTAAAAATTAATAATGAATAATGTTGGTGTTTGTTTCATTACCACCTATTGTGCTATATGATAGTTTATTTTAGCAATTCCCACATTATTCATTTTTCACTATTCATTATTCATTAAATTATTTATATTTCGTCGCTTCTATAATCAATGTTCCGTACTGATCAACGCTTACAGAAAAAAGATAGTCGATATTTATATCTGTCAATTCATGGTTTACATAAACGATACCCTTCGTGAGACCACTGATATCCAATCCGGAGATATACTTGGTATTACCGCTATTTGCAAGCGATTGTGCTTGTTGAAAATTTTTGCTCACATATAAATGAGCTTTATCTGCTATGAATTTTGCTTGTTGTAGAGCGATAGTATTGTTTCATTTATATACAAGAATAGTAGAACTATAGCCGCTATCATTAACGATAGTTTGTTTGGATAACACTTTATTAAGCTCCATTCATTTGGGTTCAATCATTCAGAGTTTTCTTGCCCAAAGAGGTAAGGTATATGAAGCGATTGATTGTTTATCAAAAGTTTTTTGTATCTCACTAAACTGATTTTCAATAGTTTTCTGGGTAGTATCAGTCAAATCCACATATTTCTGCTGGAGTTGGTCCAGTAGATTTTGTGCTTCTTCCATGTTTATCGTTCCCGAACCCATTTCCTGAGAGACTTGTGCAATCACGTTCTGTAATGTGGTCAGATCAGTAATAGCATTAACATCTATGGTATCTGAAGTCTTTTTTGCACATCAAAAGAGCACGACAGAAAGCAAAAGTACTCAAAACAGATATTTTTTCATAAGAGAAAATAACAAGGTAAATTTTGTTACGATTTAGTTTTTAAACATATGATCGTTTTTGAGTATGAGGATCAAGATGATGAAGGTAATCAGAAGATTAAAGAAACTTCATCAGAAGCTTCCATATGATCTATACGAATAGATTCCTACAGGGATTAAGCTGATAAGGAAAGAAACAGCAGAGACTGCGAATCAGAGGATAACCAATGAGAGCACTCGTTTTTTGAATCTGATCATGCCGATTCACGTAAAGAGTGAAAGGAGCGAAAATAAGATAGCCAACAATACATAGATCAATACACGAAGTCCGATACCGAATCCTAGACTGAACATAAATCCGAGTCCGCTCAAAGAAATCAAGAATGAAAAGATACCGACAATTCAGGTAATGAGTGATATTCGTCCTACGATAATGAAGATAGTTTTGAGATACGGTTGTAGTCTATGATTGATGTCATTTACAAAATGAGCACAAAGGATATCTTTCACGATTTTTAGATTGAGAAATTTGTGTACGAATCATTTGTTCATGATTTTTTCCATGTTGTGATCGATTTTCTTTTCTACCTTATCCAAGGTTTCTTCTTCGCTAAAATGTTTTTTTTGATGCGGTTGATGAATTTGTTCCATAAGTGATATATTGTAAAAAAAATAAAAAAAGCAGTAGTAGATAATCAGCTTATATGAAATTTATACCTGATTTCAAGCCGTGTATTACCATATTTTCATTATATTTACGCCGTAATTAAGGTGAATGTCTCTTTGGCTATCATAAGTTCTTCATCCGTAGGTATCACTACGACCGTGACCTTGGAATCCGGAGTGGAAATTATTTTTCCTTCAGGCAATTCATCCTGATTAGCTTGAACATCAAGTATAACTCACATCCAAGAAAGTTTTTCGAGGAGCATTTTTCTTACGATCGCTCTATGTTCCATGACACCAGCAGTCAAGACAATCACATCCACTCATCATAAGATGCCTGCATACGCTCAGATATATTTCACTAATGAATTGATATACATATCCAAAGCAAGAATGCATTTCTTGTTTCATTTTTCTATTCATGCAAGGATATCCCTGATATCGCTGGAAACTCATGAAACTCACAGCAATCAGCTTTGTTTATTCAGAAGATCATCTATCTGATCGATCGTCATGGATTCATGGGTCATAAGATACATAATGATAGCAGGATCGATATTCCCTGATCTGGTGCCCATCATCAGTCATTCCAATGGTGTCATACCCATTGATGTTTCTACTACCTTTCAATCTTTAATTGCTGTCACGCTCACTCAGTTTCCCACATGACACGTAATTACCTTTCACGTTAGAATCTTTCAGCCTTTCATCATTTCTACAGCTTTTTCATACACGTATTGATGAGAAGTTCCATGGAATCCGTATCTTCTGATTTTATAGGTTTCATAATATTTGTACGGTATAGGATAGAGGTAATGGAGAGGTTCCATACCCTGATGGAAAGCCGTATCAAAGACAGCCACCTGAGAAACGTTAGGAAGCAATTCCTTGCATGCCAAGATGGCCTGCAGATTAGCAGGATTATGCAACGGTGCTAAATCTGAACATTCATTAATCCTCTGAATGACTTCATCAGTGATGATGACAGGATTTTTGAAATATTCTCCTCCATGGACTACCCTATGCCCGATAGCGTCAAACGTTCAATATGCTGATACTAAAGGCAAAATAGACTGTAATGCCTCTTTATGATTTTTGACAGAAGATCATTTCACTCAGACTTTCTCCACGATTCATTTTGTTACGACAACATTTTTCTCCATATCAAAGAGCTGATATTTCAATGATGAACTTCATGCATTGATGACTAAGATTTTCATAGAAAAATTGAAATAGGTAAAAAAACTTAGAAATTAATAAATAAAAATATTTTATAATCCTAATGCTTTTCTTTTTGCTTCCGATTTTTCTTCCTGTTCCTTTCTGGACGCAGTCAGGTCATCTCCACATCTCACATATTTGGAAAATATCGGCGCGAGTTTTTTGATCTCCTGAAAGAGGTCTATAAATAAATTTCTATAGCTATGATGTCACTGAGGTGTGGTACGAAGCTCCACCACATAAGCAATCTGACCGGGATCCATTTCAAAGGTTGTTCTTACCAGATGTCACAATGCTCCTACATATTGTGCCACATATTTATCATCTTGACTGACTTTTTGAGCAAGTTGGGTCACTTCCATCATAATTTCATCATATGCTTTCTTAAAATCTTCCATACCTGGGAGATCAATATATTCCGGATAATCATATCCATGAACAGCAGTTACTCACTGTCGTAATTGTTTAGTTGCTCTTTGTCTTTGGATATCACGGTACGCACCGAAATCCAAAATAAACTCCACCATAAATGTTGAATGTTGAAGTGCTCTAGGCATTCTATCGAATTTTCCTCTATCAGCCAATGCGGTTTCCATAAGTTTCTCTTTCTGATCTGCAGTCATTTTTTCTATCATATCCAATGCTTGCTTATAGCTTATACCTTCTTCTCCTCATGCATCAAAAAGGATGCTTGCCAAAATATTATTATCTAAGTTTCACTCGGAAATTATAGTAAATCTTTCCTCTCTAGGAATGCCTTTATATATTTTATTTTCTACAGAAGCTGTTTTTATAAGATGATTTACCTCTTCATCTACTTTTTTCCTTCTGGTGATTTCATATGGATTTTCTTCCACATGCATGAGTAATCATGGCGAAAGCTGTAATGCTTCTTCAAGCATGGATCTAGCGACTATTCTTACTTCTTCTAAAGCATGAGAAAGCATATAACTGAGATGAGTTTCCAAAGTCCTTGCTGAAAACGAAGCTCACAATGAGGTAGAGACATTGCACGGAAGCGTATATCTCATAATATCAAATACTTTTGCATTCAAAGTGGAGTCATACACTTTCTCACTAGTAAATTCCTCTTTTTTCAAGACATTATTTTGATCCAAGGCTTCTTTGACTATTGGAGAGAATTTTTCGTAGATATCTATTAATTTATTGTCAGCATCAACGATTTCTTTGCCATAGATAGAGTTTTTTATCTGGTCAGAGAATATCAAGCTTTCTTTCCCAAATGCGATATATCTTGTTGATTTTTCCTGAAAATTTCCCAAACATGGGAACGGTGATTCTATCACTTTGGTCAAATTTTGAGAAATTCATTCGACTGCTATTCTGATAGTATCTGAATCTTTAAGGGAATTATGCCCATAATCTACTCACCATTTCTTGAGAAAATCAGATGCCTTTTTTTCAAAAGCCTCCAATTTGAGTCCTGATTGATTTTTTATGGAATCAGCCAATTCATCCACGCTTATATATTCATCCTGAGTAATATTTCATTTTTCCAAAGCTATTTTTTGATCATCAAAAAGCTGAAGAAACCTATCTCTGAGCGAAACATGCGTCCTGGAATATTGTCCTACTAAATATGCCCATAATTGGCTTGATAATGCGTTTTTTGCACAATAGACATTTCTATCCACGTTGGTAAAGAAATGATCAAGGACTATCCTTTCATTCTCCGTATAATTGCCTTTGGACATATAAGGAGCGAGAGTTCACGTTGAATTCATACTACTCTATAAATAAATAAAACAATTAACGATACAAGGAAGCTAAGGAAATAAGTAAAAAAAACAACAGGATTTCCAGAAATAGAGAAAAAAACGATTCCTTTGACTTGAAAGCACGGACTGATTTAATATAAAAGGGTCTAAAGCAATTTTTTACGTTTTTTTGCAATATATGAATCAGAAAGAATTGATCCAGGGTCTTAACGCGTATTGGAAAGAGCATAAGATTTTCCAGAAATCCCTTGATGAGAGGTCAGAGAAATTTCAGTCAGTCACGTATGACGGTCCTCCATTCGCTTCAGGGACTCCGCATTTCGGACATGGAATCACTTCATCGATGAAAGATGCTATCCTCAGATACAAGACGATGAAAGGATATAAGGTCAACAGAGACCGATGACGGGATTGTCACGGATTGCCTGCAGAAAAAGCAGTCGAACAAAAACTCGGCATCGACGGAAAAAGGGATATAGAAGAGAAAATAGGTGTAGAGAAGTTTATAGAAGAATGCAGAAAATACGTCAACAACACCAGCGATGAACGGAGAACGTTCGTTGATCGGATCTGAAGACGGGCAGATATGGATCATGCATACTATACTATGGATTTGGATTATATGGAATCCATCATCCGGGTCATCCAGAATATGTACAACCAGAACTTAGTATATAAATGATTCAACGTCCAATGGATGTGTCCGAGCTGTGCGACTACACTATCGAATTCAGAAGTCAACGAGGGATATAAGGATAGACAGGATCCAGCAATCACCGTAAAGTTTCCCTTATTGCGAGATACATGACATAAATACTATTCTGATCGTGAAAAACATGAGATAACAAAAGACGGCTTTTTGGAAGTAGTAGATTGTATAATCAAGCGTGATGGAAAGATATTCATGAATTATCATATGAAAGGTCAGAAATACGTTTGTCCGGGAGGAAAAATAGATAAAGGAGATACTGCGGAGACAACTATCAAAAAAGAAATCAAAGAAGAGCTCGGAGTGGAAGTTACAAAGATAACACCGCTTGGAAGTATCAAGGAAATAATATATTGAGGACTAATACATCTCAATATGTTTGAAGTAGAAATAGAAGGAGAGCCAAAACTTATGGAACCGGAAAAACTTCCGCAAATGATACGAGCAGAAATCATGCCTTCCGACAACAGACTCGGATTTGCCGTAAAAATAGAGAACACTATCGTTGATGATGATTTTGAGATCATGAATCAATTCTATGATCTCTATTTATATCACAACAGGATTTTCGAAAAGACAAATCCTGCAGCTCCGATGAGCGTATTGGCATGGACAACTACTCCGCGGACGTTGCCAAGCAACATGTTCCTCGCCGTAGGAAAGCATATCCATTATGCGATCGTATATGACCCAAGCATAAAAGAATATTTTGTTATCGCAGAAAATCTTCTGAAGCAATATTATAGGAATCCTGATGAATATGTACTCATCAACGTCATCCAAGGAGAATCGATGGTCGGATTGAAATACGAACCATTATTCGAATATATAAATAACAGCAAGATAGATAAGAAATATAAGGAACAATTTTTCAAAATCATAGCAGGCGAATTCGTCAGCACGGAAGAGGGAACGGGTATCGTACATATTGCACCGGCATTCGGTATGGATGATTATAATATTGTAGCGGAATTTTTGCCGAGAGATGATTCCAAAAATCGGCTGTTCTTACCGGTAAATGAATACGGTGAATTCACGGAGGAAGTCCCTGAACGAAAAGGTACAAGAGTCTATGATGCGAATAAAGAAATCATTCAAAAACTTAAGGAAGAAGGAAAACTTATCGGACAAAGATCATACGAGCACTCCTATCCGCATTGCCGGAGATGTGATACGCCATTGATATCGAAAGCGCTCACAAGCCGGTTCATCAAAGAGCAGGAATTGACGAAAATCACCGTACCCAACGCCGAACATATCGGATTCGTTCCTGAAACGGTCAAAAAAAGATTTATCGATACACTCAAATCAGCGCCGGACCGGAATCTCGCAAGGAATAGATACCGATGATCTCCGTTGCCTATCCGGGAGAATGTAAAAAAACCGGAAGATATCATTGTCGCATGAACACTGGAAGAAATCTATCAAGGTACAAGAACCGGATCACAAAATATCACCAAAAATGTCATCCTCAGACACGGAGAGACCAACTATAACGAAACTCAAACTCACGACAGTTATAGCAAGGCAGAACTTAACAAAAACGGCATCAAACAAGCAAAACAGATAAGCAAATATCTTAGTTCGCTCAAAAAAGACGACCGAGTGATCATCATCACACCGCTTTCAAGATCATTGCAGACAGTTTTCCCGTTCTTGGAAAAGAAATTTCCGGAGAGCATTTCAGATATCCAGAAAAAATACCAAGACATCCAAAAGATCTATCAGGATCTCCGGAATCAGAAAAAAATCCAATCATATCTCAAAGATCCGAAGACACAGAAGCTGTTCGAAATCAACGAAAGACTCTATGTCGATTTCAGGACAACTGATCTTATCTTGCCTGAACTGCAAGATCAAATATTTCCTCCTCATTTATCAATAAGCAAACCGACAAACGAAAAACTCACTCCTGAATGAGAATCCATAGATGACGTTATTGCAAGATGCAAAGCATATACGATTGATATGAATAAAAAATTCGCGACAAAAACCATCGTAAGCATAACTCACAGAGATTCGGTTACGATAATGCATCAAACATTTAAATATTTTGATTATCTGACCAAAAAATACGAACACAATCCGAAAAACGGAGAAATCAGTATCCGTTATCGGGACAACGACAGGAATATGGAAATGGATCTTCATAAACCATACGTGGACAATTATCGATTCAAAAAATGAGCAAAAGAATACCGCAGGATACCGGAAGTTATGGATTGCCGATTTGAATCATGATCTATGCCCTTCGGACAAGCAGGATATACTGCTGATCATAGTACCAAACCGCTCATCTACCCTGCTGATTTCATCATCGAAGGATTGGATCAGACCAGAGGCCGATTTAGAGGAATGCATGTAGTGGGCAATGCGGTCATGAAAAAGAATTCGTTCAATAACGTGATCATCAATGGAATGATTCTTGCCGAAGATGGAAAGAAAATGGCGAAAAAACTGAAGAATTATCCAGATCCGGAATATCTCTTTGCAAAATACGGAACCGACGCATACAGACTCTATCTCCTCTCTTCACCGTGAGTGAGAGCAGAGCCGGTAAGATTTTCAGAAAAGGGAGTTGAACAGGTCTACAAGGATTTCACCGCATCGATAATGAACGCATACAAGTTTTTCGAGACCTATGCAAACGTGGATAAATGGTCTACGGATAATACTACGCTCTACTTCATGAGGCATGCAAAAGCCAATGGATTATTATTGGATCATCCGTTAGCCGAGGAAGGCATTCAAGCAATGAAGGATCAGAAATTCATCGGAAACGTTCTCAGGATGAATCCTGACATCATCTACGCAAGCCCTTCGCTCAGAACAGTGCAGACAGCGGAAGAAGTAGTGAAAATCATGAAGGAATATAGAGGCAAAAAAGTGAAAATAAAGACGGATGAGAAATTACGGTCAGGAGAAGGCATGGATACGATAGGCGTGTATAAGAAATTATTGAAGAAATGAGAGGGACAAAATATTCTGATTATCTCTCACGATATAAACTTCAATGAACTTCGGCCGACACTCTATGATACACTGCCGACATTGGGAAAACTCGAAGCAGTGAAGCTTCCCACCTACAGCATCAATAACGAATTGGATAAACGGATACTTGCGGAACTTCATAACTTAGGTCTGCAGTTAGAACAAGAGATGGATAAATATTTCCTCGATACGAGTGCAAAATTAGTTTTAGGATTCATCGAGAAACTCAATAATCGGTTTATCAGAAGATCAAGAAGAAGATTCCGGGCATCAGGCATGGATCAGGACAAACGTTCTGCATTCAATACGCTATTCGAGGTATTGCAGAGCTATATGAAAATCTGCGCATCATTCGCACCATTTGTCAGCGAACATATCTATCTCGAGCTTCAGAAATTCACCAAGCAAGGAAAAGTCGAAGGAGATTCCATCCATCTCCAGCATCTTCCGCTCTACTCGGAAAAATACATCGATAAACAACTTTTGGAAGATATCAGCATCATCAGAAGAGTGATTTCGCTTGGGCTGTTCATCAGGTCAAAAAACAAAATGGCAGTCAAACAACCGCTGGCTAAAATGCAGATCAGGATATAAGACCATATATCATCCGCTATCTTCTGTAATAATCGTCTGTAATCATCCGAAAAAAACATTTGCAAACCTTAAAATTTTCTATATAACCACAGCAACCTTTTATACCTTTACATATACGCGTAATGCCAACTAAAAGAAAACCTCTTAGAAAAGCTCCTGCTAAAAAATCAGTAGAACTCAAAGCAAAAGCTTTTGCAAAAAATTTCGAAAAAGAAGCAAGAGTCTTCAAAAGCGAAAGCAAAGAACTCGGAAGCAAAATCGGAATCCGACGGGAAGTATCCAACACTGAAGAGAAGATCTTCACTATCATCGGAATCATCCTTTTGATCTTCGGTCTTTACGTACTTCGCAACATGATCGGCGGAATGCTTTTGATCGTAATCGGTATCCTTTTCGTTACAGGCTTCTTCATCAGAAGAAAAAAATAAGAAACTTAATGACCTTATCATAAAACTCTCCGCCACGGCAGAGGGTTTTTTTGTAAAGAAAAAGGGCCCGTTAAAAAAACTAACGAACCCTGTGAAAAATTACGTATCATTACCATAAACAAACCATCAATAAATACAAGAGCAATAGACTTGATAATACAGCTCTTTTGTATAAAAAAAAATAGCTGAATTTATTATATAGAAAAAATAATGACAAAACTTACTCCACGTAGCAAAGACTATTCGCAACGATACAATGAGATTGTACAGGAAGCATGATTAGCGGAGAATTCCGCAGTCAGATGATGCATGGTCATCAAGCCGTACGGATACGCGCTCTGGGAAAACATCAGAGACGTGCTCGATAAGATGTTCAAGAACACAGGGCACGTAAACGCGTACTTTCCGATATTCATTCCTAAATCTTTTTTGAATAAAGAAGCTCAGCACGTGGAACATTTCGCCAAAGAATGTGCCATTGTCACCCACTATAGGCTCAAACTCGACGATAATAAAAAACTGATCGTAGATCCTGAAGCGAAGCTCGACGAAGAGCTCATCGTGAGACCGACATCGGAAACGATTATCTGGAATAGCTACAAAGACCGGATCCATTCCTATCGTGATCTGCCGTTATTGATAAATCAACGAGCGAATATCGTCAGACGGGAAATGAGGACAAGAATGTTTTTGAGGACCACGGAATTCTTACGGCAGGAAGGACATACCGCCCATGCGAGCGCAGAAGATGCGGAGAACGAGACCAGAAAGATGTTGGACGTCTACAACGATTTCGCAACGAACTTCATGGCTATCTCGCCGATACTCGGACCGAAACCGGAACACGATAAATTCGCAGGCGCAGTGACTACCTACGCTGTAGAGCCGATGATGCAGGACGGAAAAGCGTTGCAAGCAGGCACGAGTCATAACTTAGGACAGAATTTTGCTAAAGCTTTTGATGTGAAATTCACTAATGATAAGAATGAATTAGAATTCGTCTATGCGACCTCTCGAGGCGTTTCTACAAGACTGATCTGATGACTCATCATGGCGCATTCTGATGATACGGGACTTGTCGTACCGCCTGCATTAGCGCCGCTTCATGTCGTAGTTGTTCCTATCTTCAAAACATCGGAAGAATTGAAACTGATCAAAGACTACATTCAGCCGCTTATCGAAAGATTCGATACCACCAGACTCGACTTCAAATCAAAATATTTCCATGATACAATTCCGCTCAGACGAAAAATTGATGAAGACGATAATAAATCGCCAGGATGGAAATTCAACGAATATGAACTTAAAGGTGTACCTGTAAGAATAACTGTCGGAGCAAAAGATATTGCGAACGGCACCGTAGAAGTATTCAAGAGGGAATCAGGAGAAAAAGCGAATGTGAAATTGGAAGAAGTCGATCTTCATATCGATCAGTATCTGTATAAGGCTCAGAATAATCTGTTGAAAAAAAATCAGGAATTCAGAGAGACTCACACGTTTGTAGTAGACAATTATAATGAATTCAAAGAGAAGATAGAACAAGGCTTCGTTATGGCACATCGGGATGGTACTGCGGAAACCGCAGAAAAAATACAGAAAGAAACATCAGCAACTATACGCTGTCTGCCGTTTGATGAAAAAGACGAGAAGTGAAAATGTGTCCTTACCGGCAAACCGAGTACAAGAAGAGTTTTGTTCGCAAAAAGCTATTAAGAAAATCAAATATTATTTTTTTACTCCATGTTTCTTCCTGTCTGAGTCGGTCAGATAGACTTTTCTCAGTCTGATATTTTTCGGAGTGATTTCCACATATTCGTCAGTACTGATATAGGCTAATGAGTCTTCAAGCGTCAACGGAATGATTGGTTCCAATCGCATAGACTCATCATTTCCACTCTCTCTGACATTAGTCTGTTGTTTGTTCTTGGTAAGATTGACCGTCATATCACCAGGTTTCGCGCTTTCTCATACAATCATTCACTCATACATAGCCGCTTGCGGCAGAATGAAGATTTTTCCTCTTTCCTGTAATTTCCGGATACTGTATTTCATGCATTTCCCGTTTTCGATACTGATCATAGAGCCTGTCGTCCTCTTGGGAATATCACCTCTATATGGTCCATAATGAGAAAACGAACTGTACATGATTCATTCACCCTTAGTCACCAAGACGAACTGTCATCTGAATCAGAGAAGTCATCTTGTCGGCACTTCAAATTCCAATGTAGAGGTTCAATTCACGGTGAACATATTTGTCATCTGTCATTTCTTTTTTGCAACCATATCTATGACGGTACCAGATAATTTTTCATCGACATTGATGACCACATGTTCTATCGGTTCCATCTTTTGCCCATCTATCTGTTTGAAGATAACTTGCGGAGCGGAAACCTGGAGTTCAAATCATTCCCTTCTCATGGTTTCGATGAGCACGGATAAGTGGAGTTCTCCCCTGCCGGATACTGCGAATCTATTTCCTCATTTATCGAAATCTATCTCCAATCCGACATTGGTCTGCAATTCTTTCTGCAATCTTTCCAGGATATTTTTCGACGTGACTAATTTTCCTTCTTTGCCGGCGAACGGCGAATCATTGACGAGAAAATCCATGGTCAATGTCGGCGCATCCACATGGATCGGCGGAAAGGGCTCGCATCATTCTACGCCGATAGTCTCACCGACGTAAATATTGGGAATGCCGGCGATGGTGACGATATCACCGCATTGCGCCTGCTTGGTTTCCACTCTGGAAAGTCATAACGTCGTGAATATTTTTGTGATTTTCCCTTTTCTCTTATTTCCGTCATTGTCGAATACAACGACGTCTTGCCCTTGAGCGACGGTTCATTCATATACTCTTCAGATACCGAGCCTTCCGATGAAATCATCGTAACCGAGGTTAGCAACTTGCATACGGAAAGGTCTGTCAGAATAATCTGGTGCAGGTTTCACTGCTTTTTCTATCAGATCGAATACAGGAAAAATATTTCCATGCTCCTTTGCTGAAGCAAAGTCCTTGAGATCATCAAATGCGTATCAACCTTTGGCGCTGCAGTAGATGATTGGAAAATCTGCCTGTTTGTCAGTAGCTCACAACGTGAAAAAGAGATCGAATAATTGATTAATCACTCGAACGGGTCTTGCCGTCTCTTTATCGATCTTATTGATTACGACGATGGGATTGAGACCGAGTTCCAAAGATTTTTTGAGCACGAATTTCGTCTGCGGCATCGGTCATTCATAAGCGTCGACCAATAACAAAACGCTATCGACCATTTTCAAAACCCTTTCCACTTCGCTTCCGAAGTCAGCATGTCCTGGGGTATCGATAATGTTAATCACGTTTCCATTGTACATCACTGAAGTGTTTTTGGAATAGATGGTGATCCCTCTTTCTCTTTCCTGGTCATTGCTGTCCATGATGAGATTCTGATCCTCGGCCATCTTCATCGTTCACGACTGCGTCAATAATTTATCGACTAATGACGTCTTTCCATGATCGACATGGGCGATGATAGCGATATTTCTGATTTGCATTGATATAATTTAAAACAGTAAAACAAAAAAGACCCTCTGAGAAAGTCTTTTTGATAAGGCATATCTCGATTGGTCTATCTATACCCTTTTTCTATAAAATTGCAATGTGGTTTTATTATTTGCTGTTTTCGAAAGCGGTAAAACCATGTCTTTCATTAAATAGATAGTCAATTTCTTTAGGCCACATAGTCGTACCATACCCAAAGACCAATCATTTGTTCTTTACGACTCTCTTCACCTCTTCTCGTAACAATTTTTCATATTTTGTTTCTTGAACAATATCATAATCGACATTATTTATCATAATCGTATCGAGAGAATTGTCTGGCATGGATTTTAGACAATCATAAGCATCAAATTTAATATTAAATATATCAAATTTTGGGAAAGCTCGTTCTCAACCATTATTATTTTTTTGTATACGAATGATATCTCATGGAATCAACTTTTTAGCATTGCTATTAGGAAAATACGATGCATATCAGTAATTAAAATCATCTATATTATGTTGGATTCCATTAGTTTGATTAAAGAGATCTACAGCTAGAACCTTATCCACACCCAAAAGACTAAAAATCAAAACAGTCCCATGTATAGAGGACAGATTATTATCTCTTGATCAACAGAATAAATCAGCACATTTCGAATTTTTTCATATATATTTCTCCAAAAGTTTGTAATGTCATAACGCGGATTCATTTTTTAATGAATATTCTTTCTCTTCAAGAAGCATCCTAGCAAATGTAGGGGTTAATTCCGCATCTTCTGAACCAAACTCTTTTCCATAATAACTAACATATTTTTCCTTATCTCTATAAATAGAGAGATGATTGCATATTGTTTCCAGCATATCTGGATTTTTCATATCCAATGGCTTGCATAAAAATTTTCATACAATTTCTAAAGATTCCAGTGCCGATTCCACAATCTCTTTTCAATATTCTTGTATTAAAGAATCATATCTGCTTAAGACAGATCATAGCTCATTTTCAGGTTTTTTCTCTCAGACCACAGGGGTTTCTGAAATATTTTTTTGTATATTATGTCAGATCTTTTTCGCCATCTGATAACGTGCAAAAAATAAATTTTACTTATCTATCAATTTCGCTACGACCATGATCCTTTTGTTGTCAGTTCACAGCGGATAGCATCACATCAGCGTGATATAGCTGCCGCCTGCCGTCTCATACGTCATATATTGGGCGTTCACCTGTTTTGGCGGAACTATGAAAAGATCTATCACTTTATATTCATATAAGTTTCATTTCCGTAAGACTTGGATCAATGTGCTATCCTTGAGTTTAGGAAGATCTTTGAAGATGGTTCAGAAAGGATTGGTTTTCCATACCACATAGCTGGTGTGGCCGAATAATAAGGTATTTCATTCTTCTCCAGGAGCTGGAGTGGTAGGATATTTTACGATTCATTCATTAAGCTCTTTGTCAAAATCAGCTTTCGCGAAATCTACCGATTGCATAGTATCAGGTATGACAATAGGCACATCGAGTCATAATGACGGTATGATAAGCCTGTCGACCGGTGGAACCGTATTGAAAGAGAAATTGTAATCCATCAAATGGGATTGGAGCGTCTCTTCCGTAGAAGGAGTAAGCGTATTCGCATCAGCGGTCTGTTGATAGTTTTTGAGCAATCATTGGATTTCTACATCATTTTTCTGTGCAGTATCTACTATAGAAGAGATATTGCCATCTTCAGAAACGATAGAAGTGCTGATAGGTGCCGACGGATGGATCTCATTTTCAAACAAGGCACGGAAATTATACGCGAATAAGTTGAAATTAGTGAATACGAGGATGATCACAAAAACAGCACCAAAAAATATACCGAAAGTCCTGATCTCACGGAAAAATGAACGTCTTGGCGGTTGATCGATGTAATGTTCTTGTAATCAATACATACTATACAAACAATGTTAAGTGTTAAATGCTAAGTGCTAAGTTCCAATTTTAAAATTCGTAATTCGTAATTTTTTAATTCGTAATCCATATATATTATACTCCTAAATCTCTCGAACACCAAAAAAAGCTGGTTATATACACTCAGTATACCTTGACAGAATATAAAAAACATATTAAACACTATATTACAAACGCCAGATGCACGACAAGACACTCTCTATATCCGAAGCAATCAATATATTCGAACTGAAGTAAGTCACACGAATGTGTGCGAACAAAGTGAGATAGATAAGCCTTTCATGATGAAACGACAGTTCGTTGGGTTTGCATCTGGCTAGAGTTTTTTCGTCAGTTTTTGGGGCAATGCCAAAAAGTGACCCCAGCGGAGCGTTTAATCTTGAAAAGAATTATTATTCCTATATGCTTACCCAAGCATTTATTTCTACAACCAACGAAAGTGCTCAACTTAATAGCAATTTCCTACAAAAATATCTGACCATTTCAGGACAAACTCTTGAGCGTTTTTTTCAATACGGGAAAAATGCTCATCAAAGCGCCTATCGGATCGGGAAAAAGTTTCCTCTTTTTCGACGGACCTATCTACGGATTGTACAAATACAGCTCCAGGAATATTTTGAATACAAAATCTAAGGACGGATTCATTAAAATCATCTTTGAAGTGAATCAAGAGACCTATCTCATCATCAGGAATATCAAAAAAGCGAAATCCAAAGATTCCTGCGAGTCGAAATTATATAAGATCCAGGGAGATATTTCTGTGTTCAATGAACAAATACCCTTGCAAAGCGATAAAGATATCGAGCTTCTATTGAAGCAACAAAGCAATCTCAAACGGGACGAAATCAGCTTCAAAAACGAAACCGATCTCCAGCAGACCTTGCAGACATTACTGCCGCCGAGAGAAGTCATCATGAATACGATATTTTTGATGCAGGATTCCGACAATATATTTGAACTTACACCGTTGGATAGACTGACGATATTGAAAAACGTGTTTAATTTGATGGGGATCGATGAAGCCAAAGAAATGTTAGCGGATAAAAAGAGAGAAATCCGATATAAGATCAAAGCGACGACAGATATTTCCAGATACGATGAAAAGCTGAAAAACAATATCCAGAACTACCTTTCCACCTTCAGTACTACGAAAGAATTATTAGGGAATGCTATAGATACGAAAGTCTATGAGCAATTTTTCGATGAACGGAAGATGATAGAGGAAAAAATACAGATTACTGATTTTTCACTCAAGGATTTTCCTGCTGATCGGGAACAAAAACTCCATGATTACATTGAGAACAAGAAATCGCAGGAACAAAAAATACATCATCAGATAGAAACCATCCAGAAAGACATAATGCAAGAACAAAAGAGATACAAAGAGCATCAGACGACGGAAAAAGAGCTTTCCATAAGCATTTCAGCGCTTGAGAAAAAAATAGAAAATATCGACGAAAAAAAAATAGAAACACTGAAAAAGCAAAAAAAAGAAATAATTTCCAAGCAAAATAGTAGTGAAGAACAGATTCCGAAAAAAGAAATCCGGAATTTCATCAAAAAGCAATGAAGCGAGACTGATATTCAGAAGGAATCAGATATTACAGTTCTAACTAGCTATTTTTTGATTCAACAACTCATCAACGAAGGCAAGAAATGAAGCGAAGAGATAAAAAATATCCAGCTCCAGATAAAAAACGAAGAGTTAGTGACAAAAAACGAAGCGGAAAAAAATGAAACTCAGAAAAAACATCTCGAAGAGAAAATAATCGACCAAGAAAATCAGTTGAAAAATATAGTGAAGACATTGAAAGAGCTGGAAAAGAATATCGACACCCAAGCGACCTTCGCCTGTGAGAAAATCAAGGAGCCATGCCCGTTTATCAAGGTTATTAATAAGAAAACTTTTGAGCAATTAGACCAACAAAAGAATTGATTCGTAGACCAACAAGAATTAATTGAATCGACGATAAAGAAATTACAGGCAGAATTAAAATCATTAAGCAAAATCGAACCGAAAAAAGGGAATAAGAATGTAGAAAATTTGGAAAAACAACAGAAAGAGGCAGAAAAAAATATTGAAGCGATAAAAACATTCTTGAACGAAGTGAATTATAAAGCGATCGAGAAAATATATGCAGAATATACCAGCCGAGACAGAGAAGCGAAAGAATTGGACAAAAAAATCAGCGAATTAGAGCAAGAAGCCAAACAAGTGGAAGAGCGAAAAACACAGCTCCAGAAATCGATTATTCAGAAAGAATCCATAGAAAAACAGTTGAATGATTTTGTCACCACGATAGCGGAAAAAGAGCAAGAACGGAAAAAATTAGAGCTGGAAAAAGAGAAAATGGATACCACTACCACCACACGTCTAGAGAAAAATCATATAGCGATGAAGCAATACTACCACGATATCGATATGCTCGTGAACGAATTCAAACAGCATCAGCTTGAAAGACAGAAACTGGAAGAACAAGAAACAATATTAGGAAATCTGTATAGTATTTTTTCCAAAGAGCTTTTATTACTGGTTCTCCAGGACCATTTGCCCGTACTGAACGATATCGTCAATAATTATCTCTCACAGATTGTGGACTATCAGATTAGTTTACAACTGAAAAATGAAGCAGATAAAGTGGAACTTGAAGCGAAAATTATCGATCAAAAAGGTGAAAGAGACACCAAAAGTTTAAGCTGAGGACAAAGGATCATTTTGAAGCTTGTCCGGATGTTAGCTATTTCATCCTATATCAACTCACCTATTCTTTTTCTGGATGAAACCATCAATAACCTCGACGCAGATACGGTCGGAAAAGTGGCGGATATGCTAGAAGATTTCGTCAAACAAAGGGAGATGAAGTTCTACACCATCACGCATAGCCAGCAGATCCAGCAGATGGATATCCGAGACAATATTATAGACCTTAGTCTTTAGACCTTAGAACTTAGAATGGAATTATATAAAACATAATTCAAACTATAATATAAACTCATAGCGGAATATTCGTATTGAAGTTTCCTGCTGGAAAGTCCGCTCTGATTACTAGTGCGGAAAAATGAAATGGCGGATCATTTTTCCTAGCGTTTTTGCTTACTTTTGTGGCAATGCCAAAAGTAAGCCCAGCGGAGCGTTAAAAAAAAATTATAAAAAAAATCCGGGCAATACCCGGATTACAGAGATACAAATTAATTTGTACGTACATCAGCAGAATTTGCTGTATGTTCTGCTGTTTGAGCCATAATGACATTTTCTTTTTCCGCAGGACTCCTTTGTATAAAGGGTTCATTCTGTGAAATATACCCGCAATCATTATCGGAAAGCATAACGTTCAGCTCCTGAACCTGCAAAATTTTTTCCGTAGTAACGGCAAGACCTCCAGCCGAAAATTTAGCAGAAACATCCTTCCACATTGAACGTTTTGACGCAGTAAGTTTTTTGTTTTCTGTTTGCTTTTTAGCAAAATTTTCAATAAGCTTTTTAGCTTTACATGCTTCCTCGTAAGAAAGCCCAGTAATGTAAGATATCATAGCAGAGATTTTTTGTTTATTTTATTTTTTATACATATTTAAAGTAAAAAGTCAATAGAAGAAATACAGGAGAAAAACCGAAAGTAAAAAAATCATCTTAATTTGCAATCAGAAGATAATTTTTTAATATGAGATGCAAATAAAAATTTGAGAAGACAAATTTTTATACTATATAAGAGTATGAAACATAAGGATCTGATTATCTTTATTATCATAACGTTTCTTCGAAGCGTATTTATCTCTATGCTCAAATTTTTCCTTCGATCCTATCTCAAAAACGTACATATATCACTGGAAGAAATCGCAGGATATCTCAGTCTATGATGAATGCTTGCGTATCTTATCGGATCAGCGCTTGCATATGCGTTTCACAAAAAAAATATCACTATTTTCGCATGATGCAGTGCAATAATATGTTTAGCTATAGGACATGTACTTGGATACTACCCTTTCCGGGTATTCGTCGTATTGGTAAGTAGTATCGGTTTTGCGTATAGTCTGCGATTGATTATTAAATCAATTATTTTGAGTATAGAAATCCAAAGATCAGATGGTGGAGAAGCAAGAATCAATGGTATGATCAATGTTGCTATCTTATCAGGCATACTCCTATGAAGTTATTTAGGATTTACTGTCTTTGCAAAACGGGGTGCCAACTGATTTCAGATTATCATAGCACTGCTCATACTTTCAAGCATTTTGACGATGTTCATGAAGTATGATCATCACTTCGAAACTAAGCCGTTTTTACAAACGCTCAAACAATCACTTCCTAATATAGGATGAATCATCAAAAAATATGTCCGATTGCTTTTGCCTATTGGCGCTTTACGAGCGATTTCTACAGCCATCGGACAAAAAATGCTGGAAATAGGAGTTGATATCTTCCAGAGAACACCCAAAAGCTCGATCATCATCATAATAATGTGATTTTTATGAGCTATTTTAGGTAATATTATCTCCGTGTTTTTCTTGAGAAAGAAAAAAACAGTAGCAATGATATTTACCATCATTTTCTGACTCGCTACTATCTATTTCCCTCATATCATAGACAAATATGAATACTATATCACATTAAATATTTTCTGATTCTTTATCGGGATTTTCTTTGGTATCGCAGTCAATCTTTTGGAAGGAAGATATTTTTTCCATATCGGAGACGATCATAGAAAGGAATATGGATCAGTAGCATACGGAATTACGACCAGTATCATTATTTTTCTTATCATGATAGCAGCTGATTATTTGGGTAGAAAAGTAGGAATAAAAATAAGCTTCTTTTTCTTCGGTATCGTACTCTTATTGATGCCATTCTTCATCAAAAAATTTGACGCTCCGGACATCCCAAGAAAGCATTTGAAAAACAAAAGATAGATTCAGTACGTAAAGCATATATTTCAGTCAATTTGTCAAGGATAATAAGACCCCAAAATAGGGTTTTTTTGGTTATTTGGCGATTTCGGAATATAATAGTAGTGAATTTATATTCTTGCTATACTCATGAAAAACAAACTTTGACTTACATTCCTCGTCCTTCTTATAGGGGGAATCAGTCTCTGTAAAGGACAAACGCTCGATACTACAGTGACTGATGTTACTGATCTCGATACCACCGCTGCTGAAGTGACTGATTTTGATGTACAAAGCGCAATGACCAACATGCAGGACCTCAAAAGCAATCTAGATGGAGTGATCCAAGAGTTGTATGCGCTTGATGCAAAAGAAAGAGGATCGGATAATGCTATCTCTGATAAATATAGGGCGACAAGAAAAGAGATCGTAAATGTGATTCAATCTATCAATCAGACAGCAGATACGATCAGCGGACAACTCCAGAAAATCTTAATGTACAAAAAGCTTATGTTGCTTACCTACAAAGATATTCAATCATCAAGATCCGGTATGGTGGAAACCAAACAATATATAGAGGATTTTTCAAATTTCATCTATAAACTTGATAACAAGCTCTATAATGAAAACACCAATACCATAGACGATATAAAATTATTAGCAAATTCTGATAATATTCCACTTACGCTTGCTAATGACACGCTCGTCCAATCGATGATACTCCAGCTCAATGATCTGATGAACAGCTTTAAAGATAACGAACAGACACAGCTTGATACCATCAAAAAGCTTAACGATCTCAAATCAAAAACTAAAGATACTATAGAGCAATATCAGAATGAAATAGATAAGTTACAGCAAAAGAAAAACTATCTGCTCCAATTTATGAAGCTCTATCAAAACGATGCAACACAAAGACAGTTGAGTATCAACAATTTCTTTGAAAGCACCAAAGGAGTTTATGACAAGACAGTAGAATTAGTTAAAGATATTCAAAAATGAGTCTATAAAGTGGATTTCGATATGGAAAAAAAGCTGATAGCACTCAACGATATGGGGAATGATAATGAAGCATACCCATTAGCATGGCCGCTCTATCCTATCGAAGAGATCCAGACATATTTCGGTGATGAAAGCTTCCAACAACAATATGGAATACCGCATATAGGAATTCAAATCAAAGCAGTGCAAGGAACTCCGGTATATGCAGCTCGTGACGGTGTCGTCTATTTCGTAGCAGACAATGACGAGATAGGAATCAACCGAGCGATGATTGTACACACGGACGGATATGTGACTATCTATCAATATCTCAACAAAACAGTCGTCAAACCAGGTGATATTGTAAGAAGAGGTCAGCTTATTTGATATAGCTGATGAGAACCAGGAACCAGGGGTGCAGGATTCATTTCCAAAGGTGCAAACCTTACGTTTGAAATCTTCAAAGATGGTAGTGCAATCGATCCATTCGATATCTTGGATGCAAGTATCGTAAAAGATAAAAACGTATTACCTGAAGGATATCAGATAAAATATCTCAGAGATAAATATGCAAGACCTATCGATATCACCAATCTCGAAGTCATGACAGGAAATACGCTAGCAGAAAGAGAGAGTCAATTTCTTACAAGATACGGTGTGGGAGTATACAGACAAGTAGCATTCCGGGAAGATGTAGTCAAAGATACAAATATCGATAAGGACGTAGTGATCTGTATCGCATTTGCAGAAAGCACGCTCGGACATTATCTCAGCACATCAAACAATATCGGTAATGTAGGAAATAACGATAGATGAGATAGGGTTCCATTTTACTCTGCATATGCAGGAGCAAGAGCGATCCCAGTGACATTGAACAATTCAGCGCTTGGAGATTATCACACTATCAACCAGCTTTCAAGATATGGAAATAAGGATGGAAAAATCTATGCATCCAGTCCGATCAATCGGCAGACAAACGTATTGAAGTGTTTGTCACAGATCAAAGGATATTATATTCCGGAAGACTTCCCATTCAGAACCTGACTAAATCCAAACATCGGTAATCCGACTCCAGAGACCATACAATTCGGAGAAAGCCTTACTCAGTAATAAAAACAAAAAAATATAGAAAAACTGAATCACGAGGATTCAGTTTTTTTCTTCAAAATAAAAAATTAAACATATCTATCACGGATTATTCTTCTTTTATTTTTATATCCGGAAAGATATCCAAGACGTTTTTTTCTCCATGATAGGTGTCTTCTATTAGCTTTTGCAATCACTTCCAATCACCTTTGATAAACACCTCCCGGACATTGTTTATTCAGGCATCATACAAAAAATTAATCACTTCCTTTCTATCTGTTCACTCCTCATACGCTGATGTCCTTTCTTTTATTATCTGTTCGGGCAACAATCACCTTATTTCCGCTTGTTGGATCGTCTCTTGTACGGTAGGATCCTGTGCTGCTGTCCATAGCTCTATGATGCAGGCAAAGAGTTCGGTAAATACCTCATCTACGTTTATTTTTTCATTTCAAGCCGTGAAATATAATTCATCAAATACTTCTGCTTCATCCCTGCCTCGTATGCCGCCATCAAGTATATGCGTGAATTCATGTAGAAATACATCTGCTAATTCAGCATATACATCTTTTCATTTTTCTTTTGCATCTTTTTCTATGGATTCTATATCAAGATAGATGGTGCTGTAATATACAGCGACTCCTCTTTTGCGTTTTCCGAATTGTTTATCAAATTCGGCAGTCGTTGCTATCAATTCCACTCCCTGGAAACTTTTTTTGATGTTTTCTATCATTTTTTTCGCTTCTTCATGCGACATTCAATTATTTCCGTCAGCGGTTGAATGCACCTCAATGAATTCGAATGATACACGCGAAGAAAAGGCCAATAATTTCTTTACGAATAAGGCATATTTATCCATGTCTTTTATCCTCTTATCCAATGACTCCTTGTCACCGGTGCTTCGTTCTTCCGTTCAATAATCACAAGACGATTTGCCGATACTTTTTTGGGACATGGTGGTGATAAAATCTTTTTTGCTGCCTATAGTGCTTAATTCAACAACCGAATTTACATCCTTGTTTTCCAGATATCCTTGTTCTTTTTGGATACGCTCTGTTATATTGGACGAGATGACATTTGACGTTTTGCTGAGCAATTGGTCCGAAGCGCAGATCTCATTGGAAACCGTGGATGCCATGACTTTGCTTTTGCTGTATCAGACGGATCCGAAGGTTTCTGCAGGGATCTGATCTGTTTTTTTCGTCGCAGTACCGCGAATTTCGTCATAATTATCTTTCATCAAAGCGATCAGCATATCGATGAATTGTTTGATGTTCATATCATATTTCCCGCAGTAATCCAACAATTTCTGAGGTTGGAACGCTTTGAGGGCGGCCAAACGGGTGTCGGAATTCTTATCCGCCAGATATGCAGGATCCACAAGGATGCCCATATTGTTTTTCAATTGGATTTTCGTCGGTATGGGACCATTATAAAGCGTATCGATGATATTGTCTATTTTTTCTTTTGTTGTTTCCGATAAAAAAGAAAAAGAATAGGCAGGTATAGGTTTCTTTTGTTCCATCAACTGTTGATAAACCTGCAATAATTCGTCATTGTACTCTTTATTCTCTTTGTCGTAGGAAAGCAGGACATTAAGGAATCCGTATCTATCTGAAAGCGTACGATCATGCAAGGAGTGATAAAAGGTATTTATCGAATCCTTATCTGCGTCGTAGTTTTTTTGTCCTCATAAGAGATAACGGAAAGTCGCCATATCTAACGTCTTTCTTGTTGTTGAATCTATATGATTGATGTTGATATCAATAGGGTTTATTGCTCATTTTGTTATTTCTGAAACGAGATTGATTGCTTTCATGAGCTGGATATCTTTTGCATCTATGGACGTAGTACTCTCAATCTTTTGATGGATATCAGTAGTCAACGCATTGAGTGTCGGATATGTATTTCCAAGTATCCCTTTATCGTGTACAGAAGCAAAAAGATTTGTCAAAAATTGTTTATTTTGCACATCCAAAGTATTGTCTTCCGGATTTATTTTTGATACAATGGCAGTGTTGAAAGCAAGTTCATCTTCATCAGTAGAATAGCCAAGACCATAATCTCAATTTTTTATGATTCGTAGTAGCTCATTATTTATCAATGATATATGATCGAGGATGAATTCTCTTGTCAAAACCGCTGTTAAACAAGGTAATAATCCTTCTCATCATATTTCTTCGCTTTTTAATATACATAAGCAGCATTTTTCCAGCATGATCTTCAGAGTATCATTTGTTTCATCTTGCAGATAAAACAAGCAATCAGTCAGTAATATCTTTTTATTGGCGCTTGTTTCAGTACTAAGATTTTTTTTATCCAATATCCTTTGAATAAGCGTTGTCTTTCCTTCATGTGATAATTGTTTATATTCTTCAGGAGACGACAATCATAATTCTGTTGTTGTTGAAGGCATTTTTATCTTTCCTTGAAACAAAGGCAATTTGAAAAACTTCTCTTTTCTAACATTATCATTGCTATTATTTATCCATTCTGCATAGAGATCGATATAAGGCGTATGTCTTGCCAGATGTTCCGGTGATTTATCAGCGTCTGCCAATAAAGAATATCATGGATCAGAAAATCGGATATCAGTGCTAATGACAAGCTTTTTCATGATAGTTTTAAATTCTTCTTCATCTTGCACGAGATAAATGAGATTTCTGTTTATGTCACAGATAAAATCAATTTTATTTTCCGTGTTTTTTTGTAAAAATAAAGCATTCAACGTATCTGCACTGATCATTTTATTGTTTATAAATCTCTTTAACACAAAATCACCATACCTGTCTTTTTTAGGAGATGCATTGATTTTTTGTTTCAAGGTGACGTCTTGGTAATAAGGATAATTTCCATATAATTTCAGAATATGATCATCCCGAACCTGAAAAAATAGATTTTCCATACTGTTTCCATCAAGATATTCGAAATTATCCAATACGGTGTACAAAGGATTTTTCATCGCTGGTGTATTTTCAAAATATATTGGAGCTGGGATTTTTTCTCGATATCCTATCTGATACAATTCATTGACATAAGTATTTACCACTTCTTTTATCTGCGGATCTCCATCGATGGGTTCCGCTTCAGCTACATAGTTTATCAATGATTTCAATAATAATTGCTGCGGTTTCTTTTTATAGGCATCAAGGAAAAAACCAAACATATATTCTGACAGATTATTTCTTGTCTTTTCGCCGTCTTTTATGGTATAGAGATATGTGTCAAAGTCGGTTATTTCATCGATATTGGTATTGTTTCCTGTCTGTTCTTGGAAAAAATCGAACAATCCTTTCATATCGATATGAGTGTTTTTCTCCCCTATGATTTTCAGAGCATCCAGCCGATCCTTTATCGATTCCATCGATTGTTTTTCACTATACAGCATGACCATTTGCTTTTTGAGTTTCACTTGATTTTTTCACTTCCAAAGATCGTAATAATCGTCATTCGGGAATACATCATTGAATATACAGGCGACATACTCGTTTTGGTAAGGAGATTTTATACTAAAAAGCTGTGACAATTTGTCATGAGGTATGCTGTCTCACTCCTCTCAAAAATCAAAAAGATTTTCTAATAAGGGATAATAAAACGGGTCACTTCTTCAATAATAAAGTTTCACTTTATCGTCTATTGTTCATAAAGTCACTTTTATATCATCCAAAAAGGATATGATCTCCTTAAGAGGCATTTTCTGGATTTTTGGACTATTGGTATTTCGTAGAAAAAAATCTGCTAAAATTTCTTTGACTGATCCAGCAGTATAGGTCTTTTTATAAGTTTTGAGTAATATCATGAATTCCGGCGTTCCTTTCTGAAATTCCTTCATGAGATTTACTGATAACATATGTGTTTCGTTTGCATCAGAGGTTTCTTTTTCTCATCGTTCATTGAGCGGTGACTTTATAATCAATGTAGGTGAAGTAGTAAGCGTATCCTTCAATGTCTGTTTGGTATTCTCTTGTGCCTTTGCCATCAATAATGATCAGCAAAATAACAGAGTACAAAGCAGTTTTGTGCTCATATTACTATATCATAATTTTGACTGTTGCTGAGTTTCTTTTAACGAAAGAGAATGCATAGGAAAAATATACGACATAAATATATACATCCTATAAATATTTACTATAAAATGTCAATAGAATATGCTTTTGATTTATTTAGTCTTTTAATAGGTATTTACCAACTAACCATAATTTTGAGAATCAATTCTTCTTAACAAAAAAAATCTGAAACGAATCAGATCTTTAGTGCTCCTTAATGGAGCGGGTGACCCCGCAGGACTGCGGGGCAAACACAGTCTGCTGATTTTTTTTGGAACAAAAAAAAGAGCAATATTGTGCTCCTTTGTAATGGAGCGGGTGACGGGACTCGAACCCGCAACAGTCTGCTTGGAAGGCAGGCACTCTAGCCAATTGAGTTACACCCGCAAAACGAATTAATAATTAAGAATGAATAATGTTGGTATTCTTTTTATAAATATTTTCCATCATTTTTCATTATTCATTATTCATTTTTCATTATTTTTTATTTGGGCCTAGCTGGACTCGAACCAGCGACCAATCGGTTATGAGCCGACTGCTCTAACCAGCTGAGCTATAGACCCATTGCTGGATTAATTTTTACATGGTGGGTGATATAGGACTCGAACCTATGACCCCCTGCTTGTAAGGCAGATGCTCTAACCAACTGAGCTAATCACCCATAACACGCTTCGCGTGAATTTTAAATTCTAAATTTTAAATGTTAAATTTTTTCCATTTAGCATTTAGAACTTAACACTCAACATTAATTTTAATTCGGTCCCACGGGGAATCGAACCCCGATTGGAGGATTGAAAGTCCTCTGTCCTAACCGTTAGACGATGAGACCAGATATTCCCAATGGCTTTTTTATAATGTAATTACTGGCGGAATGGAAGGGACTCGAACCCTCGACCTCCCGCGTGACAGGCGGGCGTTCTAACCAGCTGAACTACCACTCCATAACCATTTTTTTTTCTGGAGCCGACTATCGGAATTGAACCGATAACCTATCGCTTACAAGGCGATTGCTCTACCAGTTGAGCTAAGTCGGCATCATAAGTCTTCTGACTACGAGATTTGAACTCGTACCTACCCTGCTTAGCAGGGTTGCTCTACCAGTTGAGCTAAGTCGGCGTATAAGCATTGCTATTTAGCTTGTTTAGCAAATGCTTTTGCAACTCTCGATTTTTTTCTGGCTGCAGTATTTTTTTTGATAACACCTACTTTTGTGCATTTGTCGATAAACTTGTAAACGTTATTGAGTTCATCCTGTCAGATCTTTTCAGCCTTGCTTATGCTCTTCAAAAACTTTTTGATAGCCATTTTCATCCTAAGCTTAAATTCATTATTCCTTTTCTGGAATACAAGAGATCTTTTAGCGGCTTTTTTTGCTGATTTCGTGATTGGCATTTCTAATGATGTATAAAGGTATAAAGCATAATATATAAACTCCGAGGGAGGGACTCGAACCCACGACCCAATGGTTAACAGCCATTTGCTCTACCAACTGAGCTACCTCGGAATGTCCTTTTTTTAGTGAACTAACCTATAAGAATTCACCTATTGTTTTCAATATAAAATAACATTTCGTATATATTTACCGGGGACAGGACTCGAACCTGCACACCGTAAGGCACTTGGTTCTAAGCCAAGCATGTCTACCATTCCATCACCCCGGCATGGGTGTATTCTCGGGAGCTAGGATTCGAACCTAGGACCTCCTGATTCAGAGTCAGACGCTCTACCAGCTAAGCTACTCCCGATCAGTATTTTAATGTCGAACCTAGATAATATTTTTTTGGTTGCGGGAGATGGAGTCGAACCACCTATCTTCGGGTTATGAGCCCAACGAGATACCGTTTCTCTATCCCGCAATAACAATTCAGAATTCAAAATGCAGAGTGCAGAATTATAATTTTCTGAATTATGAATTATACATTCTGAATTAAGTTTGGGGAACTAGGATTCGAACCTAGACTGACGGAGTCAAAGTCCGCTGTCCTACCGTTAGACGATTCCCCAGTATGATTGCCTGCGTCTTATTTTAACAGTATAAAGACAAAATATCCTGCATGAACAGGAGCGTGATGTGTATACATATTTAAGAATGTATTTCAAGCGAAAATTTGCAATTATGCATTGAATTACCTCACGAAAACGGTATAGGTTAACAACCAGATAATTCCGAAAAAAAATGAGGAATTACTGAGTTGTTAACTATATATTCTTCAATCAAAAACAGAAAATGTTTTTGAAGGAGAATATACACTCCAAAATGATCTAATTTTATCGTCTATGGAAGAAATTATGAGAATTCTAACCTGATTGAAACCGACCGATAATCAGCTTCATCTCTGAAATTACTTCGGAGCAATCAAACCCATGATGCAGCTTGCCGATAAATTCAAAGACGCGGAAATTTTCCTTTTTCTTGCAAATATGCACGGCTTCACGCAATTGCACGACGCTAATCAATTGAGACAAAATAGCATCAACGTATTGAAACTTTATGCGGCTTGCGGAGTGGATATGGAAAGATTTGTCATCTACAATCCTGCCGATGTTCCAGGTCATGCTCAGCTCAATCGGGTGCTTACCTGTATCACGCATATGGGATTCATGGAAAGGATGCATTCGTACAAAGAAGCTTTGGACAAAGGCAAAGCCAAAGAAATGAGCGTATGAGTTTTTTGCTATCCGATTCTGATGGCGGCAGATATCTTGCTTTACGATGCCGATATCGTGCCTGTAGGAAAAGACCAGAAACAGCATGTGGAATATGCGAGAGACATAGCGATGAAATTCAACAACGCATTCGGCGAGACCTTCAAAGTCCCGGATGTATATATCCAAAGCGAAGTAGCCACCATCATCGGTGTAGATGGTCGCAAGATGAGCAAATCATACAATAATTATATCTGACTTCTCGATGACGAAAAGATTATCCTCAAGAGAGTGAAACAGATCCCGACAAGCACACAGACCGTCGATGAACCAAAAGATCCGGACCAATGCAACGTCTACAAGCTCTGCAAATTATTTTTGACGAAGGAAGAAGACGAAGCATTAAGGAAAAGATATGAAATATGAGGATTGAGCTACAAAGACGCAAAAGACCAGTTATATGAAAAGATCATCGCATTCGTGAAACCTATCCAAGAGAAATATAAGAAAATTTCCGACAAAGAGATCATAGATCTCCTGAAGAAAAACGCTAAGAAAGTGAACGAACTAGCAAAAAAGAAAATCGAAGAGGTATACAAAAAAGTTTGATTTACTTTATAATTTTTCATGGCTACACTAGTACTCTTATGAGGAAATGATATAAAGAATAAACAACGGATCCAGGAAGTGGACAAAGAGCTTCTTCCTTTTTATGATACGACTCACATCCATACTTATCGTCATTGGAATCAAGGATGAGACATAAACATGGAATACGAATATGAACAGCTTTGCAGTTATCTCAAAAAACTATCCGGAAGCATCATTCTTTTCGGTAAATCATTATGATGCATACTTGCGTTGAAAGCGATAGTTGAAAAAGAAATCTTTATCAAACAATGTATCTTCGTATGATTTCCTCTCGGATATTGTGAGAATACAGGATTTCCTTTAGAAAAATATCTTAAAGAACTTACCTGTCCGGTATTATGGATCCAAAAGACAAATGATCCAGCAGCAGATTATCAAGTACTTTATAAAAAATTCTGATCGCTTTCACCTGCATTCACGTTCAAGGAAATTCCTGGCGACGATCATGCCTATCAGGAAATCAAGCTCTTGAAACAATTTATTTTAGACAATAATGCGAGATAATGACGAAAGATTTACCTATTGATCTGAGCGTAATAGACGCCAAAGATCTTGAAAAGCTTAAAGGGAAAAAGAAAAGGGCGGACCGGGTTATGGAAGTCATCCGTGAAAACGGATTAAATAAGGATAAAGAATTTATGGATGAGATCAATCCTCTGATAGAAGAACTTTTGAAAGAAGAATAAAATAAAAAAATTGTTCGCCTAGGCCGAACAATTTTTTTATAATGAAATTATATTTATTTAGGTTGCTCAGGAGTTAGAGGAACAGCTGGAACTGGTGGTTCAACAGGTGCAACGGGAGGAACAACTGATGGTGGTGTCTCCGTAGGTGCTGCTGCTGGTGGTGGAATCACCTTTTGGAGTTTATCGGTAGCTTGATTGATAGTGGTTGTAGCTTTGGTTGCAGCTTCACTGGCTTTAGCAACCGCTTTATTTGCTACGTTTCGGACTTTACCGACAATATTTTCTGTCTTTTTAGCAGCTGCTGAATTAGCATTTGAAACTCCAGTAATAGGATCTGGTTGTCCCATGATTTTAGCCATGAATTTTGCAAATCATTTGAAAAATCTATCCAAAGGACCTTCTTTTGCGGGTACAGGCGTTTGTGCCGTAGGTGCTGCTGGTGCAGGTTCACCTATCGTGGTAGGTGCAGTAGGCTGTTGAACAGTATTTTGTGCAGATGGTTGATTGTTTGGAACAGACACACCTGTTGGAATACCTTGAGGAATCCCTGAATTTTCTGGAGATGGATTAGTTTGATTAGGTTCCATCGAAATAGCTTATAATATAAAACTATATTTAATTGTATCCTTTTTTTTGATTTTTGCAAATTTTAGCCCCTGTTTTTGAGGACAAAAAGGGGAAATACCCTTGTTTTTTCAGAAAAAAATTATACAGTAGTGATATTTAGCAGGAAATAAGCTCAAAATGACGATATATGAAGGTTCATGAGAGAGAATAGACACGCGATTAAGTAAACAATTTTCC
This sequence comes from uncultured bacterium, assembly GCA_903904875.1. Classification (GTDB taxonomy): domain Bacteria; phylum Patescibacteriota; class Gracilibacteria; order Absconditabacterales; family Absconditicoccaceae; genus CAJBLF01. The sequence continues at coordinate 2,117 of CAIVEC010000017.1, read as the reverse complement.
TATTCCAGAAGCTTTTTTCATCACATTATCGAAAGATGAGGTGTCAAAGTGAATGATAAAGTCGTGAAAAAGTCCTATCAGCTGAAAAATAATGATCAGATAGAGATTGATGATGTCACCAGATACCTCTCCCCTGTTTTACTGGAGGAAGCGCCGCATATCCAGATACCTATCATACTCGAAAAAGAAGATTATCTCGTCATCAATAAACCGAAATGAGTGCTTTCTCACCCAAAAACTATTTGGGAAGTCCATGAACCATCAGTAGTCGGGTTTCTCTATCATACGTACAAAAATCTACCGACTATCTGAAATTTCATCAGAGCGGGACTCCTCCACAGACTCGATAAGAATACGGACGGACTCATGATTATCGCAAAGACGGAAAAATGATTGGAACATTTCAAAAAACTTTTCCAGGCGAAATCGGAAAGCGAAAACATAGCTGAGAAAGAGCAAATAGAGCTCAAAAAGTTTTATAGGGCGACATGTTATCTTACCGCAGAAGGAAAAATATTCATAGAGAGCATAAAACTCCCGTACACGATTCAAGAGCCGGTGATAGCTAAATTACCGCATACCATGCCGAAAATATGAATCACGAAAATACTAAATATACAAGAGGGAGCAAGGAGCAAGGAGCAGGGAACCTGAAACCTGCAACCTTCAACCTGTAACTTAGATATAGAAATATTAACGTGAAGAACACATCAGATCAGATATCATCTTGCTCATCACGGTCTGCCTATCGTCGGTGATTATCTTTATGGTGATGCTAAAGAAACAGAACCTATGCAATTGACGGCGTATAAACTGATTTTCAGAGATCCAGAAAAGGAATTAGTAACTGTAGAAATATAATTAGGACACAATAAAAAGCTGAAATGAAATGAAGTTTTTTATGATGTCCTAATTATACCGGTGATTTTTGATCCATAAAGTACGAGTACCAACGAAGTAATTTATGAAATCAAAAACAATCGGTATAAAAAAAACCTCCGAGAAACCGGAGGATTTTTGATTAATATCCATTTCCTTATGTAAACAAGGATGGATTAATAGTTTGATATCCATCAACAAATCGCCTGATGTAAGAATTGTCGATTTTACTAATCATATCGAGAATTGCTGTTTCCCATGAATTCAAGGCCTCATTTGTAATGGTTGCATATGAGGTAAGGCCTCCAACATTGGCATAGGTATCAGCTAACCTAGGTATAGATAACCCACGACTTGTAAGATGATCGACCAGAATTTTTCTATCGATTCTGTAATTGTCTGAAGTCATCATTAAGCCAGCTTCGGTAAAATCCAATGAAGTTTCAAATTCGTACCGTGACGACACATATACTTCCTTATCAGCTCCACAGAGAGGAGGAAAGTGTTTTTTGTAGAGAAATAAAATCTTGTCTCTTATGGACTCATTATAGGTATTCCATTGTAAACTGAATTTACCGAAGAAATATTCTATTTTGATGTCTTTCGGATGGAGATGATATTCATATACCAAGATACCCAGACCAGTCCAAACAGCCTGCAATCCATCTTTCTGATTTATTGCCGTTTTATTGACTACCGAACGACCAAATTCAATGGTCACCGGAAGAATCTTTTCGACCAATTCGTCAGAAAAATTGAAGTAATGGGATGTGGAAAGATGAACATCATGTTTTCCATGAATAGCATCATTACAAAGGATATACCGGTAAAACGATACTACTTCACCATTGACGGGATCATACACAACAATGTATGTGTACGTACTATCGAATATATCACCATCTATGTGATCAAGATTGAACATCACCGCTCTTATCCTGTTAACTTCAATGATAACATTCGGTGCTGTCTGTTTCTTCACAAAATGGATTTCCAGATTTCTCCACACCCTTGCAAGGGTTTTTACTGTTAATTCCTGATCCAATACGTCTTTAGGAACAGGAGTTGTAAGATTTTCTTTTTCCATATTTTGTTTTTTAGATTATTTTTTGATTTTTTTGTTATGAGTTGACATTTTATGAAAATAATATAGAAAATCAATGCGTTTTTTGTGAAAATTTTAAAATACCGCAGTCAGGGAGACATACGGCATTTCTTGAATTCAGAATGTATAATTT
>CAIVEC010000016.1 GCA_903904875.1 uncultured bacterium | reverse complement strand
TTGATTGAAGAATATATAATTTCGATGTCATGAAAACTTTCAAAAATATTTCGAGTTTTCATTGCATCTTAATTATATCCGAAACAGGCGATTTTGTCAAACCATAACAAACTCTTTCTTGAATTCAATAAGCTATTTCATAATCTATCGTCACAGATCGACTCAGATAGTTCCAGATAGTTCCAGATAGTTCCAGATTGTCGTGATATTACTACAATCTGTAGCGATATGTAGCGTCCCGATTTATCGGGACTTGTGGCAATCTATAACGAGCAAAATAACTATTTTACTGTTTCATTATATAGTCTTTATGCAGATTAGGAATTTTTGCATCATAGCACATATAGATCACGGAAAATCGACGCTGGCAGATAGGATGCTGGAGCTTACCTGAACCGTCAGGAAAATAGATCACGCGCAGATGCTCGACCGCATGGATATCGAGCAGGAGAGGGGAATCACCATCAAATTGACGCCTGCCAGAATGCAGCGGAAAGGCTATGAATTCAATCTGATAGATACTCCGGGACACGTGGATTTCCAGTACGAAGTCTCCCGTTCGCTCGCAGCCGTAGAGTGAGCTATTTTGCTCGTTGACGCGAGCCAATGAATACAAGCGCAGACATTATCAACGTTATATCAAGCCATAGACCAGCATTTAACGATTATACCAGTATTGAATAAAATCGATCTTCCGGCAGCCAATCCTGAAAGAGTGGCGCACGAGATAGAGAACGTCATCGGTATCGATAAATCAGAAATAATTCAGATATCAGCCAAGACCTGAGAAAACGTTGATACGATTCTGGACGCTATTATAGAAAGGATACAGGATCCGCTCGCGTTCAAGAAATCGCATCCGAAGAAATATCGACCGGCAAATTCGTCTAATACAATTTCCTCATCCTCCAACTCCTTCTCCTTCACAGAAGGAGAGTTGCAAAATATAGTGCATGAAGTATATAAAAAACATCATATTTACTGAGAGGCCTGATGAGTTCAGACCTGATTTGCAAGAGATATGAGAAAAAATCAAACAGCAGCAGAAGAAATAATACGAGAGGTTTTGAGAAATAGGAATTTTGTGTGAATGAAACGAAGAAGACAATTTCCTATTAACAAATATATCGCTGATTTCTATTGTCACGAACATAAGGTTATCATAGAAATAGACTGAGGAATTCACAACACAGAAGCACAAAAAGAAATTGATAACGAAAAAAATAAGACATTAGAACATTTAGGATATAAGGTCTTAAGGTTCAAAAACGAAGAGGTTTTCGATAATTTAGAACAAGTGCTTAAAAAAATAGAGACATGAAACTCCCTCTCTGAAGGAGAGGGTCAGGGGTGAGGAAATTCACCCTCTCTGAAGGAGAGGGGGTCAGGGGGTGAGGAAACAACCCTTTCCCGTTCGCTGATTTTCGACTCCGTATATGATCAGTACAAATGAGTTCTTGCATACGTCAAAGTCGTGGATGGTGAAATCAAGGCAGGGGAGGAAGTCCATCTAATCCATTCGGAAAACACGTTCAGCCCTCCGGAAGTTGGTCATTTCACGCCGGAATACAAGGCCGATAAGGTCGTCAAAGAAGGCCAGATAGGATATATCGTCACTGGTCAGAAATCAGTCAGAGACGTGCAGATCTGAGATACCATACTTGGATGATTACAAGGATCTCCAGAAAAAAATCCTCAGTTGCTTTCATTGGTGATTCCAGGGTTTAAAAAGGTTAAGCCATTTGTTTACGCTTGAGTGTATCCTATAGATACGAACGATTACGATAAATTGAAAGACAGCTTGGAAAAATTATCTATCAACGATAGCGCGATAGAGTACGAACTGGAAGATTCCAAAGCACTGGGATTCGGTTTCCGCTGCGGGTTTCTGTGAATGCTGCATATGGATATCGTCAAAGAGAGATTGTCCAGGGAATATAATATGGAGACGATTTTCACGATACCAACCGTAGTCTATTTGATCAAAACCAAGAATCTTTCATTAGACCAAATCAAATCCTGATCCAATATCCAGATTCTCCTCAAAACCTGATTATACAGACAAATCCTCTGATCGGCTACGACCGACGAAGATGTGGAAAAAAGAAAAGAAGAACTCGTTCCACGATTGGTGGTGAAATCATGATCGGATATGATAGACCAGTGACTGATAGATGAGATACGAGAGCCGATAGCGGCAGTAGAGGTCGTCTGACCGCAGGAATACGCAGGGAATATCATGGCGCTCTGCCAGGAATACAGAGGCAGATTGATCAATATGGATTATATCGACGAGACGAGAGTGGTGCGGCATTACGAGCTGCCAATGGGCGAGATCATTATAGATTTTTACGATAGATTGAAATCAGCGACCAAGTGATACGCGACGATGAATTACGAATTCAAGAAATATCAGCCGGCGGATTTAGTGAAATTGGACGTGTATATCAATAACGAGAAAGTCGAGCCGTTGAGCCGGGTCATCCATAAGGATAAATCGTATTATCTCGGCAAGGAAGTCGTGGAAAAGCTCAAAACGCTGATTCCAAAACATCTGTTCGTTATCCCATTGCAAGCGGGAATCGGCAACAAAATGATAGCCAGACTGCCAAAGGGGAATCTCAAACTCCAAATGTGGGGAAACTCGGGGTGACATTAGCGGTTGCTGCCAGGATGCTGCTCTTTCAATTGATAATCCCCATGACTGTTATTCTGCCGGATTTGCCACAGGTCAAAAGCCATACGTAAAGAATCATCTACCAAACGCACGCGGCTGTCGGCGTCAAAATACCAGGGAATGGGAATTTCAACGATTTTATAACCAAGGCAGCGGGCAATGTAAAGCACTTCCACATCGAAGGACATGCCAGTCAGGGTTTGCAACGGGAAAATTTTCTCGGCGACATCCGCGCGAAAACATTTGAAACCGCACTGAGAGTCCTGCAGACCTGGAAGGGCCAAGATGCGAACCATCAAGTTGAAGACGCGCCCGATGATATGGCGGTAACTGGGCTCATGGTAACGCACTGCCCCGGG
>CAIVEC010000015.1 GCA_903904875.1 uncultured bacterium | reverse complement strand
TTTGTCTTCGAAATCTATTACGGAGACGAGTTCAAGGAAGACCGGAAAAAGATAGGAAGATAACCTTTTGTTAGCAAATCCCTTCATAAATATATATTCAGTAATTATTATTATATAAGTCAATTATAAAAGAGTAAAAAATGCAAACAATACTCTCAAACTTTTGCATATCCACAAATCCAGGGTATAATTAAGATAACATAGTTACTTATCGTAAGGCTTCACTACACATCCTTGGTATAGGTAATTATGTTGGAGGTATTTCCTCCTTAAACACTATCTAGATCTTATACCCAATAAGATCAGATGGACCCAGAGGGAGTATCAGGGCCCTATATAAAATCTACATCAATAGTCAGCCCTGTTGATTATTATTGTAGGCTGTATGAAGCCTATCCTGATGCTCTCTCGTTAAAAAATTGTGTACAAATAAAATACAATAAAAAGGGGAAAGCACTGATGGTATGTCCATGAGTGTTTTTTTAATCTTGCAAAAATGGGAATAATATGTATAGTATAAATCAAAATAAAAGTCATAAAAAAACAAAAATATGAAAAAAATAAATTTTTCAGACCTAAAAGACAATCAGATCTTTTTGGTAGAAGTAAGCGGGAGTCAGTTCGTCTCTAACGGTATCCGAGAAATTGTTAAAGTTCACGAAAAAAACAGTGGAAAATTCCAAATACTCTCAGGTTGGACTGGATCTCATTACGTTAAAAATTTTGACGAGGATATTTGTTGGTTAACGGATTGCGAAATGGTCAAAATAAATAAAGAACAGATAGAAAAAGGTAGATGGAGAAATATGCGAGGACGTAAAACCACTTTAGAAGCATTGTACTTCATAAATCAGAAAAAAATCGAAAAAATGAAGAAAATGGTGAAAAAAGAAAAGGAAAAACGAGACAATAAATTACAGATACTCAAAAAAGAATTTTCCGGATTCACCCAAGCAATGAAAACAGCAGGTATGTTGGAATAATAATAACAACATCAACATAATAATAAATTACATCCCCGAGTATTCCGGGGATTTTTTTGTATCCATAAAATCTTGAGTCATTATCAAATCATCTGAAATACAACGCCAGATGCACACCAGACACTCACCGAATCCGAAGCAATCGATATGAACGAACCGTAGCGGGTCCCGTCCCGGTGGTTACCGGGATGGGGCGGAAGGTGAGATGGTAAGCTATTCGGTTTGAAACGACAGTTCAGTCGATTTGCATCTGGAAAGCGTTTTTGCTTACTTTTGGAGCATTGCCAAAAGTAAGTCCAGCGAAGCGTCAAAAAAAATAAAGTTTTATTTGTATTTGTTCTATAAAATATTACAATACTCACACACTAAATTTGTTTCAAACTTCTCACATATATCCGAATATGAATTATCACGTAGTACACGACAATCCAGACGAAGATCTGCTGACTAGATTATTTGCCGTAAGATGAATCAACGACGACGTTGGCTCTTTTTTGGATCCTAAACTTAGCGACTACCGATTGGACCCGTTTTTACTGAATGATATGGATAAGGCGGTAGAGAGAATCATTACTGCGGTGAAGAACAAAGAGAAAATAATGATTTTCTGAGATTATGACGTTGATGGGATAACCTCAAGTTATATCCTGTATGAATTCATCACCAGATTCCTCAAATACAAGAATGTCAGCATCCAATATCCCGATAGGATCAAAGAAGGCTACGGAATCAAGAAAGAGCATGTCGACGATATCAAGAAGAAATGAGTGAATCTGATTATCACCGTAGATAACGGTATCGCGTCATTGCAGGAAGCCATCTACGCCAAAGAGCAAGGAATCGAATTAATAATAACCGATCATCATCAAGACTTGGAAGATATCCCTGAAGCCGTAGCGGTAGTGAATCCCGTAATTTCTCCTAAGTATCCCTTCAAAGGATTAGCAGGCGTAGGCGTGACCTTCAAGCTCATCTGCGCATTATTAACAAAGTCTAACTTTGATCAAAAAGAGAAAAATCATATATTCAATTATTTCCTTCCTATCGTGACTATCTGAACGGTAGCCGACGTCGTCCCTCTAGTGAATGAGAATAGGATGATGGTGAAAAAGTGATTGGAGCTTTTGAACTCCCGTAAACATTTGCCCGATTCCCTCAAAGGATTTCTGGATTTTCTGAAGATCAAATGAACGATAGATACCTATCATATATGATATATCATCTGACCAAGGATCAATGCGGGAGGCAGGATCAGATCTCCCTACGACAGCCTGTATGCGCTCCTCTATTCCGGGGAAAAACAAGTTGGTTATCTTGATAATTTAGAATTAATAAATACGGAAAGAAGACAGATACAAGAAAGGATGTTCAAAGAAGCTGAAACTATGTTGGACTTAGAAAAGAAAATACTGATAGCATATCACGAAGAGTTTCACGAATGAATCGTCGGTATAGTTTCAGGAAGGATTACGGAAAAATACAACAAGCCTTCCATGATTATGAAAATCGATCAAGAAAGACAGATAGGAGTAGCAAGTTTGAGGTGACCGGATTATTTTAGCGTGATAGATATGCTCAAAAGTGCAGGAGATCTGCTTGTAAGATTCGGCGGTCATAGATGAGCTGGCTGATTGACCGTCAAGTTAGAGAATTTAGATACACTCATTCAGAAATTTAACGACTATTGCGAGCAATGCATCAGCGATGACCATCTCATCAAATCAGTTCAAGTCGATACAAAAATCTATGAACACGAACGAAATAATGCTACGCTTACTAATATAGATAGACTAGCACCGTTCGGCGAAGGGAACGAAGAACCGATATTCCTCCTAGAAAATGTCAGCATTCAAAAAATAGAGAAAGTAGGGACAAAGGGCAAATGTCATCTCAAAATCCATGGAACGTTCGGCAAAAAAAAGATCACTACTATGTTCCGATGAAGATGAGATGAAGTCGAAGAACTTATCGCACGTCATGGAGAGATACCCGTAGCATTGGTAGGGAAAATCAGGAAAGATACGTTCAATGGATGATTCTATCTGGAATGAGCGGACATCCGTTAATATCAATTTCCCATTGAAATTGATCAGAAAAATTAGTATAGTATGGTCATCAAGAAGTCATCAAGAAGTCCTCCATAGAGGATTATTTTAGTTGCTAAAAATTCCATGCAGACCATCCAGCAACAAGTCAACGAGATCAAATCCAGAAATAAACGTGTAGAAGCGGACAAGGCACGAGAGACAAGCCGAGCAAGAAAAATAATCATTGCGATACTCACATACGTGGTCATAGTGATATTTCTCTATACCACAAAATTCCCTAGACCACGGATCAATGCCATCATCCCGACGCTATGATTTTTGCTTTCCACATTAAGCCTATGATTTTTTAAGACATTACGACTCAAAAACAGATGAACCAGAACGAAGTAGATCAGATTACCAACATCATAGCAAATATCGAAGAAAAGAAATGATATATCCCGTATTTTTCTGATTTAGAGAAACACGAAGTGTTCGGTCCGATATTCAAAAGCATTTCTCCTGAGCAGAAAATAGATATCCAGCATATAATCAACGATTATATCTCCGAAAAGATAGAAGGCATGAACAAGACTAAATGAGGCCAGCTATTCAAAAGATTTTTTGAAGTGTATAATGAACTATTTTGGAAATTCAGGACGCTCAACGAATCATGAGAAGGGAAATCATTCCAGGAAACAGGCAAGCAAGTGGAACAGGAGATGTTCAAGCTCGAATGAATATTAACAGAAAGGATGCTCAAACAGGAAAAAGGACTCGATAAAGTGATCGACTCCTTCTACAAGATAGTATATACCTTTTTCCCTAGATACAATAAGATAGACTAGAGATTATTTTTGAGAAATTTTTCATAATAATCATGGGGTCATATAGTGCCAATGACTCATTTTTTGTATAAAATGATTCTCCATCATCTAGGCATGGAAAAAACATAATAATCACGTCCATCTTTATGTTGTTCATATTTATTTTTGACAATAATATCATAAAGGACTCTTCTGATATCCTTTTCCAATCTATCATTGGAATAACAATATTCAGCAGTACTTTCAATAAATTTTTCCTTGTTATCAAAAGTATAGCCAAGCTGTTCAAAGATATCAGTATATCAGCATATTTTTTTCATAAGATAGATATTTCTGGATTCTCCGTCCGAACATTCAAGAGTATCAACAACATGTAAAGCATCAAGGATCTGATTTTTTTCACCAGAAAGTGGATGTTTGGCATGAGATGGTCACTGATATTCTGGAATATTTTCTTCTTCATAAAATTCTTCCTGCAATCATTTGGTTTCATCAATGCAAGAAACACCATACTTTGCCAGAAGATCAAAAAAATCATCATCCACGCAAGGTCAACTATATGACGATATTTTTGTTATGAACCATTGTTTTCTGATATTTTTCTTTTTCGTCAAAAATTTCTGAAGGATTTTTTCTATGACATCCACGAGTTTTTCATAATTCCCATTGATTTTCTTCTTGCTAAGATAAAGTACAATATCATCTTTTAAACCAGGAGGCAATTCTTCTAATTTGGTAGGTGATCTTTGTAAATCAAGCAACTCAGAAGAAATCATTTGTTGTATTCCAGATACTTTTTTTTCCAGCTTAGAAGTTTTTTTATGATCGGATTGTTGGAATTGTTCTTCCAAGAATAAAGATACATATTTAGAAAACATTTTGTCTATTCCATCTTCATTAGAACCAAAATACATGAACAATACAGATAAGGAATGTATGATTTCATGGAAATCTCCATCATTCAATTCAGTAAATTTTTCCTGCATTACAAGACAAAGACTTTTCTTAGAAGAAGTAAGAAAATCCTGTTTGATGGTATTTCGTTTGTTTTTACTCAGCAGAATATAATTTAAATTTTTAGATGCATTGGGGTATTTTGTTCTTACCTGTTGTACAAAAGATTTCTTTTGTTCATCATCCCGATCACTTATATCATCTAGAATCTCCTTGATTAGAGTAGAAATAACTTTGTCTATGAGTGTTGTAAGTAAAGATAGGGTTTGTTCATGAGATAATACAGATTTATTCTGACATAAATCAGCGAAAACTTCTGGAGTAGAAGAAGAAGCATAGATCTCTGCAAGAAAGTGCCGCAATATATCACGAATATGCAAAACGATAGAGATATTTTCATCAGAATTTTCAATAAAAAGTTGAGGATATTTTATCATAAAGGCAAAAGCAACATGTACACCAGCGACATATTGTTCTTTATATTTTATAAAAGTATTTAATGCAACACTTTGTAAGGCAGCAGAAAATGTTCTTAGCATAACATCAAGTTCTTTTTGCTCATTTTTTGATAAAATTGATAATTTTGATAAGGATTTTGATGATTTTACTATATCAGAAAGCTTCTGTCTGTATTCCTTCAATTGGGGAAATATATCCGGATTATCATGTATATCCATATTTATTGAAAGTATCTGATTTTTAAGATTATCAAGATTTTTTTCCATATCAGCTATCTCTTGTCTATTCACCATTATCAAAAAAATATATATAAGAGAAAATCTTATATATATTTATAATTAAAAGTCAATTAATACTGCTTGTTGATATAATCCACAGCTATACCGAAATTTCTATAGAACCCTCGACCGCCAAGACGCCGATATCGAAGCAATCTATCGTATTCCAGGATGATATTCCCTACCGGGAGCGTATCACCTTTGTAGTGAGCTTTTTCCGTATTGGAATCATAGACATAGAAGATACGTTTTTCATCATCATATCACCGTAAACTGATATAATGTTGTAAGGTACATGCTCTACGAAAAGAAAAATTCCTCGTACTGCTATACGCATGAGAGATAAGGAGAATGACAGGTCATTTATGTAAGAGAGATTTGAGAACCTCGATTTTTTTTTCTTTTTTCATCCATCTGCAATGAATCCTTTTGGCTGATAATCATAATTGTCTAAGTACTTTAGTCAATCAAGTAGGAAGCATATATCAAAATTTTCTACTAATCCAACCACTAGCATAATTTCTATAATTATTGATCTGACTTCCCGTATATCATTCAATTATCGCTTTGAGTGTATACATTCCACAGGTTCATTTACGATTATCTTTTGAAGGAAACGAAGAAGGAAATCTTGGTACAATATATTGCATCAAAAAAATAATCACATAGATAAATAAATCTATTCTACAAAATGAAGGAAAATTCAATTATATTTCTGAACCTGGACTACATTCACCTCTTTGCCATCATCTAATTCTACAACTCCCCTATCTCATATCTGACCTCCGCTTTCTGCGTAAAAAGGTGTCTTATCGAATACCAGTATCCTTTGTCAAGCTATTTCGAAATCTTTCAATACTTTCATACCATCAGATTCCAAGGTTTGGTATCAAACGAAAATCGTAGGTGGAATTCATTGCAGATAGCTTGCTCGATCTATTCCTTGTTTGAACATATCCTTGGATCATGCACGGGATCTTTCCTGTTGTGCTTTCATCTCTTTTTCGAATCATTTCACATCGAGCGACAATCAGTGTTCTTCAACAATTTCCTTGGTCAATTCCAATGGGAATCCGAAAGTATCATAGAGTTTGAAGATATCTTTTCCTGAAATAGTCTTCTTGCTCGCTCATATGATAAGCTCATCAAGCAATTTCTGTCCGTGAGTGATGGTTTTCTGGAACTGATGGGCTTCTTTGATCACTACTGTGCTAATACTTTTGGTGTTCGCTTTCGCTGCCATCAATGCATCAACAAATGTAACGATGGTGGTTACAAAGGAATCAAACACCTCTTCAGCAACCGGTTTCAAAAGCATGAAATTATAATACATCCTTCTGATCAATCTTCTGAGAACATATCCTCTCCCCTCATTGGAAGGAACAATATCATGAGAGATAAGGAAAAAAGCTGTCCTGATATGATCAGCGATGATTCTGCATCTTCTTTCATTGCCTTTGTAATGTATATCAAGCGTTGTTTCAATCAAAGCGATCAATGGAGCAAAGATGTCAGTATCAAAAACTGTTTCCTTTCCCTGCAAGATTTTCGACATCCTTTCGAATCCCATTCCGGTATCGACATTCTTATTTTTTAATTTTGTCAGCCTGCCTTTTTCATCACGATAAAACTCCATAAAGACGTTATTCCGGACTTCAAGCCGATTATCTTCATCGGTTTTCGGATTAGAATCCTTGGGAGGAAGTTTAGCTTTCCCTACTCGATAGAATATTTCGGTATCAGGTCCGCAAGGTCAGACCGGTCCAGGACTTCGTCGATTATTTTCTGCCGGCATATAGGCGATTTTATCTTCAGGTATTCCTACAGTTTTCCGATATCACGTTGTTTCCTCATCTCTCGATGTATCCTTATCTCATTCAAAGACCGTTACTGCCAATTTTTTTGGATCGAATCAGAGTACATCGACAAGAAATTCCCGACTTCGCTGAACCGCTTCTTTTTTGAAGTAATCGCCAAGTGATCGATTTCCCATCATTTCAAAAAAAGTACAGTGGCTTGCATCACCGACTTCATCGATATCAACCGTTCTGACACATTTCTGGATATTGAATAATCTTTTTCCGAGCGGATGCTCTTTACCGAAAAGATATGGGATAATTTGTTGCATTCCCGCAATAGTGAACATAGCGGTGCTTTCCTTGCCGCCGATCAGTGAGCTTTCTGGGAGATATATGTGTTTCTTAGTTATTCGAAATCTGTTCCAATGGTCCCTGAGCTGTTTCGATGATATTTTTTTCATAGTTCTCAAGCTTATTTTCTAAACGAAATTAAGTAGTAAGTATCAAGACATAAGTAGCAAGAATTGATACTTGATACTCGATACTTTTGTCTAATTAAGTTGTTTGAGCACTTTATTGTCCGTAATACTATCGATAAATTCATATAAAGCGATTTTATTTATTCCATCGGATGATAAGATATACATTTCCGGTCTATTTCAGCTAGGATCAGGTATATCGATATCGATGACTCTATTAGTAGCGCCCAGATCAAATTTGAACATAAAGACATAGTAGAGACCATAGTTGTAGTTATATTGATCAGCACTTTTTGCTGGACGAGAATCATAGATAGTGAAGGTCTGATTTATTCTATCAAAAAGATATACATATTTTGAATTTATAGAACTGATCACTTTCACATCATTGGAATATTGTAATGTTTTTTTGTCTCATCCAAGCAATTTGATCTCACGGACATCAAGAGTAAATGCTGTCGGAGGGTTTCTTCGGAATTGATAGAGTTTACCTTCATTCCACGCCAAGAATGATCCATCGATAGCGAAATCAGCGAATCCGGATCAGAAAGAAAATCATGTCATATTTGCACCCAGATAATATTTTTGTCCTCCTTGATAGATGGTTTGTGATCACAAGGTATTGCGGTATCTTGTAACTAATGTCGTATTGCCTGCAGCGCTGACATTATTCTCGAAAACATAGAGATTCGCCTTTCCGTAGGTGACCACGCTAGCGATATTCTTTGAGAACGGTTCAGTATCAGTAGTAGTCACTGGTTGAGCTCATTCTTTATTGATAGAATAGATATTTGAATTATTAGTGAAACAATAGAGTCCGTCTTTCAATAAGTTAAGGTTACATCCCTTCATGGTATCCGTTGAAGGAAGATTGTAGGTGATCAATGATCCTCTCATATTATCATCAAGCGCTCCTACGAGTGCAGACTTACTTCCCTCAACAATCATATTTCTCCAGACATAGAGTCATTGGATATCACCGAGCTGTGAAGTCTCTGAAGTATTGAACGTCAAAATTTTTGTCTTCTTGCCAAGCGTGGCATCATCGAATTTCGTCAAGCTGCTTACATAGACGATATTAAATCCTTTATAATATTCTGATTGTAATAATTTTCTGAATTGCGCCACATCTTCAAGCCATCTTCCTTTACTTTGAAGCACATCAAGTTTTGCAAGTATTTCATTGTATTTGATGGATTTCTCTTCAGAGGTCGGGTCCATGCCTTGGAACGTGAAGAGATCCTTTTTGATATCTTCTATCGTAAGATCAACGGTTGTTCCATCAGAGGTCACAAACGTATCAGCATTTGATTTCAATACCTGTGAAAGCAAGTTGATCAGCATAAACAAGATGAAAATACTGAGAACAGCAACGGTTGCTTGATATTTATTTTTTAGTAATGTCTTCTTGATTTTACCAAAGAGCGAATTTTCACTCATCTTGCTGATATACTCTTCATGAGTCTTTACTGCTGCTCCGGTAATGAGATAATGGAAGATAAATCCGAATGATTTTTTGTCCAATCTTGCATTGAGAAGCTCTTGGAAAAAATTGATCAAATGAGTATCTTCTGATTTCAATACGCTTTCCATTTCTTTGAAATCGCTATGATCGAATACATCAGAGATTTTGGTTCCCACATAAAGTATCTGATCATTGCTTTCTACATCCCCTTCCACGAAATCAGAGAATAGATCTATCTTTCATTTGTCGTTAAGCGAATTAGTGAGCGAATAATATAATTTTTCATCTCTGAATATCATCACACTCACATCACCGATCATGGAAAGCATAAGGATATTGTCCATGACGAGTTGGATGTATCCTTTGATGCCAAAAAAATCCACATCACGGACTTTGTCAGCAAATGCTTTGAGCTTTACGTTCAAGTTTTGGAGAGCTATCTCGAAATTATTTTTTACCTCATCGACATCATAGTTTTCATCGCTGATTTTATCCTTGAATTCTGCAACAAAATCCTGAAGCAGATCCTTCTGGAAGTCCAAAAATTTATTGGATTGGAATCCGACGAACATTTTTATCTTAATTCCGTTCTGCACTTCCTCAGCAAAATTGAAAACCTGTTCTTCTGCAAGATAGAGAAATTTTTTTTCTTTTAAATGCATCAAATGAAGCGTAAATCAATAAAATAAGATGAGGGAAATCTCACAAAAAGATTTTCCCATCGTTTTTATCCCGTCTCCGGGGCTAAAAAATCAAAAAAACTGCCATTTTTTTTATATGTATACATCTTTACTTCTTTTTCAACAGCAAATACGACAAAATATACCTAAAAAGCGCCAAGGTAGAGACCACTTTTTTGATATTTCTCTTGGGATCGGAAATAAGCCTTCGTAACCGTTCCAATTTAAGCGTTCTTATAAGTTTAGGAGCCCTTTTTTGCTCACCGACCCGGAAATCAAAGGTGCCGCCTTGATTCATCACGAGAAGTCTATGTTGACGAATATGGTCTTTATTGGCAAATGTCCAAATTTCTTGAATAGGATAGAGAGGGGTCGTTCTAGCGACTAAAAGAATATTAATATCCTTATCTCTTGACTTCAATGCAAGGTCGACATTGTCCCAGTCTAAATTCGTATAGCCATCCTGTGCATAGACGACATTATATCCTTGTTTGAGTAGTAATTGTTTTGTTTTTTCCAACAGATGCGGATAGGTTCCATAGAGAATGACATTCATATCCTTATCCGGATGATGCTGTTTGATATATGAGAGAAAATGCGGACAGAAATCAGTCCCATTCAGATTTTTTAATCGTTTTTTCTTAGCGAGATAATAGAAAAGCTGTAATGCGATACCGTCCATCAGCACCACATCAGCATCCAGGATAGCGTGTTGATATACAGGATAAATTCACTTGATATTCATCTGTTTATAGTTATGAAGCAACGCTTCACGGAAGTCCTCTACCGGATAAGCGATATGATGCAATTCAAAAAGCTTTTTAGCGGAAATATTTGCGAAATAGAGATAATCGACGACACAGAAACCCTTCTTGTCATACAGTGCAAGAATATGTTCACATGCCTGATCAGCAGTTCACTGGAATAAGGTATGAAGGATCTGTTTATACACGAAATATATTAGCATATAAAATAGCATAATATATGTAAAAAAATCGATATTCATTACAACCCCGAAAGACTTGACTTTATAAATAGAATATATATAAGTATAAAAACAAATAAAAATATAGAATCATGAAAACAAACGTATCTATCGAAACACTTTCTTCTGTATATGACGTAAATTCATTAGAAGATATGTTAGAAGAAATAAAGCGAAAAACATTACAGGAATTAAAAAAAATGAACAAAGCAACTGTCAAATTCATTGAGAAAAAGGAACAAGAATTCAAATCTGTAGAAATAATATCAATATCAGATGCATTCTTAACTTTGGAATCAGCGGATGAGTCTCGGATTTCTTATTCAACAAAAATTATGTTAGTAAGAACTATTACATTTAAGACAACCGAACAATAATTTCAAAGAATCAAAAAAACGGACAGGAATCGAGTATTTCGATTCCTTTTTTTATTATAAACAAAATATTTTTTAGTTGGTAGTAACTAATTCTACGCCAGGATAATAATACTGCAGAATCTGTTTCATGGTCCATCATTTTTCTGCAAGATATTGCGCTCATTTTCCGCTGAGTCCGACACCATGTCCATTGAAATCAAAGCATGCAGCAAAATCCAGCTTAGACTGAAGATACGGCGTGTCGTTCCATCACCGTTTCTCTTTCGCTGACCAGGTGAATCCGCCAGAACAGCTGAAATACGGCAGGATAGGCACATAGCCATCATACATGACGACCTTATTTTGGATATTTGCTAATAAGCTCGAAGACATTTTAGAAGTTTTTTCCCGTCAAGCTCAGACGTATTTCTGGAACATATCAGGATTATCTATCGCTTGATAGCTAGCTCCTGCAGGAATCGATGGATGAGTATTTTGTCCATTCATATAGAATAACGTATACATCTTTGCAAGCAATAAAACTAATATTTGTTTTTCGACATTATCGCTATCGCTGGTTTCCGCAATACCCTTCATATAATTATCGAATGATGTTCTGTTTATCACAACGGCTTGATCAAGAAATTTCCCTGCGGCAAGATTTTTGATGGTATCCTTTTTTCGGATCAATGATCCTCTGAAAGTATTCCATGGAGTGCCTCCATAGGATTTTCTCGTATAGTTATTTACATGGACAAGTCCTCCGCTCAATGAAGATATTTCAAGAAGTTTAATTTCTAAAGGATTTTCAAACATTGGAAGCGTAAGATAGATGAATCCGTTGCTTGTTTCTACAATAGGTTTGGTATCCGTATATGTTTTATCATCAGCCTGGATACTGCATCACCCGTCACAAGAAATTTCATATCTTGGGAAACTCGTACTCAATTCATAGAGCAGAATATTTAACGGTCACTGCATCAAGGTTTTTATATCAGATACAGTGATTTTTGACGTTATTTTATTGATGCTTTGTGATGAAGCAGTGATTCATCTCGTGGTCATATAGTCTTGTTTCAACTGATTGGCGATACTTGCGAAATCTTCTTGCCGAATAAGGTTCATGGAAAACATTTTGGTTCCTGAAGAAGTAACAGCACTGATGGTTTTGAGTCCGCTCGTTCATTTTTTCGTCAATGAAATGAGTAATTGATTGTTTTTTGACGTACAAGAATTGATAGTGATAGTGGTATCTGTCGTCGTGCATGATTTCACTCCTATCCATCTGATAGGAAGCGCAAAAGTATCTGTATCATTGTCAGAATAATATCGTCAATCTACGGTAATTCATCTATTTACAGAAGGTAATGAAACGATTTTACGGGTGCTGCTGACCAAGGTATAAGTAGTGAGATTTTCACTGACCTGATCCCTGATCTCCGGCAATAAATTATAGAGATTAGTTCCTGGGCAGGAAGTCACTCATGCATCCCTATGTCCTGCTATCGTATAATTCTGATATGCTTGAAGATATGGGACCGTATCTGATTTTTTGAAATACGTAGTAGTGGCTTTAGGGTTGATCTTGTATTTTCTTGCCAAAGCTGTGGTGAGTTTTACTAGTGATTTAAGCGCCGCATCCGTAGGTGTTTGGATATTGAAATTTCCCATCAAGGAAATTCATACGCTCGGTGTATTATTCCAAGCCGTCTGTGCTCATACTACTCATGCTCATCATGCTCTTCCCTCGTAGATATTTCCAAACGGGTCAATGACAAAATTATATCCTATATCACCTCGTCATTTCGTCAGTGTATGATATTTATAGATAGCCTGCATTTCTTGGATTGCTGCTCAAGTCCCTCACGTAAGCAAAGCGGAATAATCATCAGCAGTATGATGAATGATGATCTTAGATTTATTTGTATGAATACTTTCCGGCCATTTAAGAAAATTACCGCTTGATGATTCGCGATATTCATTTACGATTTGTTCATCAGGCGTTGTTTCAAGAAGATAATCGGTCGCCATCTGTCCTTGATAGACAGTTTCTGTAAGCTGACCAGCTTCATTATCTGTTTGTTGCTGGTTGATAGCATCTCTTTCAGTTTTTGAAGTAGGAGAATATCTCCAGCTTTCATTAGCTCACCATTGGGCACGAGTAACGATAGTTATGCCAGGCAAATTCCATGAAGCCGCAGATGTAAAAGCACAAAATCCGCAGAGCAAAAACATTCCTATCACTATCTTCTTAAACATTTCAATTACAACAAAAATAAAGTGTTTACACTATACCAAAAAGCCTCGTTTTTTCAATCACAAAATCTGATTTTCTCCATTTACCGTTGAAACCTCAAAACAAAAAAATACACTTCTGCTACTCTATATAGATATTTACGCTACTTACGCTATTTACACATGTTTACACACTTACACGGCCATAGTACCTTCTCCTTCCTCGAAGCGATAGGCAAACCAGCAGCCATCGTCAACAAAGCCAAAGAACTCTGAATGGATGCCATCGCCATCACCGATTATAATGGTATGTATTGAGCCATTAAGTTTTACCAATTAGCCAAAGATGCAGGCATCAAACCTATCATAGGGGTAGAGCTTGGATTCGTTATGGATATCAATTCCCAGATATCCGATCAACAGATCGGTAATATCGTCATTCTCGCAAAAAACAAAGAAGGATATCAATCACTCATGGAATTGACGTCATTCGCCAACAAGGAAGGGATCAAAGGCAAGCCGAAGATAGATCTCCAAGCGTTGAAAAAATTCTGAAGAGAGATTATTTGTCTGTTTGGATGAGCGAATTCACGGATAGGCAAGATGATTGCGCTCGATGAGAAAGAGTCTAAAATAATTGAAATCATCCACCTCATCCAGGATACGATAGGAAAAGACAACGTCTATCTGGAAATCATAGCACAAGACTATAACGAAACAAATGAATCCAAAAAAGTGAATGAACTGCTCTTGGCGTTAGCGGAAAAAGAGCAGATTGCTTGCGTAGTGGACAATAATTACTTCTATCCCTCCAAAACAGATAAACAAGCACGGGAAGTGGCGCTCGCCATCAAGGATTGATTTAAAATTTACGATGAAAACAGAAGAAAACCAAAATGACAATTCCATATCATGACGGAAGAGGAAATCAGGGAGATTTTGGAACATAATGGAATAGATAAAAAAATCATCAATCATCTGATTGAAACTAACAATACAATCGCTGAACAAATAACGACAGAGATCGAACTTAACCAGACACTTTTTCCAAACTATGAGACTCCAGAAGACATCAAAGAGATATATGAGCAATATAAGGACAAATTAGTAGTAAAAGAATAATTTATTTCTCAGCGCTAAACTCTATGAATATAAATATTACAGAACTCTCTCCCAAAGTGAGAGATTTGATAAATGAAATGAAAGAAATAATCGACTGAGCCAAAGCTTCCATAGAAGCTGAGTTTTCTAGAACGGTAAATCCTTGGACGGCTTGTTTTACAACAGTGACCGAAGCAGTGGATAATTATCGAACATTCATCGAAAGACAGATAAATACAATAGATAAAAAGGAATATAATAAAGTAGATGAGAAAATAGAGAAATTAAAAAGAGAATTATGGGATCTTAGACAGAAATATACAGAAAAAGATACGCAGCCGACCGATAAAGAAAAAGAGAGCTTATTTAAGCATTTATCGGATATAAAAGGAATAATCGAATAAAAGAATATTTAAAAAAAGGAGCCTAAAAAACAGGCTCCCGGTCGGTTAACCCAAATGCAAATCACATGAGGAATCTGTATTTTTTTATATATAATCATTTCCTCTGTTT
Source organism: uncultured bacterium (assembly GCA_903904875.1). Taxonomy (GTDB): domain Bacteria; phylum Patescibacteriota; class Gracilibacteria; order Absconditabacterales; family Absconditicoccaceae; genus CAJBLF01. The sequence goes on along the minus strand of CAIVEC010000015.1, from coordinate 39,720 downwards.
TTTCAATAGATGGTAGTATTGCTAGAAACAAGCCAAAAACACAAGTATTGACTTACTCTATAAAATAGATACAAAATGTACCATAAAATAAAAACTAATATAAATCTTCTTAAAACAAAATTATGACAAAAATTAAAAAATTATCTCCCGATTTACAAAAAAAAATCGTACAAGGAGAAAGAAATTACAAGCCAGATCCAAATACACCTATAACTAACTTTTTGGTTTACACTAAACGCCATTGTAATGGTGGAAAAACTATAGATGCTGGATTATGGTTAAGAAAATTCTTAAAAAGAGGTGGAAAACTATTTCTTTCCATGGGAGGCGCTGGTTCTTCATTTGAAATGGGAATAGTTATTAGTGAACTTATACGCGCAGGCAAACTCCATGGAATATCTGTAACAGGAGCCAATATGGAAGAAAGCTTGTATCGTTATGTAGCGCATCGTCACTATGCAAATATTCCCGGCTACATGGAGCTTACTCCAAAAGAAGAAAACGAACTCCGTGAGGCAGGCTTACGACGGATTACTGATACGTTTTTACCTGAAGATGAGTCCGTAAGAAAAATCCTACCTAAACTGGAAAAATTGTGGCGTAAATCTCAAAAAGAAAACAAGAGTTATTTATGGCATGAATTTTTCTTCCAGTTATTAGAGCACAATCTGATAAAGAAAGATCTGAAAGCAAACGAAGATGATTGTTGGTTATATCAAGCATGGAAATACAAAATTCCTGTCTATGTACCAGGAGCAGAAGATAGCACGATGGGAAATATTTTTACTCATGCATGTTATAGTGGTAATCACCCATTACTCTCCAAGTATAAACTCAAAAATCCTATCAATCCGTCAATCATCAAACATGGCTTTGCTTACATGCATCATTTAGCAGAATGGTATGTGGATAATACCAAGGATTCATCCATTGCCTTCTTACAAATGGGCGGAGGAATCGCTGGTGATTTCCCTATATGCATAGTGCCGCATTTAAAACATGACTACATGCATGCAGAACCGATGGAAGTAAAGGACAAACTGATTCGTCCATGGGCATCATTTACCGAAATACACTCATCGCCTATGAGTTTCGGATCATATTCCGGCGCAGGATGGAAAGAAAAGATCACTTGGGATAAGCTTCCTACCGATGCCTTCGGCATTCAAATCTTCGGCGATTATACAGAGCATTTCCCTGACATCGCAGCAATCATTTTGGAAAAATAATATCAAAAATCATTCTTTATTAAAATTCCCGGAGTATTTTCCGGGAATTTTTTTATTATAAAATAATATTTTAGATTAAGAATTTAACGCAGGGAGATTATCCATTCTGCTCAGATCACAGATTTTTTTTAACGGACGAAGTTTTTCTTCCAAGACAGTTTTATCTGTTTTCAATACTACTTTGAGACAATTGTTTTCATAAGAATAGTCAGCTATGCTTTTGATATCTATATCGTCCTTTATTTCTGTAATGTCGGTAGAAACATTAGCTGAAACAAGTTGTTCACTTATTTCCTCATCATCATTCGTTTTTTGAAGCACAACACGCAACCAATTGTATAAAGGGATAAACGGCTGTAATGACGATTGGATGAATTCATTATTTCTTTTTATAATTTCTTTAAATCCATCTACCATTTCATCAATACTAATTTGACCGAAACCATATTGCATGAAAAGCAATGAATCTCGTTTATAATCTTTTGGATTATCTCTTCATCATAATAGCGGACGAGAGATATCTTCTCCGTGGATTTCTATAAGATGTTGTATTGCCTTATCTATAGTATTTTCTCATACATAGATATGACGTTGAAGCAACAGAGAAAGAATGTGAGCCAATTCATTATGATCGAGGGCCTTCACCGTATTAAACCTCTCTACGATATAACGCTTTAGATCTACCACTTCATCAATGGTTATCTTTTTCTTATGAGCAGCAAGACACTCCAGGATATTAACAAACAAGATTTTCATTTGTTTCTCAAACAAGAGTCTTTTCTCCTGTTCCTCCTTTCTAAAATAATACGGCGCTGAATAATTTTCTAATGCCGACAATAAACAGGTAGTTATTCCTTCAACATCACGTTTAAGATCCATCATTTTGCCAATATCATATCTCATACGATCGTCATTTGTCTCTCTATCGGGTTTTTCTCATAATTTCCAATACATCGTAAAAACTTCTCCCAACTCCTCTTCATGCAAATCATAAAATTCTTCCTGAGGCAGAGCTTTGAGCGCATCATAAAGTTCTTTGATTGTTTGAGGATTACGAAGATATTCCTGCATATCTTTCAATACTTGAGGATTGTTTACATGGTGCGTAATATCGCCTCCCATCTTCTTCATATAAAGAATAAATATGTATTTTATAGTAAATAGTTGAAATAAGTCAATAAGAAAAAACCACAAAATAAGAAATATTCAAATTGAAACACGGAAAGTTTTCACTACACTCCCAAACAAGTTATTATATTCACAATTTTTTTTTAATTCTACATTCTGGAACATGGATATCAAAGCGTATGTAGCGACACAGCTGAACGAAGAACAGACAAAAGCATGTATTTACACCGACACTTCATCTTTAATAATAGCTGGAGCAGGGAGTTGAAAAACAAGAGTGCTCACCTATAAGATAGCCTATCTCGTCCGAGGCAAGCAGATTTCTATTACCAGGATTTTAGCAGTCACCTTCACCAACAAAGCTGCTAACGAGATGAAAGAGAGACTTGTTAAGATTTCCAAGGATATTTTGACAGGAGCAAGGAACAAGGAACAAGGAGCAAAAAAACAACCTGCTACCTGAGACCTGCTTCCTGAAACCAGTATTGACGATTTTCTCGAAAGCGTAACGACTAATGACGAAGTACTCACACCACAGCATTTCCATACGGCCGCTTCGTTGAAACGGATAGGCACATTCCATAGCATTTTTTTGAAGATACTCAAAGAAGACGTAGAAAAATTATGAATGAAGTATACCAAGAACTTCTGAATCTTCGACACGAACGAATCCCAATCCGTATTAAAGGATGTTTTGAAGAAGCTAAATCTCCAGGAGATATTCAAAGTGCCTGAAGCAAGGAATTTTATCTCCAGCCAGAAAAATCTTTGACTAGATCCTCAGTCCGCAAGCAAGAATATCAAATCCGATTACGATCAGACGATGTACAAGGTCTATGAACAATATCAGAAAGAACTTGAAAAATCCAATTCACTTGATTTTGACGATCTACTCCTACTCCCCTACATGTTATTCAAAAAAGATAAGGAGATATTAAAAAAACGGCAGAATAAATTTACCTATATATTAGTGGATGAGGCTCAGGATACCAACCGGATCCAATTTGAGCTGATGAGAATGCTTTCCGGACCAGAAGGCAACATCACGCTTATCGGAGATGACTTTCAAAGCATTTACGGACGAAGATGAGCGATGATGGAAAACTTTTTGAATGTAAAAAGATATTGGCCGGATATCCAGATGTTCAAATTACAGATCAATTATCGCAGCAAACCGCATATCGTTCATGCGAGCAATCATATCATCAAAAATAACGTCAATCAATATCAGAAAGAGATCATTCCGCACAGGACCGGTGATGATAAGATCACTATTTTCTCTCATGGAAGCGAAATGGATGAGGCAGCGAACATTATCGATCTCATCAAAAAGATGAAAGAAGGGAACAAAATAAAATCCCGATGATCGATAGCGATATTATACAGGACAAACGCTCAGTCCTCGCCTTTTGAACAACTCTTTATTCAAGAAGGAATACCCTATAAAGTGTTTTGAGCGTTCAAATTCTTCGAAAGGAAGGAAATCAAGGATGTTATTTCTTATATCAGATATCTACTCAATCCCGTAGATAATGTTTCCCTCAAAAGGATATTAAATACACCAAACAGGAAAATCTGAAAGACCACCATCGAGCATCTCGAAGAGCAAGCAATGATTCAAGATACCTCATTGTTCGATATCCTTGAAAAAACAATCAAAGAATCATCCAATATCAAAGTCACACCGATAGCGAAAAAGTGAATCCAGGAATTTATGGCAGCTATCAAGGAGCTTAAAAAATATATACCGGAGAACAGGCCAGCTGAAGTATTAGAAAAATTAGTGAAAAAGATAAAATACAGGGAATATTTGGTCAAAGAGGAATGATGAGATATCCAGGCCGATGAAAAATATGAAAACATCGGACAGTTGATAAATATGGCGGAAAAATATGTGGAAACAGGTGAAGAGACGCTCAGACAATTCTTGGAAGAAGTGGCATTATTATCAGATATCTCAGAAAACGAACACGGTGATATCGATGCGGTGAAATTGATGACCGTACACTCAAGCAAGGGATTAGAATTCCCTGTGGTATTCGTCGCAGGACTGGAAGATAATATGTTCCCATTATCCAACGCAATGATGGAACCGAAATTATTGGAAGAAGAACGCAGATTGATGTATGTAGCCATGACAAGAGCCAAGGATGTTCTCTTCCTTTCGCACGCACACAGCAGGATGACACGATGACAAACGAAAATGAATCCACCGAGCAGATTCCTGGACGAGATACCGGAAGATCTGAAAAAGAAATTCGATCTCTGAGGAGATATGGATCCGTCACGCGGTCCGGATATCAACGAATGAGATGTAGTCAGGCATAAATTATTCGGAACAGGATACGTATTGGAGATACGGAATCATCTTGCTATCGTAAAATTTCATAATCCGAAATTCTGAGTCAGAAAAATCGAATGCAGATTTTTAGAAGTAATCTAATAATATGATCAATAAAGATTTTCTCTATGCTGTCGTCGGTGCATCAAACAATAAAGAGAAATACGGATACCAGGTATTCAAGGATTTATTAGAATGATGATATAAGGTACTACCTATTAATCCCAACGAGAAAGAGATCTTAGGAATACAGGTATACCCTACCCTTTCTGCGACAGAGGAAAAAATCGATGTGGTGATTTTCGTCACGCCTCCGGCAGTCACAGAAAAAGTTTTGGAACAAGTGAAAGCGTTATGAATCAAAAATGTTTGGATGCAACCATGAGCGCAAAGTGATAAAGCGATTGAATTTTGCAAAAAAAACAACATTGAATGCATCCATGATGCATGCATAATGATTCAGAGAAAGATAGAAAAATAACATTACAAGATATTTTCATAGAATATAAACAAATAAAAGGCATTTTTTATGGCTTCATATGCTGTATTTCTCATATAAACTAACTTTTTGTCTACATCGCAATTTCCATGAGAAAGATGTGGTACTTCCTCAAAAAAAATTCAAAACTATGACATAATTTACATATTTAATTGAATATGTAAACTACATTTTTTTCGACATAAAGAATTATTAGGTAAGAAGCCATAACATTCACTTTTCATTTTTTGAAAAAAAGTGTGATTGTGTTTGCTTTTTTTATTTCCTTACATATAAAAATTGTAGCAAGGAAAATTTAACTGTTAAAAGTTAAATTTCTACCTGGCATTTTATCTCTTATTATATACCGCAAATGGTAGCAAAGAAAAAAAAGGCAGCTAAAAAAGCTGTTAAGAAAGTAGTTAAGAAAGTTGCTAAGAAAAAACCAGCTAAAAAGGCTAAAAAGAAATAGTCTTTTTAAAAACAAAAAAAAAATGAATACTCTGCCTCCGGGCAGAGTTTTCTTATTGAAAAAAATTATATAATACATAAACATGTATTTAGCATTTAGCATTTAGCATTTAGCATTTTGAAAAAAGTTCTAGTCTGAATGTCATGAGGAGTGGATTCCGCAATCGCTGCATATCTTCTGAAACAGCAATGATATGACGTCGTAGCGGGGTTCATGAAAAATTATGTCTCTGACACAGGGAATTGTACGACATATACCGATGCCGAAGAAGCAATCAAGGTTTCCAAATTTTTGTGAATAGAGATTATCTCATTTGATCTCCAGAAAGAATACAACGAAAAGATCATTGAATACATCTATAACGGATATCAGCAAGGAATAACACCGAATCCTGATGTATTATGTAATTCGCTGATCAAATTCGACGTATTTCTCCAGAAAGCGATGGATTTATGATTCGATTATATCGCTACAGGACATTATGCGAGGATCGAATCCAATAAAAAAGAATATACGTTACTCAGATGAATGGATTACAACAAAGATCAATCCTATTTCCTTGCAGGGCTCAACCAATACCAGCTTTCTAAATCATTATTTCCTATCTGAGGATACACGAAACCGGAAATCAGAGCATTAGCGAAGAAAATATGATTACCGAATGCTGCACGCAAGGATAGCCAGTGATTATGTTTTATCGGAAATATACCTATCAAGGAATTTTTGCTCAAAAAACTTCCAAAAAAAGAAGGTAATATAGTAGATACAAAATGAAAAATTATCGGCAAACACGAATGAGCGTATTTTTTCACCATAGGACAAAGACACGGACTCAATCTCCCCTTCAAAGCATATGTCATCAAGACAGATGTTAAACATAATATAATAGTAGTAGGTGAAAAAGAAGATAAACAGCTTTTCGGTAAGACTATTACGACTACCTGATGGCATTGGATCGGAAAGGAATATAAATTACCAACAAAAATTATTGCAAAAATCAGATACAGACAGGAACCGCAACCTGCTACTCTTAAAACAAACAAACAAAAAGAGATTGTAGTGAGTTTCAAGGATAAACAACGAGCCATTGCACCAGGTCAAACCATAGTTGCTTATAAGGGTGATGAATGTATCGGATCGTGAATAATAGCTGAGACGCAGTAAAAATCAGAAGAATTGAGGATTTTTTACGACGTCGAAGCTATACCTTCAGGTATTACTAGCTAATATATATAGAAAAAGTCAAATAATTCTGTTCATGGAATTTGACAGGATTTTTTTTAAGGCTATAATTATAATGCTTTAAAAATAGGCAAAAATCACCATGAAACACCTCAAAAAACACTTGCAAAAAATCAGTAAGGATACTATGAAGAAAACAGCAACCACGCTTGTCCTTCTTTTTTTTGCAATGGTCATGATTTTCCAAAAAGATACTACAAAGACTACAGAACTTCAATTCGTACGAAATACAGACGAAGTTTTTGTTCATAATGCAGCTAATCAACAATGGGATTATCTATTCCAGGATGAATGAGGACAACAAACATATCAAGGACAGATAAATACAGGAACCACAACAGGTACCAATACAGAAACCATTGATAATCTCATTAATTCTAATGAAGTTGCACAGGTTATTGGGAATACACAAACAGGACAACTCTACAGCTGAACAATGAGTACAGGACAGATAGCTCAAAAAACAGGAACCATCAATACAGGATCTTTGGATTGTATCACTCCTTGGAAAGAAGAAGTGAAAAACAAGGATTTTGTCCTAGCATACGAACAAAGAACAGATGTAAACAGCATCTGTAATATAGAAAAAAGAGTTTGTACCGATGGAGTGCTTGGAGGAACATTCATTCAACGCTCATGTAAAGAAGATGTAGTATATGTATATACAAAAGCTGAAGTGATCTCTTACAATCAAAAAGTACTCAACGAATATATCCAGCCGACAGCTCCGGTAAATTCATGAGCAGAATTTAATACGGAAGGAAAAATCAACACCACACAAACAGCGACAACTACACGAGAAACGACAAATTCATCAGTAACAAATACACCAGGAGTTACTGAAAGCCCATTGCCGAATAAAGCGAATTGTACGACTCCTCGAGGACAGAAAATCAAGCACGGACAGTTCATCAAAGCGTATAAAGCTCCACGCGGATTTATCGATCTGCCATGTAATGTAGAGATCAGAGCATGCGTAAACGGAACATTAAAGGGATCATTCACTTATTCCAAATGTACCTTCAATAATACAACCTATTCTGACTATCTCACAGGAGGTTCACCAACATCAAACACATGATTCCTCTTTTTTCAGCGGATTAAATCAGTATTGAAAAGATGAAGATAATATATTTCAACCGCCAAAAAAACCAGTAAAAACGCAGTTTTTTTTGGATGATTGAATTATACCGACGAAGTCGTGTATATTAGAAATTTAAATCCAAAACAATCGGACAATGGTCAGATCACTCTACAGCAGTCTCGTGGGTGATTTTTTTGATATGAGGAAGTACATGTTTAGATACCCAGAAGTAATCTAATCTCCATCATACGTTCCTTGCTCTGGAACCTGCCCGATGGCTCCGCCACGTATATTGATCTTTTTTATCAGGATAGAAATATCTGAAAACATCTACATAGTCATTTTCTTCCAGTTTATCCAATTCAGCTCTTTCGATAGGAAGGAATCCAATAGAATTTTCATTTTCTTTTGGTCTGGCGATATCTATTTCCTTATGGCAGATATTGAAATCGCCGCAGGTAATAATTTTTTCTCATTTATCTCTGAGCTTATTGATATAGTGAATGAAATGTTCGTAGAATTTCAATTTATAACTCAACATTTCAGTACCATCAGCTCTTTCACCTCCGTTAGGAAAGTATAAATTCAATAACGTGAATTCCTGAAACTTCGTCTCGACTACCCTGCCTTCCTCATGGAAATGTTCCACCGAATCAAACTTTGATGTTCATGAAATAAATTTCAAATCTTTTTTATATAACGTTACTACACCGGAATATCATGGTTTCTCTCCTGTATGCCGGAGCCGATTATAATCAGCCATATGATAACGGAAATCTGGAGGTAATTGACTTTCAAATGACTTCACTTCTTGTAAACAGATGATGTCAGGATTCTCTTTTTTGACCCGATTATAAAATCACTTGCCGGTGACGGCACGGATTCCATTGACGTTTCGAGAAGCGATTTTCATACACAGAGTGAAAGATTAAAATATTTTATCATTTTATCGCGAAGCTTTTATCATTTTATTATGTATTTTTATGAGTCAGAGGATTTGTATAGTCTTTTATAGAAAAAGTACTTCACGATTTCAACGAGAACTAGATAGACAAGCACTAAGCCCAGGATAGTGAGATATGCGTATGCAGGCATAAAGGTGAAGCCGAAGATAGGACCTAACAACGGCAGCGTGAAGATGAATCCTAGTAGCACCATACCGAACGTAGTAGTCAATAATCGTTTGCTTGGTCAGGATTTCCAGAAAGGTATTCTTCTCGTTCTGATGACGTAGATTACGAATATCTGTGTAGCCAATGATTCTATGAACCATCAGGTCTGGAACATGGAGCCTTTGAAATGGAATACGGCAAATAGGAAATAGAACGTCAGGAAGTCAAAAATTGAGCTGATAGGTCAGAAAGTGAGCATGAAGTTCCTGATGAATTTTATGTTCCGATGTTTGGGTTTCCTGATATATTCCTCATCCACATGATCCGTAGGCAACGAAATCTGTGAGAGATCATAGAGAAAGTTATTGAGTAGGATCTGGCTTGGCAACATAGGAAAAAACGGCAAGAACAGAACTGCTCCTATCATACTGAACATATTCCCGAAATTAGAACTCAATCACATCATCATATATTTCATAGTATTTCCGAATGTCTTTCTTCCTTCTATCACCCCATCGAGAAGTTCCTTGAGTCATTTCCTTACCAGAATGATATCTGCAGCTTCTTTGGCTACATCTACAGCATTGCTTACAGAGATTCAGACATCAGCGCTTTTGAGCGAAGGTGCATCATTGATGCCATCTCACAAATATCCTACAACGAATCATTGTTTTCTGAGTACCATGATTATCCTATCTTTTTGGCTTGGCGACAATCTGGCAAAAATATTCGTTTCCATGACTTTGGCCGCAAGCGCATCATCTTCCAATACATTCAGATCCAGATATTCTCATGACATGATACCTTCTATAGGGATATCCAACTCTTCACATATTTTTTTGGTAACCAAAGGACTATCTCACGTCAGAATTTTGATTTTAATTCCATGGTTCTCCATAGCAATCAATGCATCTTTCACATCACGCTTAGGCGGATCATAAAAAGCCAACATACCTACCAATATCATCTTTTGTTCCTCTTCTTTGATATTTCTTATCTCTTTATCACCGAGATCCTTGATTGCTATTGCCAAGACTCTAAATCAATTACTGCTCAGATCATCATATACTGAAGTGACTTTTTTAATGAAATCGGCATCTACAGGTTTTACATCAATTCAAACAAGATATGAAGAACAAATCTTAAACATTTCCTCTGGCGCTCATTTGCTGACCATCTTTTTTCCATCACCTTGTTCCTGATAGATGATAGACGATCTCTTACGGAAAAAATCATAGGGTAATTCGTCCATCTTTTTGATACGGCCGATATCTATATTCTCATATGCAAGGATTGCATCATCCAAGACGCTTCTTATTCCGGTCTCAAAATATCAATTGATATATCAGAATCTCAAAACATCCTGATTCACCTCTCAGAATACATCGATGTATTTTACCAAGGTGATCTTATCCTCAGTAAGTGTGCCAGTTTTATCCGTACAGAGGATATCCATGCTTCAGAAATCCGGAATAGCATTGAGTCTTTTGACGATAGCTCATTTGTCAGCCATTTTTACGGATCCATTTGCCATATTGATGCTCATGATCACCGGCAAGAGTTCAGGAGTGATTCCGACAGCCACCGCTAAAGCGAAAATGATGGATTCCAGGATATTCTTATGATTGATCGCATTGATCAGTAGAATAATTACCACGATGAAAATAATGACTTTGATGATAAGATATCAGAATTTTTTTATCCCTAGTTCAGAAGCTGTCAGCGGCAAGGGTTTGATAAGCTGTTGAGCTATCTTCCCGTATTCCGTATTGGCTCATGTACCGGTCACGAGAAATCTTGCATATCCAGAAACGACATTAGTCCCGGAAAACACAAGAGCAGCATTTAATTCACCATCTACTAATTTTTCCATAGGAAAACTTTCCCCGGTCAATGAAGATTCGTTAACAAAAAGATCATCAGCCTGGATAAGCGTACCGTCAGCAGGGATGATATCACCTGCGGACAAAAGAACAACATCACCAGGTACTATATGTTTAGTGGAAATACTTTTTTCCTGGCCATCTCTCAACACCTTGGATTTTATTTCAAGTTTCTGGAGGATTTTCTGGACCGCTTTATCTGATTTAGTTTCCTGATAATATTTGAGAATCACACTCAAGAAAATCATAAGGGTAAGAATTATCGAATTCTTATATTGTCAGGTAGATCAGGAAATAGCAGCGCAGATAAGCAGAACAATAATAAGCGGATCCTTGAAATATGACAAAAATTTCAGGATTCAAGTGATTTTCTTGGCTTTCTGCACTTCGTTATATCCATATGTTTTTGCAATTTTTTCAGCATCAAGTTGAGACAATCATCATGCCGTAGCATGCAATTTGGTATACAAGTCTTGAAGAGAAATTTTATTTTGGTTTTCTATCATGGAAATGAAGTATTAGAGATAACGTATAAAAGTATTTTTTGTATCCACTAAAATGCATTTTGGCTTAGTTGGTGTATCGGTATACTCAAATGCCATGATGGTAACTTCTTCACCGGTAGTGATTAAATGGCTGGCAGCGCCGTTCATGCAGATAGTTCAGGAATTCTCTTTACCTATAATTACATACGTCTCCAATCTCGCGCCGGAAGTATTGCTTACCACGAGAACTTTTTCGTTTTCGGCAAGATCCACGAGATCCATCAATGTCTTATCTATAGTGATACTGCCGATATAGTCCAAGTTTGCATCGGTTACGGTAGCTTTATGGATTTTTGCTCTAAGAAATGCTCTCATGGATAGATATAGTAGGTAAATCATTACTTACTTTTTCTGTTTGGTATGTTTCTCTTTGATCTTTTTTAAAACAGTATCTATATTACCTGACATCAACACCCGTTTATCTGAAGGGGCGAATCACATGCTTTTGTATCGTTTATACTGATAGCTGTTTTTGAACGTATAGAAATCCCGTCATACGGCATTGAACTTCTTCTTAGCATATTGGATACCATAGACAAAGAGTCATCTTCCTATTCATAAATTCTGGAAATCAGGATCTATGAAAACATCACCGTCATTCAATACATTTCACATATACAACGGTTTGATGTCGGAGAAAAACGCTCAAACAATACTATTTTTATATAAAACCTTGATTTTTATCTTTTTGGAATATCGATATTCTATGATTTCGTTGCTTTTTTTAGGTGTCCAAGATTCTCATTCTTTATTGAATGCTTTCGCATAGATTTTTGCAAGCACAGGAATATCTTTTTTTTGCACCTGAGAAAATGAGATCATAGATAATATATTTAATTAAAACCACTTAATTCCCACTGGATAGAAGTTGAGGATAGATATCATATTTTTCAAAATATTTTTTTTGATCGCTATAATGTTGTGCCAAAGTAATCCTTTTTTGTTTGTCCAAATGGTTAGAATAAGAAGCAAGATTCATAAGTCTATCAGCCACTTTAACAATTTTAATTTCTGGTCTTGCACGACCAATCGCCTCAAAATATCCATCCGGAGATTTATCCGAGTTAGGGACACTAGCAATACGATTAGAAAGCAAAAACACTCCATCCAATATATCCTTACCAAAATTTTCTTCAAGCATCTTAGAAGTTACTTGTTCGCAATCTTCCAAAACATCATGCAAATATGCTAAAATAGCCGTTTCCGTAATATCCAAACCAAGTTTTTCAGCCAATTCAATCGCTTTTTCAACAACAGGTTCTATATGAGCGATAAAATAATCTCTTCAATCTCAGTAAAGCTGGCCAGTATGATAGTGTTTTGAAAATAGCTTAGCTTTATGTACAAGTTCATCCATACTTATTTAAACAATCCTAAAATCTTTTCATCTCTTCCTTGTATCATGGTTTCAGTTCCTCATCATGTAATACCAAGTTTTTCAGAAAATGCTTTTGCAGATATTCATTTGTCAGCTAAAAGGACGAAACTTCCTTCTTTATTGAAAATTAATATATTCTGTTTTTTGAATATTCATTTTGCCTGGAAAACGACGTTTTTGAAATTCAATTCAACGGGGACAAGAAATACCTTGTCCAAATCCTTTCATGAAGAAAAATCAGTTCATTCTAATAGTTGTTTGATCATATTAGTTTCCAAAGATTCCAAACTTGCTTTCATATCATCATATTCTTTGAGGACTTTATCAAGTTTATCGGCAAGCTGGGTATGGGTTTTGATTCATAATTTCTGTATCGTAGTATCAAGGATGTCCTGCACCTCGTGAATTCTCAGTGCAACCTTAGGGCCGGTAACTGCAGTAATTCTTTTGATTCCGGAAGCCACTGCTTCTTGTCCAGTTATAGCAAAACAGCCGATATCTTTCGTGTTAACCACATGAGTTCATCAGCATAATTCGATAGAAACGATCTCATTACTGTGATTAAACACTCTCACCACACGGACCGTATCACCATATTTGTCTTCGAAGAATGCCTTGGCTCAAAGTTTGATCGCTTCATCGTATGAAGTCTCTTTGACTTCGACATTGTACGCATCATAAATCATCTGATTGATGTTTTTTTCGATAGTATGAATCTCTTCCGGAGTCAAAAGCCTGTCCGTATTGAAATCAAATCTGAGATAGTCCTCATCTACAAGAGAACCAGCTTGCTTCGTGGTCTTGAAAATCTTAGCGAGCTCGGTATGGAGCAGATGCGTAGCAGTGTGAGCTCTCATCTTTGCATATCTTTGACATTGTTCAACGATAAGTTTCATAGACAAATATAAAGAGTAAATTTATTTAGCGGATTATTTCGATCCAGAAAGTATTTGTTGTATTTGCTTAGAAGCTTCTTCTTTGGTCATTTCAGGAAGTTGAGTTGCACCGGTATCTCTATTCTCAGAATCAATAGATGTATCTATTCAAGATTCAATAACAGATCATGAAACGACATCTCCCGTTAATGTAGCATTTTTATTTCCTCCAAGATAAGGAACGATAGCAGACAATCAGGTGATTACAAGGAAAACAAGAAGGATGAGGATGATAATAATTTTTGTCGCCTTTTTTTTGGTAGTCATTGGAATACAATAACAAAAAATAAAAAAACAGTCATCCGAAAATGTACGTTTTTACACCAGGTTTTCAAGCAAAACTATGATTCAAGGATTTTTTCTACCGTTTTGAGGTCAATATGTGATTTTCGGAAAAAGTAGCCGATAATCGCGAAAGTAAGCACAGGAGAAATCCATTCAGGAAGTCCGAATCAGAAGCTTTTGAGAATCATCACGATACCTAGACACAAGATGGAATACATCGCTCAGTTTTTGAGATATTTATATTTTTGGATGCGTTGGACATTATGCACGGTGAGCCGTCTCACGACAAAAGCGCCTAAACCGTTTCCTATCAAGATAAGCGGAACAGAAAGCGTAAACGCGAATGCACCGAGGACACCATCAAGGGAAAAAGTTGCATCGATGACTTCCAGATAGAGAATTTTGGCTATATCAGAGATATTTTTACTATTTTGGGCAAGTCTTTCTTCCTGGCGTTCCGCTTGAGTCTTGAATCCATGAATGATAAAAAACGCTGAAGATCATACGACTGCACCGAATCCGACCATCGGACTGATATTCATGCCAAGCCAAACGAGAATAACAAGTATGATAGAGACGATAGCATAAAATCGTCATCATTGTTTCTGAAAGAATTTTTCATGAGGAAGCCCGAAGTGTTTCGGTTCCAAAAATAACCGATAGAAAAAGAGGAATAGCAAAAAGATTCCTCAACCCATGAGCAAGATAGGAGCTGATGATGCTATGATAGTATGTATCTGAGGATTATTGCTAAAGGTAGCAGTGAATGAGCCGATGAATCATAACTGAGGCGCAGTGAAGTAGATGATCAGCCACGGCAAAAGTCCTCTCACGATAAACACGGCGATCAAAATTCCTCGTACAAGGAACCGTCTCTGGTATTTCGGTTTCATAGTGGAAAGCACTTCTGCATTGATGATGGCATTATCAACACTTGATATCGTTTCAAAAGCGCTTAACCCTACTATAGTGAGTAGTATGGAAAAGATTCCCATGCATATATCAGAAAGATAAATATCAATTAGCCGGAAATGGGATTCGAACCCACGATCTTTGGTTTACGATACCACTGCTCTACCAGCTGAGCTATCCCGGCAGCTTATTATACTTCAATTGACTCTTTATACCCCAAAATGGTATATACAACATTCTGTTTTTTAAATTCTTCTTCTACTTCTTTTAGATCGACCGGATATTTTTTATTGTCATAATGAAAAGGAATCGTCAATGTAGCTTTGACCTGCTTAGCAAATAAAGCTGCTTCAAATGGACCCATAACCAGACCGTGATTACAAACAGGGACACAAAGGATATCACAGACATCATCTGTAGAAAAACAGAGAGAGTCTCCTGTCGCATAAAGTCTCTTTTCTCCATCATCGATAATATATCCAACTCATTCCATGACCTCATTGCCACCCTTGAGATGGGGAAGAAAACCATGAACGGCTTTAACCACATGGACCGTTATTCCATCAATTTTCAAAATATCTCATACAGAAACAATATCTGGATGTAATTCTTTATGAGAATTTACAACCTCCAAAGTAGTATAAAATTTTGTCTTTGGATTATTTACAATATTCAAGATAGCTGGTACATAACAATGATCAGAATGTTTATGAGTTACTAAGAGAATATCAATATTTTTCCAATAATCAGTCAATAACGATTCTTCAAAAAAAATCTCTCCTGGATCTATCAGGATTCTTTTCCCCTTGGTTTCTATTAACAGACATGATTGCACGAAACGGGTAATTCTCATTTCTGTATGAAAAAATTAAAATAAGGATTAGTCTAAATAAAAATCATTTGACACATAATTGATTTTGAAGCAGATATAGATGTAATCTTTGTCTGTCTCGTTCACTACGGTATGTTTATCGTTCGGTTCAATGACCAAGACATCTCATGATTTAGGATGAATGGTCTCTCAATTTACAATCCAGTACCCAGTATCATCGAAAAAATAGAATATTTCCGTCTGCACTTTATGATAATGTATTTCAGCTCTTTGTCACGCAGAGACCTTGAGTTGTTGGACTAAGTTTCAAGGAGCATTCAATTCTTTTTCGTCCAAATAGATTTTCTTGCTATATCCCTGTTTATCATCCCAAGGTTTGGTATCTCATTGTACGAATTTCATAATAAGTAATGTTATCTATAAAAGCTTACGGAGTCACTCTGTTTACATCTCTAGGGAATAATTCCGCTTCTTTAGCGTTTTCAAGTCCAATAAGCTTCTGGACAAATCTCGCGACACCGAATCCGAATCCACCTTCATCAGGCATTCCGTATTTGAACGCATCGAGATAATGTTTCAATCCTGGATTATTCGGATCTAATTTTTGATTCTTTATTTGTTGTATTAACTTATCATACTCAACTTCACGTTGCGTGAGCGTGATGATTTCAACACCTCTGAAGAGCATATCTGCCCTATCAGCTACTTCAGGATTTTTTTCGTTCTGATGATGATAGAATTTTGCATCATGCCGTGGAAATTCGGTAACGAACACTAAATCGGATCATCGGTTTTTAGCGCTATATTCACAGATGAATTTCTCTTCAGCTGAAGTAAGGTCAGGAAGTTTGGTATAATCCTCACCGGTTTCTTTCTTCATAAGTTCGTGAAGTTCCTTGACCGTGATACAAGGAGTTTCTTTGGCGAGCAATGGTTTCGTAGATCATAATTCAGTCAATAATTTTTCTCCTTCTTTCCAAGTCTGCTCTATGGTATATTTTACAAAGTCATCGGTTATCTTGATGATATCCTCGAAACTATCGATGAATCACATCTCCATATCCAGCATCAAAATCTCTGACATATGTCTGTTGGTATTGCTCTTTTCTGCTCTGTACGCTCTTCCGATTTCATAGACCCTTTCAAACACGGGTACCATGATCTGTTTGTAGAATTGCGGACTCTGAGCGAGATAGACCTTACGGCCGAAATATTCCACCTCGAACACTTCCGCTCATCCTTCCGTAGGGAATCAGATGATCTTTGGTGTGTTGATCTGGGTGAATCCATTGTCATCAAAAAATTTCCTCATGGTTTTTTCCACAAGTGCGGCTATTTTGAATATTTTCATATATCTTGGATGTCTGAGGACCACCACCTTGTTATCATGGATAGTCTCCCCATCAGCATGGATTTCGTCCTTGGAGATATCTATAGGACTCGGATAAATAATTTTTCTGAGTACATTCACGCTACTCTTCTGTAATTCGAAACGAAATTTTCCTTTCGACATTTCTGCTACCGTTCCTGTCGCCGTCAGAATAGTCCCCATAAGGCAACCATCAAGCTTTTTGATCTCTTCCGGATCTTCAATCACCACTTGTGCTAGTCCGTCTCTATCTCTGAGGATAAGAAAAGCTAAATTAGCGGAAACCGCACGGACAGTATGCAACCATCAGCGAAGTGTTGTTTTTTCTCCTACATGATCCTGTAATTGTCATGAAAGTAATGCGTCTTTGAACATTCAAATACGAAAAAAATATAAAGTCACAGACTTTTGTACACAATTGGCATATTTTATCAAGAAAAACTATTCGTATCTCAATGCTTCGATCGGTTTAAGTTTGGCAGCCCTGTACGCAGGGAAAATACCGAAAGACAGACCTATAAGGATTGAAAATCAGACGGCCATAAGGATGGATTGAAAAGTGATAATTCATGCTATGAGACTTTTCAACGCAAACACGATAACATAGCTCAGAAGAATACCTATGATTCCACCGATTAAACACAATACCAAAGATTCACAAAGGAATTGCATGATAATATCCTTATTCTGTGCACCGACTGCTTTACGGATTCATATTTCACGGGTCCTTTCTGCTACAGAAACCAGCATGATATTCATCACGCCGATACCTCAGACAAGCAATGCTATACCAGCAATCGCTCACAAAAACAGTTTTAACGTACTGGTGACAGAAGTAATCGTAGATACCATATCAGCTTGATTTTGAATGCTGAAATTAGCTTCATCAGCACTCTTGATATTAAAATGTTTGAGAAGTGTATCTTGAATGAGTGTTTTTGTAGCATCCACAGCTTGAGCAGTAGTCACTGATAATGAAATATCAGAAAGATATTTAGTTCCAAATAATCTTTCCTGAGCAGTAGTCAAAGGGACAAACACAACATCATCAGCATTTCAAAATCCTTGTGTTCATTTAGCTTTCATTACGCCAATCACCGTCAGGATAGTATTCCCCATACGGATATCTTTTCCTATAGGATTCTTATTTCCAAACAATACAGTAGCCGTATCTGATCAGATCACCGCAACTTTATCTACATCATCGACGTTTCTTTGGGTAATGAAAGATCCATATGCTACGCTTGAGTTACGCACTTGAAGATAAGAAGGCATTACGCCATAAACAGTTTCTTGAGCATTATTACTAAGATAGATAAATTGACCTCTGGAAGAATATTCAGGAGAAACCATGGCTACATTAGCTAGTTTGCTGATGAGATCGGATTCAGTCATGGTAAGAACATTTTCAGAACCTCTTCCTCATTCCGCTCACCTTACATTGGACTGTCTTGATCATCAAGGACTCACCATCAGAAGATTTGTCCCCAATGATTGGATATTTGAAAGGATGGATGCGGTTGCTCATTGCCCTAGTGCCAACAATACGACTACAGAGAAAATACCGATAATGATACCCAAACTACTAAGTCCGGATCTCAATTTACTGGCTATCAATGAATCAAATGCATTTTTTAAATATACCCACACCGACATATTTTTCCTACTATTAAATATAAAATATTTTTTATCGTTTTATATTTTGTCTGCAGCTTGAATTTTTGAATTTCAAGCGTTTTTGATTTTCTTTTCTTCATTGATATGGACTCTTTCTATCAATCCATCCCTCATATGCACATTATGTTTTGCGAAAGCGGCAATATCATGCTCATGCGTAACCATAACGATTGTCTTTCCTTCTTTATTCAACTTCGTGAAAATATTCATGATTTCGATACTTGTCTTGGTATCAAGATTTCCTGTCGGCTCATCAGCAAGTATCAAGGTAGGATTAGTCACTATCGCACGTGCGATAGCTATCCTTTGCTGCTCTCATCCAGAGAGCTCATTAGGCTTGCTATGAACTTTATGCGCCAATCATACTTTCGTCAAAGCACCTATCGCTCTTTCATGTTCATCTCATCTTGGCACTCATTGATAAAACAGAGGAAGCATGACCTGATCTATAACCTTCATCCTAGGAATCAGATTGAACGCCTGGAATACGAATCAGATTTTTCTTGAACGCAATTGCGCTTTTTCGTTTTCTGTCATTTCAGGGAGCTTTACTCCATCAAGGATGTATTCTCCATGCGTCGGAGTATCTAAAAGTCAGATGATATTCATCAACGTCGATTTCCCCGATCCGGAAGGTCACATGATTGCAAAAAAGTCACCATCCTTGATGGTCAGATCGACACCTTGCAATGCTTTAGTCATTACCTCCTTGCCGCTCAGATAATCTTTTTTGATATGTTTGAGTTCTATCATGTACAGATTTTCTACAAGTAAAAATTAATCTCATCCAGGACCGCCACCTCCAGCGCCTTGCAACATTCTAAATGATTGAGTTGATGATGCTGATGAAGTCCTTGTTCAAGAACTTCACGTACTACTAGAACTACTTCTATTTTGTTGGAATAGACTACTTGATTGTGTAGCAGTTTGCACCTGATATTCTTTAGCGGAAACAATATCACCTACTTGTAATCAGCTCAAAATCTCCGTTTGTGTTCAATCAGTTATACCGATTGAAATATCTTTTGTTCATTGTTGAGTCCACACAAAAGTTTGATCACCGCTCGTCTGGATAGCTGCCGTCGGTAGGACCAATATACCTTCTTTATGATTAATGATGACTTTGATATTCGCCGACATACTGTCATATATCTTTTTTCCGTCAGTCTTTTGAAGATTGATTTTCGCAGCATAAGAAACCACTCCAGCACTAGTGACCGGTGTCGGATCTATACTGCTGATAGTTCAGGTGATGAGATAATCAGGATACGCATCAAACGTGATCTCTACAGGTAGTCCTGGCTCCACTTTGACGATATCTATCTGATCAATGAGCATATTTACTTCATACGCATCAGGATTGGATACGGTTATACCATCAGCGGAAGTACCTGCATTAGAGGAAACAGTATCGCCAACTTTGAATCCTACGGTATCAACAGTTCCATCAAAAGGAGCTATAATCTGATAATTATCCAGCTGTTGGGAAGTCTGTTCATAACTGAGCTGTGATTGTTTGATAGAATTTGATTGAAGTATCCTCGTATTGGAATCAGGTCAGCTTTCCATATCCTGCAATGTCTGTTGATACGTTTTTAGTTGTGTTTCATCAGTACTTATTTCATCTTTTTTGCTTTGGATGGTAGTATCAGAATTTTGTAATGATGATATATTAGTGTTTAAGGTCGACCTCAAAGACAAAACCGAAGAATTATCTGCTTTCAGAGGAGTCAATGCAGTATCATCCAGAGTGACTTGTGACAAATCAACAGAGACTAAAGAATCGTTGATAGCAGCGACAAGATTATCCAAGGTAGCAGAAAGAGCATTTAAAAACTGATTTGATTTATCCTGGAGATCCTGGATTGATTGAAGTGTAGTTGTAGTAGTTGATTCTACAGATGAAAGAGTTGTTGTAAATTGCTGATAATAAGCATTGCTTTGAGAATAATAGCTTTGTGCAGACACCCAGTTTCAAGGACTTCTAAGAGAGATATAGTCTTTTTGGTCACCAAACATGACATCATGGATATCTTGCAGAATATCATTGCCTTTTGGAACTATAGACTTAGAAAAAATGATATTAGTTTGTGCTATATTACCTTGGGTTGAAATATTTTTTCATTGATCCAGAGACATATCAGCTAATTGCTGTTTAGCTATATTCAATTTGCTTTTCGCGCTATTGACGTCATTCTGAGCTTTAGCTATATCAGCATCAGTATATTGATTCAAAAGCTTATCGTAATTTATCCTTGCATTCTGGATACTCAATGACTGCTGGGAAAGACTAATGGAAAGTTGTTTTTTATCAAGTTCAGCCAGAAGCTGGCCTGCTTTCACCTTATCGCCTTCTTTCACATAGACTTTTGCGACCTTGCCTTCGGTTCAGAAAACAAGCGTCTGCATATTTGTTATCTTCGTAGTTCAGATAAGCTTGAGCGTATTCTCGATAGTGCCGCTCGCAACCGTATAGGTCTGCGTGGTAGCTGTCGTCGTGGTAGTAGTTGAAGAAAAAAATCATATCACTACCAAGATAAGAAGAACAGCAACAGTAAGTACGTATCGTTTATGGTTTTTGATTATTTCCCACGTTTTTTTAGAAATTTCATTTATATTCATTATATGTTTTATTAAATTAAAAATCTTTTACATAAAAATAATATACTCTTATTCTGAATATATTAATATTAATTTCCTCATCTTCTACCAGCATATCCTCATCACATCATTTCTCATCACATTCCAGGGAGTCACATTCCACGAGAACTAGTTATAGATCAGCCGGAATTACGATGATATTGATGTCATCCATACCTATGGATATTTTGGAAGATCAATATAACCACAAGAAGACAAATAATGACTATAAGAGAGTTTTTAACGGTAAAAAAATCTTTTACCTTATCCATAATATTTTTTGTAGTCATCCTGAATAATAAAAAATAAAAAAAATATGCTACTATATAAAGAATCACCTTAAATTAACCTTAAAGGTAATGAATCAGTAAGTTTTTACAAGAAAATGTTATTTATGATGATATGGAATGCAAAAATTAGATAATTTTATTATATCTTTTTCCATTTTGCTTTTTATTGTAATCGAATCAGTCCTTGACGTGTAATACTATTCTTTTGAATCATATTGGACTTTTGGTGTATATGATATTTCCGGAAGTATTCGCTATATTTTTTTTCTTTATTCTGGTTATTTTCACCTGACTATTTCTTCAAGGCGCATGGATGTATTCTTTATCGGAAATCATCAATCACATATGGAGAGGTACATATCCATCCCAAGAGAAGAATATCAAGTCTCAAGGCAATACAGCATCCTCATGGACCGAAACACCATAAGCATCGAAATATTCGTTGACGTGACCTATTCAATCAATATTCAAACCAAATTTTTTCAGAAGAAACGTTATGAAACCAGAGCATCCGAATCCACTTTCGTCCATACCAGAATCAGGACCACGATATTCAATGCTCGGTTTTCAGATATATTTAAAGCTCTCTTGTATGATCTGCTGTCTTATCTCCTTCAATCTTTCTTGGAGAAACATGGGTTTCAGCAGAAGAGCGTTAGTGATATCGTTTTTTTTGCTTTCTACAAAAAATTTGAATTCAGGCAATTCAGAGACATCATGTATAATTTCACCATTTTTTATAATCAGCATATCATCAAGAGGATAGGTAAAATTTTATTCTTCTTTTTGTCTGTAATACTTTCTAGACACCAAATTCATCAGTGAAGGGATATACAATAACGTGATGAAGAACGATACAATCAATCATCAGATGAATCCTATCGCCATTGATCAGAATAATTCGTCTTTCATGGCCAAAATAAGCAATCAGATGATGGTCGTCAATTTCGTCAGAAAGATCGGAATGAATCTTTCCGCGATGCTCTGCTGGAAACTATCTACGACGGAAAGTCATTTCTCCTGATAGTAATATTTAAAATCCTCGATATGGATCAATGCCTGATTCACTCAGACTCCCATGACTCAGAAGATTCCTATCATCGCTGGAAACGTAAGATCATATCAGGTGATAGCGAGAATGACAATAGTTCATCCTATCGTCAAGAATACGCTGGAAACGATGACGATGGAATATTTGATATTATTGAATTGGATGATCAACACGAGGATCATAAGGATGAGTCAGATAAGCATGGCTTTGCTTAAATCCTGCGAAGCTTGTGTCAGCGAGGCTGCATCTCATCAAGTTGTCTTCTGTAATCCATCAGGCAAAGGATGATTTTTGATGACCTTATCAATCGCCGTAGTGATATCAGTCAACACTGCACTATTAGTCTTGTCGGCCTGAATGGATATACATCTTTTACCGTCTTCTCTCGTAATCGCATTGATCTCCGGCTGTAATTCTTTTTTGCTGATGATCTGGTCCAAGGTGACTTTTCCTATTTTCGTTTGTTCTACCGACAAGTCAGTCGATAAGAATGCATTCAACGATAACGTATCGCTGCCGAAATCGGAGAATTCTTTTATCTTGACGCCATTGGATTCATATCCTGCGTTTTTGAGTGCGATCAACGATGAAACGGAAGACATACTCGTGATGCCAAGCGATTTAGCTTTATTCTCATCAAGGACATAGACGATTTTTCCGTTCGTATATTCGATGGATATTCCAACATTATAAACGCCAGGAATGGCTTTGATATAAGGTAATATCTCTTGGACGTAGTCATTGATTTTCTGATAATCGTCACCGACGATATTGAAGCTTATAGGTTTTCCCGAACCGGCTCATGCCTGGAGCGTGAAGATGGAGGCATCCTGCAGAAAAGCATATTTCTGTTCCAAGGCGACCAGTAATTCCTTCTGCATCTTCTCGACTATTTGGAAAGATTTGATGTTCCTTTTCGTGGTATCGACAAGCCTCATGGTGAATGAGCTTACATTATTGCCTGCGCCTCATGCTCATTTCAAAGAATATCATTGTCCGAGATCGATAGTGATATCCTTGACCACGCCGGACATGACGGTCTGGAAATATTTCAACGTCGCATGTGCGATTTTAGAAGTATATTCCTGATTGTCAGCCATACTGATTCACGGCGCATATTTGAGATTCATCCAAACATTATTGGAATCTATATTTCCCATGAACGAGAATTTGACTATTCACAAAGGTATGAGCGATAAAGCTCAGACAAAGAATGCAAGGAATCAGAAAATAATTCATCTGGATCACCATCTCGTTTGATTCCTACGATGCCATCGATCAGCGAATTTCACGCCGGTCTTCTCCAGAAACGACAACGATGGCGGAGAGACATATACTTGTCATGATTTGAAGAAGAACAAAGCAAGCACGGGTAGCATGAACATGGTCACAACCAGCGAAATAGCCAGATTGGAGATGATGGTTATCGGCATCGCTTTGATATACTCGCCCATGATTCACGTCAATCAAAAATAGAGCGGAATGAAGATGACAATCGTCGTCAATGTTCAGAAAAATATCGCTTTGCCGTAGTTATGAATGGAATCTTTTATTGCTTCCCGGATATTGCCTGCAAACTTTTGCAGGCCGACGACAATTCACTGCGTGATCACAATCAGGTTATCTATCATGATTCACAGCACCAGGATTAAGGCGAACGAGACAATATTATTGAAACTATATCCTATAGATTTGAGATAGATGAAATTGCCTAAATACACGATAAGGAACGACAGCATGATCAACCATGAAGATCTCCATCCGAGAAATAGAAGAATGATACAAAATACCAAAAGCGCTGTTTCTCGGAAATTTTCCATGAATAATCCATAGGTCCTTTGGATGCTTTCTTTCTGAGACAAGGTCTCTGTATAGTTGAGATCAGGAGTGGTTTTAGCATATGCAGTGACAACAGCTTTCAGTTCATCTACGAAGGTGTCCAGGCTATAGCCAGGAGATTTTTTTATCTGGAAGGAAAGCGCGTTCTGCGTATCACTACCATTGATATTGGTGATGACGAACGATTTCTTATCCTGTTGCTTATATCCTATATATACGCTTGCGATATCTCTGAGTTTGATGGACTTGCCAGCGACATCAAGCAGGTCATAATCTTTGAGCTGTTCAATCAATCACGTCAGATTGGTTTCATAGTTGGTTATTTCGAATGAATATAATTTGCCGGCAACGTCTTTCTTATCTACCGGAAACTTTACGAAAGCGCTTTTCAGCTGACCGACTATCATAGAGAAATCCATATCCAAGACGGCCAGCTTCTGTGCATCAAAGGTAAGCTTAACTTCTTTGACAGGTTTTCCGATGATGTTGATGTCGGAAACTCACGCAACAGACTTGAGCTGATCTTCCAATGATTTGAGTCTGTCATACATGACTTGCGTAGGGACATTCCCTGCGACAGAAAACGAATACACAGGCGTATCGCTGACGGATATTTTCTTGACCGTAGGATAATTCACGTCAGTTGGGAGCGTCGGATACACCTGATCTATAGCGGCTTTCAGATCATTGGTCGCATCGACATCGCTTTTGGCGGTAGTGAATTGCACAAGTATGGTTCCGAAATTATAATAGCACGATGAGGTGATCTTATCTATATTCGTGACCGATTTTATTTTCTGTTCCAAAGGGATGACCACTTGCTCCTCTATCGAAGAAGGATCAGCGCCCAAATAACTGAAGCTGATATAGTAGTACGGGATATTCACCGATGGCTGCGCCTCTTTGGGTATCGTAAAAACGCTGAATGCTCCGTATATTCAGATAAATACGGTAAACACCAATATCGCCACTTTATTCTTCTTTAAAAAATTGATCATAATTACAATATATTATTTAAATATTTTTTCTCTTGAACGAATATACTTCAGAATTTTCTTTTTCACTACCAAATCAAAATAAAAGATTTGTTCTATTATATGTCGGTATATCCAATTTTGTTTTAATAAATCAGTCTTGTAACCAAACAGGATTTTCAAGAGGATCTTTTGATAAAAAATGCAATCCATATGTTTTTTCCAAATCTCACGTACAAGAAAAAGGTCAGATAAGGATATATTCTTTGACACTAGGAGTATTCCTTCGATAATGAGTAATATCAGGACCACTTCTCTTCTCATTATATAAGTTACACATTTCTTTTTCTTCTAACGAGGACTCTCATTTATTTGGACTAGAAACAAATTTATCCAATTTTGACCTAAACTCAGGAGGTAATAGATTATATGGATGAAAATCAAGCCAAGATGCAATGATGATATTAGGTTTATATGCATTAAGCGCATCTTGTGCATATATATTCTGAACGATAGGCAAAGAATTCTTCCGTTCATCCAATCAATAATCCACAGCGAGATAATCGAATGCATCCGCACATTTTTGATTCAAATTCTTTTGCAGAAAATAAGCAAGTTTTCCATTGCCAGCTCATACTTCCAGAATCTTGATGATATTATTTCATTCAATATGAGAAGAAAGATGAGAAGAAAGCATCTCAATGAGTTCTTGAGTTATTATTTCACATCATATTTTCCCTTCTTTCCGATCATATTTATCCAATTCATCCCATAATCATTTTTTGGTTTGTACAAGAACTTCTTCCCTAGGAGGAAGATAATATGGATCTTCAAGTTGTTTAATGAAATCAAGATTCAGCATCACAAAAAAATAGAATTAAAAACTTATTGCACTATTTCGTCTCACATATTCAATCAGCTCAAAATCTGGACATAACTATCATCGATATTTCATAAGGTCACATAGACATTCTGAATTCACGATCCGACTTTACGTCTAACAAGATTACCTTCGAGCCTCGGGCTGATGTATTGTAAAGGTATCCGTATATCATTCTGGTCAGCGAGCTGTGAAGAGGTGACCAACACTCTTTCATTCTCCTTGAGCGAAGACTTCAATACAGGGATTTCATAGATGTAATTCTGCGTCGCAGGATCTCTATAAGGATATTCGTACACTAATGTTCATGTTCAAAGAAATTTTCACTGATCGTTATAGATGCCGACTTTGCTGCCGACAGCTAACTGGGTATAAGAGAATACTTGCAAGCTGAGATTTCATGGCGAAGTAGGCATGATCTGGCAAAGCAAAGTATTTGGAGCGACTTTATTATCTTCGCCGACGACTCTCGCCTTGACGATTCCATCGACATCAGCGTACAAGATCTCACCTTCAAGGGAATTCGATAAGACAGCTATATTCTGTTTCAAGGTAAGCACTTGATTCTTCAAGCTAGCAAGCTGGAGCTGTTTGTTATCATCAGCTGAAGTGAGCTGCGTTTCCAACGTCTTCTGTGCAAGCTGCAAGCTTGCTTTCTGATTTTCGAGCTGCAAGGCTGTCGTCTTAGCAGTATTGTTTTCAAGGTTAGTTGAATTGATGTCAGCGCTTTTTATCTGAGTCGCATAGGTATTTTTCACGGAATCATACGAAGAAGCCAGAGTATCGAAAGCGGATTTACTTCCCACGAAAGTACTCGCCAAGGTAGTGAATGTAGTATACAATCAGTCGATGGAAACTCATAGACTGCTCGCCTGAGGCAATGAGGTCGATGGTGTCGAAGCATTGACGCTGCTCGCAGCCAAAGCCATGAAATCCGACATATCAGACAGGTATTGGGAAAATTGATCGGCTGTCATGGTATCGGATAATTCATTATGTAGTCTGGAATATTCTGAAAGCACTTCTTGTTTCAATTGAGTATTCTTATCGGAAACCGAAAACGCCGAAGCGGTGAATACGTCATTCACTTTCTTCAACGCATCTTTTATCATCACGAGATATTGTTTGTATGCATTCAAAATGCTCGTCTTCATTTTATCTAAATCTATGGTCTTCGCAGTTTTCAAAGAATCATATTGCTGATCCAATAATTGTTCCTGGTACTTCATGCTTGACGCGCTATAGTCTTGTGATTTGTTCAGATTATTCAGAAGCGTGACGTTATTATCATACTGGTCTTGAAGGATGGATTTTTGCAAAGCAAGCGTATCATCGGTCATAGAGAAAATCGTAGTCAGATTATTCACTTGTTCTTGCAAGGTAGAAAGCTGGATAGCTGAATTTTGATACGTAACATCGTCTTCATTCGGTGTTATCTTGGCGATGATGGTATCTTTATAGACTTCCTTGCCTGGCTGACAGTCGATATAATCCAAAATGCCTCACCTATTCGTGAGAACGTTTTTGATGTCATCGGCGATGACGGTTCCATACAACGCTTTCTGGAATGCCGGTGAACTTCCTACCACATACGAAGTGGTGAATCCTTGCACGGTTCATGTAGACAATGCCGTGTCATCGACTTGTTTGCCGCATCCGGTGACAAAGAGAAGAGCAAACGATACGAAGAATATAAGGGGAATCTTTTTCATCATGAAAAACAAAGAATATAAATCAGATTATTGTTCAAGTTCAGATTTTATATATTGGAGAAATTTTGGAACATCGTCCGCTTTGATCATCGCGATCGCCATATCTCATTTGGTAATGATCATCAAGTCATCGCCAGGTTTGATATTCAGAAGGTCTCTTACATCCTTAGGAATGACGACTTGAGATTTTGGTCAGACCGAGACTTTGCCGTGCATTTTCACTTTGAGGTCAGAACAGGTCATAGGTAAATTTTGAGTAATAAAAGTTGGAAAAGTTTTACTAGCGTAGTAATTTAATAGATAAAGTCAATACAATAAAATTGTATTAAAATAAAAAGACGGCATAAACCGTCTTTTTAGTGTATAATACTATTGTATTTAGATCTTCATCAACGCTACCCAAGCAATAAACACTGCAACAAGGATAACCAGGATACCCATGATGAATGATTGCACAGGTTTAGAGAAGAACCATTTATACTTTGTCCGTCCCCATGATGGGAATCGAAATGTTGTCAATCATTTGAGCAATTCGATATATCCGAAAATAGGGAATATCATCGCCCATCCGTTATCGAATTTCTGATAGACACTCAAAAACAGGAATCAGATGAGCATCATAAGAAATGCCCAGACTCTCACGATATCAGAGTTTTTCAGAATCCTTTCCAAGATTGGTTTGAATTTTTTTGGGACAAAAAGCAGCGGCAATCACATAGCCAGGATGATTAATGCCCAAAAAAGCAGGAGCAGTTGTGGAAACGTGAACATGGAATATAGAGTAACAGATAAAAAATAGTATTAGATTTTTATCAATGCAATCCAGGTAAGGAATGCAGCGAAAAGTACGACGATGATACCTAAGATAACAGAAGCAGTAACGGTTGAATAGAACCGTTTATACTTAGCATGTCCACAAGTTGGGAATCGGAGCAATATCAATCCCTTGAGCAATGAGAGATATCCGAAGATAGAAAATGTCATAGCTCGTCCATTATTGAATTTCTGATAGACGCTCAAAAACAGGAATCAGATGAGCATAGTGATGAACGCCCGGACTCTGACAATATCGAAATTTTTCAGAGTTTTTTCTATGATAGACTTGAAAACCTTTGGAGCGAAAATCATCGGCAATCAGAACGCCAGGATAAAGAACGCTGTCCGAAGTAAAAGGAGTTGTGGAAAAGCAAACATGAGAAAATATATAAGAAAATAAAACTACGATATTAGAATTTAACAAGCGTAGCTCGGAGAATAAATGCAGCTACAACAAGCGTTAGTATTCACATAATCCTTGTCATAGAAGCCGTACCATACATTCTTTTTGCGTTTTTAGCTGCATGCCTTGGCAGGGACATCATAACTGCTCATTTGAGCAAGGTAAGATATCCGATGATAGAGAACATCATATACCAGGTGCCATCCAAATTAACATATACCAAGAGATACAAGAACGCGATAACCAATAGAATGAATCCTAACAAGAATGAAAGTTCCGTATTCTTCGTAAGTTTCTCTATCAGCCCGACACTGAACTTTGGATTAATGATCATAGGCAGAGCCCATACAAGGAAAAAGAACACCGTCCGCAACAAAAGTAATTTTGGAATTGCAATCATGGAAATATGTGGTAAGAAAATAAAAAAATTATCCCCTGAAAGGGATAATCGGTATATGTTTGAAAACAGAAAAAATGCTTTTTAACGTGCGTACTATGATTCCTTGTTTTTTGGTGCAAGGAGCGATAGCTTCAGATGATCTATCAATGGTTTCTTTTTGCTGCATGGCAAGAAATACGATAAAATATTTATTTTTTGATTTGTTCAGCGAGTTTCTGGAGTTCGTTCATATCAGCTTTAGGACCAATTTCTGTAGTGACATATCCAGGATATTCATCGAAGAAGATTTCTCTTCCTCAGATATATTCTTTCCATTCACCTGTTACTCCATGCATAGGATATAATTTGAAATGAGCATGATTGACTCACATTCATTCCATTACTGCTGCAACTCTTTGTAGTCATAATCATTTCTTAAGCAATGAAATAACTTTTTTGACTGCCAGAAGATGTTTGGTATAATGATCATCGTCTATAGTAAATACATCAGAATCAAAATGCTGTTTGGAAACCACCAAAGTCTGACCTTTGCAATTAGGAAAGATATCAAAGATAGCGATAAAATCATCATCTTCTCGGATATTCACGCTCGGAATTTCTCCGGCGACTATTTTACAAAAAATACAATCACTCATTCTGTGAAAAAAAACAGAAGATAAATAATATGGTCATACTAGACTTTTGACCTATCAAGTCAAGAATGAAAAAAAATCGCATAGAAGCGATTTTATCTTTTGTTTTTGTGTAGGTAAGGAAGAAAGCCGATAAAGAGACATAAGATGTTCAAGAATTACTACAAAGAGACTTTATAATAAGAAACAAAAACATCCTACTCATAAACCATTTTGATTAGCAGCATATAGGGCAAGCCTATACTAACACCCATAAACACATGTACTATAATTATCATGATAACGCTAATTTCATCATAACAACGTTGAAGTGCACAGCGTACAGGAATCAGTAGATTAATGAGCGATGCTAACCGGTAAGGGTTAACACGGTATCTATTCATGACCTTCTTCCTATAGCATATATCAGTAGAAAACGAATATATGGTATTGAGAGAAGATTGCTTATTCTAATTATACCCCAAATTTTTTATTTGTCAAATTTTAGATGACTTTTTTATGGACTTAATTTGATCCATTATTCAATCAAAAACATGAACTATATTTTTGAAGGACAATGTATCAAATTTTCGATGACTTTTTTATGACTATATTAATGAACATTTTCGACTGTTTTTTTTGGTAGGGAAGAAGGAACTCGTATACAAAACGTTGCAAAAATCAGATCCTCGCTATTATACTAGCAAAGCGGAGATTTCAGTATCCACCGAAGCGGATGCGCAACCAATACGATACAAACAACATATACACAAAGGTATAAACCAGTTTTTGACAGTACTATACCAGCTAATGAAGACTACAAGGAGTAAGTAAAAGCTTGATGCTACAAAAAGGATAAAATAATAGGCAGTTTTGTTTTTGTTTTTGTGTAGCACTTTTAGATACAAAACCCATAGTGAGAACACTAGAATACAGCAAGTAGACTGATAGTGTATCGCATTATAGTTATATGCAAGACCTTCTTCCTTACACAAATTATACTCGGAATTCAAAAATTTGCAAATTTTGGAGGACTTTTTTTGCCCCCTTTTTTGATTGCAAAACCCCCTCTTTTTCCTATATACTTCATGATACTTTACTTTTTAGTATATTACTTTTTTTGTTATGTGATTTAGCCTAGAAACTATCGTTTCACGAGCCAAAAGAAGAGGTTTCGCCTACCCAGGATCAGATATTTATGGATGATTAGCTAATGCTCGGGATTTGGGACCTTATGGAACGGAAATCAAAAGAAATATAGAAAATAGCCGACGAACATATTTCGTTCAGGAAAGAGGAGATATCATCTGACTAGATTCTCAGATTCTCATGAATCCAAAAGTTCGGGAAGCATCAGGTCATGTAGCTGGTTTTTCTGATCCATTAGTTGATTGTAAAAAATGCAAATCAAGATTTAGGGCAGATAAACTGATTGAAGAATCTCTCCTGAAATCCAAGGATAAGGAGCTTCCAAAAAACCGAGCGGGAGAAAAAACACCTGCGGAAGATTTATTCGCTTTTCTATGAGCCAAAAAAGTCAAATGTCCGGTGTGCTGAGCGAGTGAATGGACCGAACCAAAAAAATTCAACTTGATGTTCAAAACAGAACAAGGCGTGATTGAAGGTGAATGAATGGATATCTATCTCAGACCGGAAACAGCGCAAGGAATTTTTGTGAATTTTAAGAATATCTTAGATACCATGAGAGTCAGGATACCATTTGGTATCGCTCAAGTAGGAAAAGCATTCAGAAACGAAATCACTCCAGGAAATTTCATGTTCAGAGTAAGGGAATTTTATCAGATGGAGATAGAATATTTCGTAGAAAATGACGAGAAAGTCTGACTCAAAGCGTTCAAAGAATGGATGCAAACAAGTAAGAAGCGATGGATCGACGAAATCTGAATCAGTGAAAAAAAATTAAAATTCAGAGAGCATGATAAAGAAGAATTAGCGTTTTATAGCAAAGGAACGTTTGATGTGGAATACGAATTTCCATGGGGACGGGGAGAATTGCAAGGTATCGCATATAGGACAGATTATGATCTGAGCCAGCATATAAAATTTTCCGGCAAGGATTTGCAATACAGTGATCCGCTGACAGGGAAAAGATATGTTCCACATGTCATCGAACCGAGTCGAGGTCTCACGAGAGCTATTTTGACTGCTATGATAGATGCATATGACGAGGAAAAATATACCGATGGTAATGGAGTTGAGCAGACAAGAGTCGTAGCGAGATTTCATAAGAATATCGCTCCGATAAAATTCGCCGTCATACCGTTGGTAAAAAAAGATGAAAAAATGGTCCAGATGGCTCACGATATTTACAAAAAACTCAGTAAAGATCATATGTGCGAATTCGACGATAGCGGAAATATAGGAAAGTCTTACCGCAGACAAGACGAGATCGGAACGCCATATTGCATCACGGTTGATCATCAGAGTCTGGAAGACGGAACCGTCACCATCAGGGAAAGAGATAGCATGAAACAAAAAAGAATCAAATCGGAAGACATCACGTTTTAGTTTTGTAATATCTCAGTAATGGTTGAAGCGAAAAATTTCGTAGAAAAGGAATTAGGGAAAAATCTTGATAAAGAGGATAAACAAGAAGATCTTTCTGAAGCCAAAGAAACAGTACCGACATATACTCCTCCACCTCCACCAATGCAGGAACCTTTGCCGCCACAGCCACAAATAATCCAACAACCTGTCATTCAGATTGTAGAAAAAATCGTCTATAAGAAACAAAGGATACACGGATTCTTCAGGACGTTGACCATCATAGCATTGCTTGTTATAGGCTTCCTCATGCTCGGAGAATCTACAGGAATCATTTCGCTTTCAGTAAATAGCTTCAAACTCCATCAAGTATTTCCTATCATCATCATATTGAGTTCCATCATCATCCGGAGTTATAGAGGGATATTCGGAAAGATATTCGGATTGATCATTTTCTTAGCAGTGTGGGGATGACTCTTTACTATATCCGTTTATACATCACTCAATCCATCAAGTAAACGGAAATCAGGAGAAGCTATCAACTATACGCTTCCGAAAACAGACAAAGATACAAGGACAAATCTGTATATCCAGACATTGGTGGGAAATTCGTACATTGAAGGAAGCGGTGAAGATACTGCTATCCAATGAACACGGAATTCAGATAGGAATTTATTGATTTCATCAGGTAATAACACGAATGTTGCCTTTTTAAAACTCAATGAAGATAACAATCGGAACATACTCCAAGACCACTCAAGCAATATCGATCTCACTATACCGACCAATAAAATAATAGATCTTCTTTATGTAAAAAATCTTCTCTGATTGCATACCATCGATCTGGGCACCTTTCAACGGAAAATGCTCAAATTTCACGCTGGAATAGATGATATCACGATAAGAGTAGGAAATGTACTTTCAGGGAACCAAATAGAGATCCAAGGCACTGCAGCTAATGTCGACATAGATATTCCAAAAGATGTATGAGTAATAATGTATTATAAACATTTTGTAGGCATGCTTAAAACGCCTGAATTTGATGCGCTTTCAGGACATTATTTCCAATCAAAAAATATCGCAACCGCCAAAACGACGCTAAATATCTATATCAATCTCTGAGCAGGAAACACGAAGATCAACCGGGTAGATGCTAAAAAACAATTAAAAATTAAGAATTAATAATGAATAATGTATGAATTTATCTTAATATAAACTATAGTAATTTACAATAGTCCATTACAAAATAAGTCCGACATTTTTCATTATTCACTTTTCATTATTCATTAGTCTTCATATGAAGCTTATCACCAAAAATAGACACGCGTATCACGATTATGAGATCGACAAGGAATATGAGGTCTGAATCATTTTGAAGTGATACGAAGTCAAATCAATCAAAGCAAGCCATGTGAATATCAAAGACAGTATTGTGAGATTAGAAGACAAAGAATTACGAGTCCTCAATATGGACGTGCCACTGTATGAAAAGACTTCGCATGCGCTCGTGCCTGGGTATCAATCCAAAGGCAAAAGGAAATTATTGATTACCAAAAAAGAATTAGCGAAAATTTCTGCTGCATTAGATAAATCAGGAACGACAATCATCCCGCTGGAGATATTCATCAATAAACGCGGCTTGATTAAGTTGAAAATCTGAGTCGCTAAGCTCATAAGAAAAGTGGAAAAAAAACAGATCCTCAAAGAAAGGGACATCAAAAAACAGATGGACAGGGAAATAAAGCATTTATAAAAAACACTCATATAAAAAAAATCCTGACTATTCACCAGGATTTTTTTCAACGGAACTGAAGCTTTCGCTCGGTCCTATTAGCTAGAGTATATAAGGCACCTGCCGGATTCGAACCGGCGAACCAAGGTTTTGCAGACCCGTCTATTGGACCACTCTAGCAAGGTGCCATTTTGGCCGTGTTGCATATATACGAATTCGATGTTTCTTTTCAATTCTAAAATCATTTTACGATGCTGCAAGGAAAGCATACGCTTTCGTCAACACTGCTTTAGCATTATCATGAGTCAATTGTTGTAGTGCTTGTTCATAAGACAATCGAGCTACATTTTGTAATTCATCAGCCATGGTGAATGATCACGAAGCAACAGTACAAAGAAAAAATACAACCGTTTTGTCCACATCCGTAGTATCGATATGATAGGACAATATCTCTTTGAATCATGGAAGGATATGTGCTTGCAATCCTATTTCTTCATAAATCTCTCTCAACGCCGTCTGTTCTTCAGACTCCCCTGTTTCGACATGACCCTTCGGGAAAAACCAGTGACCGCCTTGCTTTTGTTGAACAATCAAAAATTCGATAGCTCATTGATATTTACGAAAAATAATAGCACCACAAGATTTTTCAGTCTTCATGAGAATACAATGAATAAAAATATTATTTTCCGATGATTTTTTTGCCCATATACGGTACCAATACCGCTGGAATTTTTATCGTTCCATCTTTTTGTTGATTGTTTTCTATGATAGGGATAAGGATTCTCGGAGTGGCGATAGCCGTATTATTCATGGTATAGCAATATTTCACTTTTCATTCAGCATCACGATAACGAAGATTTAATCTACGTGATTGAAAGTCGAGAAATGACGTCACGGAATGCGTTTCTCCGTATGATGTACGGGAAGGCATCCAACATTCTAAGTCATGAGAGTTATATTTTCCAATCGCCATATCTCAGCTACAAAGCTGCAATACACGATACGGGATTTTGAGATCATCAAGGACATCCATAGCATTCTGTAGAATCTGCTGATGATATTCGTTAGACATTTTTTCATCTTCAGGCAAAATGACCACTTGTTCTATTTTCATGAACTGATGAAGTCTATACAATCCTGCCGTATCTTTTCCATACGTTCATGCTTCCCTGCGATAACAAGCGGAATAGCCGCAATATTTTTTCGGCAATTCTTTTTCATCCAAGACTTCATCCATATGATACGCAGTCAGAGGAATTTCAGATGTTCAGATCAATCGCTGGTTATCTTTTTCCAGCCAGTACGCGTCATCTTCTCCGCCAGGCAAATATCACGTTCCGACAAGACATTCCGTATTAACGATATTCGGCACTTCCATAGGTGTAAATCATTTTTCTACAAGTTTTTTCAAGGTATATTGGAGAATTGCTTGCGCCAAAAGCATGCCATCGCCTTTGAGGAAATAGCTGCGGGCTCAAGCAATTTTCACTCCTCTTTCCACATCCACCATATCATGCTGTTTCATCAAGGTGATATGATCTTTCGGTTCAAAATCAAAGCTAGGGACTTTTCCAAACGTTTTGACAACGACATTTTCCGTTTCATCTTTGCCGATAGGGACATCAGGATGCAAAGCCGTATTCGGCATAGTCAGCAATTCCTTATCAAGCTCAGTAATTATTTTCTGATATTTTTTTTCCAATCATTGGACCTCTCATTTCAAGGCTTTGGCTCCATCATAGTCTTTTTTAGAGGCTAATTCGCTTTGTTGATGTTTCATGGTATCTATCTTCTGTTGAAATTCTTTTCTCTGATCATCTTTCGCGAGAATTCATTCCACATCGATTTTTTTGCCTTTATGCTGGCAAATTCTTTTATATCCTTCGACGTCATCACGCACCTTTTTTAAGTCTATCATACTATCACATATAAATTATCTAAAAAATATTTTCTTGTAAATCATTTCCATAGCCAACTTTAAACTATTGGAATTTTTCTGTCCTTTTTTGAGACTATAATCAGTATATCTGATATGAACAGGTATTTCCCTATATTTCATATGGTATCTTTTGATCTGCTCATTCACTTCATTCGCGTAATGCATGCCGTCAGCAGTGATGACGAATTTTCTGAACGTAGGAAGAGCAATTACTCTATATCCGTTATGCGGATCAGAAATTTTCGCTCCATAAAAAATTCTCGTAACTATTTTTGCAATCCAGAGAATCACTTTTCTAAATCCTGGCATATTTTCTACCTTGCTTCCTTCAAGAAATCTCGAACCGAGATAGAGATCAGGTCTTTTGTTTTCAAGATCCAATCAGAGATGTTGGTCAGCATGAATATGTTTCATAAAGGTTTCCATGTCTTTGACATCCATCTGTCCATCAGCATCAAATCATACAAACCATTTAATTTTGAGTTCATCGCCGTATTTCTTGATGAAATTATATCCTGTCTGATTTGCAGCGCCGCCTCCCCTATTGATGGTATGAGAAAGAATGATAATGAGCGTATCAGGATGTTGTTTCTTTTTTTCTTGGAGTATCTGCAAGGTATTGTCACTCGAACCGTCATTGATAAGGACTAATTTTCTGAATCCTGCATGAATGATTTCATCGATGACCTTGCCTACTTCCTTTTCTTCGTTATACACCCTGATATTGAAAATAAAATCATCTTTTTCATGGGTATTGTGTCGATTGACAATCTGGTCCTTGTTTTGTTCATATCATTCATTGATAGCTTCCTGAGAAATATACCTGGTAAGTTGAAATCTGTCCTTGGTATGCTTATTGAGCAGATCTATATAGAAGTAGAATAAGAGGATGAGTGAGATATATACCAATAAATCAGCACCTCTCGCGATACCGAAGAATTTTCCGAATTGGTCCAATAAACTTTGATCCAAAGCAAAGATAACAATCATTCCACCACCGACAAAAAACACGAAGAAATGAAGGACATTCATTTTTTTGCGTTTATAGAGGTCTAGTCCGAATAGAATGAACACTACGGCAGCAAGTATGATGACAAACTGAAGCAATGACATATTATACAACAATGATAAAACAAATTAGTTACAGGTTGCAAGTTACAAGTTGCAGATTTTTTGCTCCATGCTCCCTGTGTCTTGCTCCTATCGAATGTATAGAGTTGAGCATAAAAATCAAGACATTACTAAAATAAGACACAAAAATCCTATCTCGACCGCCCGGACTTCTTGGGGATGCGAGAGTTATACCAAGAATCGGTGCATAAAGATTTTTGATGTCGCATTTATCCCGCACAGCGGGACAAGGGAAAAATCAGTTGTTTTTGTTGATAAAAAATTTATAACATATAAAATAAAAATGTCAAATTATGAAAAATTTTATAAATTATTTCAGACAAAGACCAGTAACTTTAATCATTATGTTATTCTGTATATCACTAGTGGTTTTCTATGGGATATGTATTCTGGCAGGAGTACTCTCTCCACATTTTCCACATTAAATTCCAACAACGAGAAAAACCGGTGTATCTACCGGTCTTTTTTTAATCAAGACGCAGTAAAAGGTTGAGATATCGAAATTTTTTACGACGTCGAGATTATATATTCTGTTTCAAGAATATGTATATTCTCCTTTAGAAATATATTTTTATAATCTAATCTCTTTCTCTTCACCCGTCTTCATATTTTTGATCTTATATTTTTTCTTCTTCATCTCTTCCTTTCCGAGAAGAACAACATATGAGATTTCTTTCTTGTTGGCATATTGCAAAGCTTTGCCGACTCCTTGTATTTCCAATCATTGTTCTACCATGTTTCAGGTATTTCTCAGAGTTTGGGCTATCTGAAAATACGTATCGTAATATTCTTCTTCCAACATAGGGATATAGTAGATGACGTCTTTTTGACGAGCAAGGATTGTATCCATCATTCATCGGCTTTCCAAAAAGAGCTTCATAGCTTCATCTCCAGAAGCGAATCACACCGCTGGAAAACTGGTGCCTCCGAATATTTCAGCGAGTCCATTGTAACGTCATCCGCCGAACATCGCACGATTATTATCTTGATGCAGATCGAATACCTCAAATACGATACCATCGTAATAATCAAATCATCTGATCAAACTTCATTTGAATTGGAAATATCAGGTATATCATAACGATTCAAGTTTAAGGAATATCTCTGACATATCCTTGTATCATTGATTCTTGATGATTTGAGGGAATTTCTTGGGCAATGACTGGATATCATCTATTGATAGATAGGTCACAATAGTATCAATTTGCTTATCATTCAATCCGTGATCTTTCAACATAGCGATGAAATCATTTCTCTCCAGCTTCTCTCGTTTGTCCATAAGTCTTATGACTTCAGTTTTTTTGTCTACAGCCAATCATACTTCTGTATCTATGATATAATCAATGATCTGACGACTATTGAGGTACAATATCCAAGATTTTTTCGGTGTTTGGAAAGCAAGCATGCTCTCTATGACCACCTGTAGCATTTCCAAATCAGCATACAAGGAATGACTACCGAAAATATCAATATTCAATTGTCGGAATTCCCTATTCCTTCATCTCTGCGGTCTTTCATTGCGATAAAAATTCGCTATAGAAAAAAATCTGATAGGCTTAGGTTCCTGCAGATATATCCTGCTCACCATACGAGTGACGGTAGGTGTCATCTCAGGTCTGAGAGCAAGATCACTTATTTTTCCTGTCCTATCCGTGATAAGGGTGAGTTCGCTTCATCAGATATCTTCACCGGATTTTGCTCTCCGTATAGCAGCATTTTCTACCAATGGTCACAGATATTCTTCATATCCGAATTTTTTACAAACCGCTCTCCACGTATCAAAAATATATTTACGCACAGTGAACTCCTGTGGAAATCGATCACTCGTTCCCTTGGGTGGGATATTTGATAATGCCATGTTCAAAATTTAGAATCTAAATACGAAATTAATGTAG
>CAIVEC010000014.1 GCA_903904875.1 uncultured bacterium | reverse complement strand
CTGAGTCCGTTGGATCAACGCTTTCATCTCTATCGGCGTCATTGCCGGCTCTGTAGGATTGAAGACGACTTTGATCAATCTGCCTTTCTCATCTCTCGCTTCCACCCTATTGGGTCAGAATTTGTATTTCCCTCTATGACCTATGTCTTTTTCGGTATATTTAAGCATCATATCATGGAGCTGCAAAATCACCCCTTCAGAAAAATTCATATCCTGATAACTTTCAAAGACGAGTTCCAATAATTCAAGATATCCCGCCACCTCTTGTTCGTCCCTTGTTTTAAACTTCTTGATATTCATATGTCTATACAACATCTCCACTTCTTCGTCTGTCATCTTATTTCCTTCGATACGATTGGACGAACCTGATGAGGTAACAAGCACAGATTGTGTGAGTCTCTTTATCGTCTGATGAGATAATTTTTCGGTGATCTGAAAAGCGGTATTGAGTTTATCAATATCATTGATCAGTTTGTAGATCGTATTGGTATCCTCAAAAGAGAATTGCAATCTTTTTGTGAGTCTATCGAGCGTTGTCATTTGGTCAAAATATTCGGCTAAAATCTATTATAACCAAGTATAACCAAATATAGCCAAATTGCAAGAGAAAATGATGGTATCCTTATGGACACCGTACAATAACCAAATATAGCTGAATATAGCCGAATTGATTTCGTCTATTTTTTCTCGCGAAGCGTTCGGTTCTTTTTTCTAAGCCTGCCCCGGTCGTAGCCGGGAGCCTGCCCCGTACATTTCGCTGCGGGGTTCTATAGTCGGTGTGGACGGAAGAATCTGGCATAGAGAGAGATTTAATTTATAAGCACATTTTATACTTTAGTAGTCACGAAAACTTTTTCCGTTTTTTCATTATATTTTCTCTGAGTTCATTGCTTGATATGATATTCTATTCCTCTTCTCTCACAGAATTCAATGACCTTATCTGCCATATCATAATAAAAATCTCAAGAGTATTTGAACTGGGTGACTTGGACGTTATAATTCAATTTCCCGAAAATGATCTTATCTACGAACGATATCGATTCCAGAAGTTTATCGAATCCTTTAGGATTTTTCAGAGACTCATCGAGTTCAGGCGTAGGGAATGGCTCCATACTTATCCGGGTTTTCAAACCTGCATCGTGCAGTTTTTTCAATGAAGCTATCCTCTCTTTATATGTCGAAGTATATTTTTCGAATCTATCTCTGAATTTTTCATTGAGCGAAACTAAGGTAATCCCATACTCATTTTCTTTTGATAGATTCATCTTTATTATCTCTTTTGGCAGCAATCATTTGGTCAGTACTGTCGCCTTTATTCAGTTATCATTCAGCTTTTTTATGATATTCAATGTCATTGTCTGAACTTCTGGAATGACTTCTTTTTTCTTGCTGTCATACATAAAAGGATCCGTCATAAAGCACATATGCACGAACTTTATCTGATCTCTGTATTTAGGTATTTCCTTATCGAGCAATTCTAGACTATTTTTTACAAGTCTAATCTCTCTTCGTTCATCATACGTTTTTATCCTTCAAAATCTCTTGGCGAGCATCATGGCGTAGCAAGGAAATGTACATCAATGAGTACATCACTCGATGTGATTTATAGTCCAATCTCCGTACTCAACTGCTGTTTTGTAGAGTAGCGATTTACGGGTCATGTAAGAGAGTTTCATAAGAGTTAATCTATAACATTAAAAATAGCGAGTTTTATTTTATAATTCTTAAATGCTAATCAGAAATTTTTGACGTTTTTATCTTTTCTCTTTATTTCTATTTTCTTGTCTTTTTCAAGTCCTAAAAGCATTTCTTTGATTGGCTTGTATATTTCTTCATTCATAGGAAATCAATTTAGCTCAGTTACTTTTATCATATCCACATTATCTTTTATGGCCTTTTTT
>CAIVEC010000013.1 GCA_903904875.1 uncultured bacterium | reverse complement strand
CTTTTGTTGTAGTACGTGATATTCTTAAGAAATCATTTGAACCGGATGATGTCCTCACTGATAATTTTCTTCTTGGTATCTTCAAGGCTTTTGTTGCTGAAAAATATCCGGTTGTCGTAGCCGATTTTGAGATAGTCCTTATTATCGTCGATTTCTATCCGGTGTCTGATAATCTCGTTGAAATCAGCTTGGAGATCATTGATGATACCAGCGATTTTGTGCTGATAATATTCATCGATATTCAAGATATCCTGGATGTAGAGTCTGATAAGAAGTTCGGTATCAATGTTGATATTCTTTTTGCTCGCTTCATCCCTCAGATACGTGAGATAAATCAGGAATCCGAAGAGCGTTTCCCTGATAGTGGAAAAGATTCATACGATCACCAGATCAGAATAATCGTTTTTGAGAAGGATTTTATGTTCCGATAGCGCTCTACAAAATTTCTTGCTGATCCAAAAATCCAGGTTATAGATATTTTCTTTGATGCGATAGATATCCTGCTCGGTCAGCTCCTTTTTGAGTGTTTTGATGAATTCTTTATGCTCCAGGTTTTTCGCGATATCCTGATAGACAGCTTCGATGAATTTGCTATCCGATGTTTTCACCATTCACGAAATCTCTTGTCCTATGAGTCATTTGAAGAGTTCGATAATCTTCTTGTTCTTGATATACAATCTGATGTCCTTGGGATTGATGTCCTGCAGAATCGTTGCGAGGAAGGTCTCATCAAAGGACTTGAGTAAGCTGATATTGGAATAAATATTCTTGATGTTCGTAATGTGCGGCAAAATGAATTTCTGTTTTCCTGCTCTGACATTTTCAGCCGTATGTTTATAAAAGAAGACATTTTTCCCATACTGATAGAGGAGTCATCCATAATACAACAGCGTGTAATTTTTTTCATCGAGTTGGTCATCGACCTTGCTCATCTGCTGGATGATGGGTTTCCTGAATAATCTCAAAAAAAAGTTGTCACCCCTGGAAACCCATGATCATCCGATCAGGGTGATATAAAAATTCAGAAGTTTTTCCATCATCTTGGATTCTTTTTTTATCCTTTCCGGAATTTTGAAACTCTCGATATTTTCTATATCTTCTCAGATAGAAGACATGAGATCGTCAAGGTCTTCTTTGATAGGTCATTTCGTATCTTGATCCCTGAATGTCGTAATCATGTATTTCTGGACACCTCAGAAAAAATTCTTTTTGAAGTTCCTGTAATCGGTGATATAGAGCAAAAAATTTTCAAGCTGGCTATCATCCTTGCGGAAACTTTTGATGAACGTATCGAGGATTTTCCTGTCGAAAAGCTTGGAAATCACGGTATCCGTGATCAGGAACATATCGGAATCGATAAAGAGGTATCTGAGTAATATATCAGCAGGAAGGATTGATTGCATGATTTTGGTTTCCACAGCGGAAAAATTCTTTTTACTCGTGTACTCCTTGTGGTTCGCTACGAATTCTGCGTAAATCGTCTTGGCATCGCCTTTGAGCTCATCGTAAAACAGCCAGGAATAGACGTCTTTGTCCGTGACGTTCGGATGAACGAAGATGCCGTTGAAATTCTTATACACGGCAAAGAGCAGGAAGAACAATTCTATCTGATTCAATAATTCTTTTTTTAATGCTTTGACGATGACAGGATCAGCTTTCTTTCCTGTTTGCTGGAA
The DNA here is from genome assembly GCA_903904875.1 of uncultured bacterium. GTDB lineage: Bacteria > Patescibacteriota > Gracilibacteria > Absconditabacterales > Absconditicoccaceae > CAJBLF01. Next base: position 54,278 of record CAIVEC010000013.1, on the reverse strand, counting down.
GACGAACTCATAGAAGGAAAACATCGTCTCTACGAACCGGTTATAGTTTTTTTCCCTGTCCTTGTACGGGAATATCTTGATCCTTGCCAAGAAAACGAAGCTGAGCAGAAAAATGGTATAGAGAAAATTGAGATAATATTCAGGCGGATATTTTCTGAAGATGTCTTTGACATACAAGGCCACGACCAATGATAAATTGTTCGCAATATTCGCTGGCGAGAAAAATCTATAGCCATTCAGATTCGCTGTGGAACAATAGCTATAATAGGCATCTATATCTTTTGGTTTGATATTCTGGTTTTCGCCGAATCCTATCTTGAACTCGAACGGATCGAGCGTAACGTCAAAAAGATTCAGTTTATAGTTTTCTACGATCTTCCTGTTGATGACGGAAAAAAATTCTTTCGTCGAAATAAACGAAATAAACATACTTGCAGGGTTGATGGTTTGTGCAACTATTTCGTCAGGAAAAAGGGACAATAAGACTCTTTTGAAGAGCTGCATACCAGGCTCTTAAAACGCTAAAATGTTATTGTTGTTTTGCGAGGACAGTGACTTTGTATTTCAAGGTATCTCGTGTCTGTCTAGGATTGATATCAAAAAGGACTAAGATATTTCCGCTTTCATCTTTTTCGGTTCATTTCACGACTCCTTCGATATCGCCTAATTTTTGCGTTGTTCAGTTTTTTGGCGTGATGCTAAGCTTGTCGAAGATAAGCTGAGAGACTTTCTGTATCTGATTTGCATCATAGAGTTTTCCATATCATTGTTCAGGTTTGATAGTGACGGTTTTGGTGTTTCCTACTTTCATCCCTACAACACCTTCATCCAATCCTTGGATTACTTGTCCTGATCCTACCGTAAACATGAGCGGTTTCTGCGCGGTATTCTGATCGAAGATTTGTCCGTCGGAAAAGGTAGCAGTATAGGTGATAGAGATCATATTTCACACTTTTACGCTATTTTTGCTGGCACATCATGCTATCACAAAAAGAGAAAGCGATGTAATGGTGAGGAGAGAGATGATTTTTTTCATACTAAAAAGCATTAAAGTATAAAAGATTTTGTAGTAGATTTAGTAGATATTCGTCTCAGATTGTTTCAGGTTGCTTCAGATAGCTACAGGTTGTCGTAATATTACTACAATCTGTAACAATATGAGGCGTCCCGATTTATCGGGACATGTGGCAATCTGCAACGGTATTATTCTAAGCATCTAAGCTTCTAATTCAACTATTATTTATTGATCTTGTCGAGGATAAACTTTTGCCGTGATTGCTGAGGAGTTTTGATTTCAGTATCGTCGTAATTAAGAGCGGTAGCCGTGGTTCATGTGTTCGCTTGCTGTTTCTGGTACATTTCCTCGAATTTGATGATATATTCGTCTCACAAAAGCATGTTGTTCTCATGTTCAAGGAAATATTTAGCATAGTCGGATTTCTCGTAATTGACCAGAAAGTTCTGCGTAAATGCAAGTTCATCAGTTTTTTGCTGTTGTTGCAGAGTCGCGTCTTCGATAGCGGTTTCGATGGAGACATAATTGACGTAGGTCCTAATAGCGATAATCATCGCAAAAATATCCAGAATCAAAATTCCGTATTTGATGCGATTTGGATATTTTTTCAATAATGCTCTTATATACTCCATAACAACTATAATTCTAAATGTTGAATGCTAAATGTTGAATGATGGTATAAGTTCTATTATGACCTATAGTTACTTAGCAGTATAATGATAGTCCATAACTTTACAAATCCTACATTCAAAATTTAAAATTTAAAATTCAAAATTGATTATTTGGTTGTGATGTAGTATTGTTATTCCTGGTTGAAAAATCAAGGTATTTTAGTAAAAACTCATTTACAAATTTAGATTATTTTATCGATATGGCTATACGCAAACTTCCAGAATATCTCATCAATAGGCTCAAAGCAGGGGAAATCGTAGAAAGGCCGGCATCCATCCTCAAGGAATTAGTGGAAAATAGCTTGGACGCGGGAGCAACAACGATCAAGATAGATATTCATGATTGATGAAAATCACTTATCAGTGTCGAAGATGACGGATCGTGAATCGAATTGTCAGATATGGATTTTTTGTTTGAAAGATATGCGACCTCCAAAATCTATAGCGAGCAGGATCTGTTCAACTTGAGTAGCTACGGTTTCCGTGGTGAAGCTTTAGCTAGTATAGCGGAAGTCAGCAAGACGACCATCATTTCCAAAACCGAATATAGCGAGATAGGGACCAAAATGACCAAAGTATGAATGGATCCCATCATCAAGCATCAGCCTGTCGGATTCGCTCATGGTACTTTAGTGACCATTCAAGACTTATTTTACAACGTACCTGCAAGGCTGAAATTTCTCAAATCTTCACAGACGGAATTCTTCTATTGCTACAATTATGTCGTAGATATCGCACTCATGCATCCAGACAAAACTTTCGTGTTCAAAAAGAACGAGAAGGTGATTTTTGACCTTAAGCCGAGGGATTCTTTGATGGAGAGGATTACGGATATTTACAAAAAAGACCGATCAAAACATATCAAAGAATTACAGCACACCGGGGAAGAATTATCGCTCTACGGTATCGTAGGAAATGCACAGCTCTTGTTCTGATCAGCGGAAAATATCAAGATCTATGTCAATAAAAGACCAGTCCAGGACAAGGTTATCAGAAAAGCGCTCATGGACGCGTATTACAGACAGATAGCGCCGGGTGAATATCCGCTAGCTTTACTTATGATAGACGCGAAACCGAGTTTCGTTGATGTGAACGTGCATCCGAGAAAGCTTGAAGTAAAATTCGCCGACTCCAGAAAAGTATATGACGCAGTATATTCCAATGTCCAGAAAGCTTTATGAGAACAAAGGATATCTACGATATCCCAGCAATTTTCCAGGATGGAGGTCTCTAGTCCTGCTCCTGAATCAGCATCCATGTTCGGCGTCCAGGATTTTGCAAGCGTGACGCAAGCGAATATGTTTTCACCGAGCGAACAAGAGCAGTTGCGAGACAAAGAAATAGGGGATTACAAAGTCATCGGGCAATTACGGAATTCTTACATTATTATGGAATCTGCTGACGCATTGTATTATATTGATCAGCATGCATTAGCGGAAAGGATACTCTTTGAAAATATCAAAGCATGAATAAAAACTCCTGACTGACCTTCTTCGGAAATCCTGCTTCAACCTATTACCATTGAAGTCACCAACATCCCGAATCTCGACGAAAAACTTGATGAAATCAATGCCTTATGATTCGATGTTTCCATGATAGGAGAAAATAAGGTTGCTATCTATTCCGTACCGCAAGTATTTTCCGTCTACAAAATAGATATGGAAAAATTATTCAATACCATATTATATTTGGACACCATCACCTTTGATCATATCTTAGACAAAATTTTCGCTACGCATGCCTGCAAGGTTTCCATCAAAGCAGGAGATAGGCTTTCTCTGCCTGAGATGACGAATTTAGTGAAAGATGGATTTGCCGGTGTTCCAGGACTCTTTGTTTGCCAGCATGGAAGACCTTTTTTCATCAAAACGGAAAAAAAAGATATCGATAAATTTTTCGATAGGTAAGCAATCAAAGATTGCGACGAAAGGTAGACTAAAGATTGCCGAACAATCGCTCATAAAAAAAACAGCCACCTTTCGGCAACTGTTTGTCATCCACATTATGCGGATGTTTATCTGATAGTAAGAATTATCTGATTTCTATCTGATATCCTGTAATCTGTGTAGCTAACTTCACGTTAGAAGCTCATTTTCCTATAGCGAGCGCTTTCTGGCTTTCATCCATGGTCACGATAGCTTTGTTATCGATGAGCTCTACGTTATTTATCTGTGCCGGTTTGAGACAGTTTTTGATCAATTGTATCGGATCTTCCACATCTTCGATAAAGTCTATCTTTTCTCCATCGAGCAATGAAAGCACGGTGTTTATCCTATCTCCCTTGCTTCCTACCATCACTCCGACCGGGTCGACTTTCTCTTCATTGGAGTAGACGATGATTTTTGTTCTTCTTCCAGGAATTCTTACGATTTTTTCGATAGCCACGACACCTTCTTCAAGTTCCGGTACGATTTTTCTCAAGATAGCTTCAATATATTCTGTAGTGGACTGAGTGATTTCAAGGACGATACCGCCTTGTCCTTTGGAGATTTGTTTCAATAAGACGAATATTTCTTCACCTGGTTCATACATCCTATTCGGAATCTGACCATCCGGCTGTAATACGACCGCTGTTCCTTCGATATCCAAAATCACACTATCAGCATGCACTCTGATGACTCTCGCTTTCAATAATTCTCACTGCTTATTCTGGAACTTCTCGTAGAATCTTTCTCTCTCGATGGCTTTCAGACTTTGTTTGATAGTCTGAGCTGCAGATTGAGCAGCAATCCTGGAAAGTTCAAGCGTATCAGGAGTGACGTTGATCAATAATTTTTCTCACATTTTTACATCCTTTCTGATTTTTTTTGCATCAGCGAGCGTGATCTGTATTTCAGGATCCTCAACTTCTTTCGCTACTTCAAGCTCTCTATAAATAGTTACGGTTCCATCATTCTCGATGTTTACGATGATATCGGATTTCTTGTACTGAGGATAATCTTTTTTGAATCCTGATTTGATCCCTGCTTTGACGATCTCAAGGACTTGGTACGGATCGAATTTATAATCATCAACAAGCTGCATGATAGCGGCCTGGATACTTTTTCCATCTAATCTCATGGGTTTTGGCAGTAAATAAAAAATAGGATAATCATATTATCCTGTACTTAAGATATACTTTCTGAGCAAGTTTGCAAGTGTATTTCTGTTAACAAAAAAAGGAGCGAACACGCTCCATAAATATCATTCATTATACTGGTCCTGATTTTCGTTCCATGTCTTCATGATCGTGAAGTGATCGGGAAATATGGATTTAGGATTGATGCAGAGAGTATATCTTTTACCCTCCAAACAGTAAGGATAAGCATCGGTAGAGTCGTTGTAGTGAAAAACATCGAATTCCTCTTCGCCTAATTGTACAACCTTCCCCATTCTTTCACTCGCTCTGATGCGGTCGATAAGATAACCGAATTGAAGGTTTTCGATGTCGCGATATTCATTATATTTCATTTTATGTATCATCGCGGTCATCTCACTGTCTTTTTTTTCTTCCTGTGTCTTTTCTCTATGGCATCCAGCCATGATAAAAAGAATGGCTAATAATAAGAATAAATTTTTCATATACTTTAGGGTGTTTTTATTTTTATATCTTATACTTATTTTATAATAAAAGTCAACTATTAGATTTCTGCTAAAAACATTGCAATTAGTATACATTTATATATGGATTATATCAGTCAGAAAGGTTGGAGACGTAATCTTAATGATTACTTATTTTGTTCGGTGGAGCGACAAAGAAAAGTTTGCTAGGAAGCTGAACTAATGAGGTCCTCTTGTGTTTATCGCAAGAGGTTTTTTTCTTTATATTTTTATCAATAAATCCGTGATTATGGAATTATATACGTTCATCCCTTCATCGGTAAGCTGTAATTTAGTTCAGTCAAAAAGGATTAGTCATTCATTTTTGTAATTTTTTAACAATGATTCGTGGTTCGGAACAAGGACAGAAATAAATTTGTTGATGTCGGCGATTCCTTCTCTGGTTCTCAGTCTGAGAAAAAATTCTTCAATCAATAGATCTGATTCATTCAATACTTGGACTGCTTTTTTATCGATCCGTTCTCCTTGAATATACTGCTTGATATCTCACGTATTCGTCCATCTTTTGTTACCGAAGAACGATGAGGCTGAGAGTCATAATCAGATATACGGTTCCATATTCCGGTAGACCATATTGTGGATTGATGCTTTGCCGGCATGAGCAAAATTCGATATTTCATATCTTGCGAATCATTCATTCTCGACCATCTCTTTCAGGATCAGAAATTCTTCCATGATCTCTTCGTCAGTCCCGAAATAGATTTTCGGACATAGCTTGTCTTTGATGTTTTCTAGGGTATATAAAGAGATACTGTCAGCGAATCAGCTAGCGAGGAAGTTCTGGAAGAAGTCGCGTTTGAATTCATGCCGGAGCTGTTTGAATCCATTCTTGCTGACCTGGAATTTTCCGAAGGCGATGAAATCGAAATTAAATACATTATTTTCCTGCTTGTACTTGCTCAATGCTCTTAGAAACTCAACAATGCTGGAAAAATTATACGCTCTTCCTGTTATCTTCAAGACTTCGTCGTCGAAACTCTGGATACCGAAACTGTATCTCAGTCTGGAGATCTTATTATATTTTTTATTCAGATCCTGTACGAAGTTCAAAACCTCTTCTTCAGGATACGGATTCAATTCGATGCTCATTTCCGCCAGTTCTTCGAAATCGAAATTGGTCCTGATATGTTCGATGATGTCGATGATCCTTGATGATCAGATCCTGCTCGGAGTTCATCATCAGATATATAAGGTTTTCAATTGTTTATCTTCTATGGTATCAGCATAATGATCGATCTCTTTTTTTAATGCTTCGATATATTCATCAATCAGCGTATCGGAAAAATCTATCGGCATGCTATTGAAGGAGCAATAGGCGCATTTGCTTGCACAGAAGGGGATGTGGATATATAAACTCAACATAATGAATAATGAATAGTGAAAAATGAAAAATGTAGGATTTGTTTAAACTAATGGACTATTGTAATTTTACAATAGCTAATAAGTATACAATACCAACATTATTCATTATTAATTTTTTAATTTTTCATTAAATTTATCTAGTTATGTCTAAGCCTTCGGCGTATTCGAACTTGCCGAATTTGGATCATATCTTATCTTTTCTGCAGTATTGCTTGTAGGCTAAGACTCTCTGTTTCTTCTCTTCCAACGGCGCTTTGGACATCATGCCGGGACCGCCGATGCATCATCACTCGCAGGCGAGGATATCGAGGAACCTGATATTCTTGTTGTTCTTGAATTCCTGGAATGCTGCATCGAGATTTGCAGGTCCGTCAGCTATGATGACTTGTTCTTTCTGAACTACGCCTTTGATATGTATGGTTGTAGCAACGCCTCCTGCAAGCGGATAGACTTTTGTATAATCGTTGTAGAACTTATCGAAATCCGGCGTACCGTCTTCGGTCACGGAATAGGTGAATTCTTTCGGAGCGATATTATTCTCTTTGTTATAATCGAAGATGTCTTGTAACTCTTTGAACGTTATCGCATAATCTATATCGTAGTGTTTCGCTTCCATTTTCTTCGCCAGACACGGTCCTATGAATATGGTCTTGTAGTCTGGTCCGTATTCCTTCTTTACGAACCTGTTCATGACGACCATGGGCGAAGCAACATTGATGATATATTCCTTGAGTTCCGGATATTTCGCGTTTATCATCATGACGATAGTAGGGCAGTTCGGACAGATATATTGCTTGTCGGGATTCGCTTTGAGTATCTTCTCATATTCCTCATCGATCAATTTGGCTGCATAGGTGAGTTCGACTACTTTCTGGATGCCGAGCATCTTGAGGTTGATGATGATCTCCGGATAGGAGAAATCCACCGGAAAACTCGGTGCGAGCAACGCTACGATTTTCTCGTTCTGAAATGCATCCACGATGCTTTGAAGCTCGGGTGTAAGTGGCATGAGAAAATTATTAGATGCTAAAGCACATTACACTGAATATATGATTTTATCGCCTATTTCCAACTCATTTTTGCTCTCGAAGCTCCCTATGACATTTTTGATAGGAATTTCATCGTAGCTATCGATTTCCGGACAATGTAATCGTGGCCTTACGACGAGAGTTTCCTCACCCCCGGCCCCTCTCCAATTCTTAGAGAGGGGTGATTTCTTATTTCCCTCTCCATGTAATGGGGAGGGATTAAGGGTGGGGGAACTAATTTCCATGATATAACCGATTTCCTGTTTTCACTTTCTTGCATTTCCGCTTTCCAATAATTGTTTATTCACAAGCTGTCTGATCTTGGTGAATCTCGTTCTGATTTCATGGCCATCGACTTTATTCGCTAATTTGCTGGAAGCAGCCAAAGGCTCGTCATGATATTCAAAAAGCGCTATATTATCAAACTTCGTTTCGTCTACGAACTTCAGTAATTTTTCAAAATCATTCTTCGTCTCGCCGGGGAATCCGATGATGAGATTCGTCCTGATGAATCTGCTGGGAAAGGATCTTTTGATCTGATCCAAAAATTCTTTTATATATTCTTCATCATAGAATCTTCCCATTTTTTTCAGGACATTCGAACTTATATGTTGCAATGGGATATCGAAATACGGTATGAACTTTTTCAATTTTTTCATCTCCTTGACTTGATTTAGCGTGACAATGTCCGGATACAGGTAGAGAAGTCTATAGGTAAAATTTCACTTTATTGCATCCAACTTTTTCAGCAATTCCAGTAACTTTGGTTTTCAATATATGTCAGTTCAATATCTTGTCGTATCCTGCGCTATCAAAATTATCTCCTGGATTCCATTCACGATCATCTGCTTCGCTTCAGCAACGATTTTCTTTATCGGCAATGATTTTTGTCTTCCTCTGAGTTTCGGAATGATACAGAAGGTGCAATGATTGTCACATCATTCAGCGATTTTGAGATATTCAAACTTTTGTTCGATGTTGGTATATACTCTTGGTCCTTTGCCGAATTCAAAATTTCCAAAGATTTTGCTGTCATATCATTGCATAATATTTTTCAGATTCACCTTGTTCATATCACCTCGTGAAAGATAGTGAAGAGAACTAGGTTGCAGGTTCCAGGTTGCAGGTTCCTGCTCCTTGCTCCTTGCTCCCTGTAACTTCTTGTAATACTGTACTGCACAGCCCATAAGGTAAACAGTTTTCTTCACTTTCAAAAGTTTCTTCACGGTTTCTTCAGCTTCGTCTCTTCCTGAAGAAATGAACGCACAGGTATTCACGAAAACTATTTCAGTTTTCTTATCGAACGGATCCGTAAAATAGTTCAACTGATATTCGGGTGTCTTCAAACTCATATCAAAAAGACGACCAAGAAAATACTGGCTGTCTACCAGGTTTTTGGTACATCACAAGTTTATCAGTGAAAAGTTTAGTATATTTTGCATATATTTAGTCATTGCTAAACACTTCCTCTATACCATCTTTCAGTGAATATCATTTCATGAATTCCTTGAGATGAGGCTTTTTCTTCATCAATGTTTCCAGACTGAGGATGAGTGAATCGTAGTTTCCTGATTTTGGATAGACGTAGGTAATCGGATCCAACAATCATGTCGGTCTGATGATCTGTTCCACGATTTTGTCGGATAATTTCAGCTCGTATTCGGCAGGTGTAGCAGACAAGAAAATGGATTTCGCGTCTTTTTTATGCTTTTTGACCAACGTGATCAACTGATTTTCTCCACGCGCTTCTTTCATCTTCTTATATTTATTGAAGATTTCTACGTGCGTATTCGATACATTCGAATTAATATCAAATGCTTGATCTAGGACGATATCTTTCAGATCTTTCCAGCCCAAAATTCCTTCAAGCTCTTCGAATCTGAGTGGTCTATGATCGACCGCTGAAGGAAGTCTGAAACCGTATTTTATAAGATTCGCTTTTCTTGATCTATCACCTCCTGGCATGGCTCTCAACTGTGGTAATGTCATATGCGATTCATCGATGATCAATAGAAAATCGTCCGGGAAATAATCGAAAATCGTGTTTGGCGGTTCACCAGGAAGTCTGTTGTCAAAATATAATGAGTAATTTTCAATTCCATTCACGAATCCTGTTTCCTTGATCATCCTGATATCGTATTCCACCCTTTTCTTTATCCTTTCAGCTTCCACAAGCATTCATTGTTTCTCAAATTCCTTCACTCTGAGCTCTTTTTCAGCGTTCATCTGTTCCAAGATGGTATCCAGATCTGAGACGTCCTGCAAGAATTGCGTCGCTGGCCGAAGCGTCACTTTATTCTTATTTTCTTTATGTTCAAAGGTTAATGAATCTTTCAGTTCGATCAATTCAAGCACTTCTTCGTTGAAATGCAATCTGTACACGAATTTCTCCGTACTGGAAAAGATATCCAGAATATCTCATTTGAATTCAAACATTCCGTGTTCTATCTTGGAAACAATAGGTTTATATTGCATATGGAGAAGCTGCTTTTTAAGTTCACGGAACTTGTATTGCTTGCCTACTTCGAATTGCAGACAGTTTTCTTCGAAGAATCTCTTCTGTCCGAGACCGTAGAGCGAAGACGCTGACGCTACTACTATCACATCTTTCCTCGTAAGCAATGAAGCCATGGTTGCTAGTCTGTACATCTCGATTTCCTGATTGATGGTAGCTTCTTTCTCTATATATAATCATTGGTCCGGCAGATAGCTTTCCGGCTGGTAATAATCAAAATAGGAAACAAAATAATGCACGGCGTTGTTCGGGAAAAAATACTTGAACTCCGTTGCAAGCTGCGCAGCAAGTGTTTTATTGTGTGAAATGATTAATGTCGGTTTCTGTAAATGCTGGATCATATTCGCCATGGTAAACGTCTTTCCGGTTCCTGTCGCTCAGAGTAGGGTAGCCTTATTTTTTCCGCTTTCAAAAAGCTTCTTGATCTGCTCGATGGCTTTGATCTGATCTCCGGCTGGTTTATATGATGATTGTAATTGAAACATAGAGATATCGAAGAATAAATAGTAGCTTTATAGAAAATTCGCTCCCAAAATCCACTGGTAAGTGAGGTTGACATTTATCAGTAAATAAATATAAGATAAGTAACAAAAAAATAAAAAATTATGAAAAAAATTATAAAAAACATTTCGGATCTTGGCAGCTGGTTGTTGCGATGGATTCCCATTATCCTGGTTATAGGCGTGTTCTTGGTATGCTCTCTGATGATAGGAGGATTGATAGGTAACCGGCCCTGGATAGTCTTCGTTGCTGATGTAGCATTCTACTATATGTTCTGGTTATTGCTTAAATTATGCGTTCTGCGTAGAACAAGAAAGCATTATTACAAATGTGTAGGTATCATGGGTATCGTACTGGCTGTTATGTTTATACTGATCATAATGGCGACAATAGGAGTAGGTATTACCACCTCATCCTGGGTAATAGTAAATGTCTATGTATTCCCTATCGGATTTATCATAACATTAGGTATCTTTAGATATCATTATGATAAGAGAAAATCCCTTGAAAGTTCTTGACATCTACCGTGTGTGTTCACACGGTTTTTTTAATAAAAAAAATCCGCCTAGGCGGATTTTCACTCCCGCGAAGCGGGAATATGATAAGCATGGTTATGCTTCAACTTTCTTTAGACTAATATTCGTCCTGTCGGACTCACGACAAACGCTTCGCGCTAAAATATTGCCTAAAGTTAGCTATCTTTTAGCAACCGTTCGGCAACTTTTCGTCTATTTTTAGTCCTTGAACTTCTCTTTCAATCTCTTGATGGTTTCAGCTCTTTTAACTTGTTTAGCTGCTTCTTTCTCTTTGGCTATCTCGTCTCTTGTTTTCTTCACTTTCACTTCTTCATCTGGTTCCGCTTTAGCGGTTTTAGAACTTTTATGTTTCGCTAATTTTTCTGCTTCTTCTGGATCCTGTTCGACTTTGACGGCTACATCCTTTTTGAGTTCTTTATACAAGAATGGAACGGTGAAGTTTCCAAGCGCAGTGATTTTCTTTTTAAGCTTTAAATAATGTGGTTCGATGGCTGTCCCATACACTTCGTTGATAGCGGTCGCTATATCGTTCTCATCGACTTTTGCATACAAGGTTCCTTCAGCGTTAGCTTTTCTGACCAGCGTAATACCTCCATCATTGTGAAGTTTTACGAAAAGATCGTCCAAGCCCGCAGCTTTCTTTTTTCTATCGACTTCTGCAGCTGCCATCTTCTGAGCGAATTTGTTCTTGTTGTTTGCGTCTCCGAGGACCGCGATATTTTTCGGTAACAAGACATTTCTGGCAAAAATAGGCTTTACTTTGATGATTTCGAATTTTTCCCCGAGGTGCTTATCGCTTTGCAAGAGGATAACTTCTATCCGCTTGTTTTCTGGTTTTCTTTTTGGCATTATAAAAAAACTTAGTAAACTAAAAAAATGACCAATGACAACATATATGAATTCCCATACCAATTTCAAATGAAAATCGATATTTTTACTTTATATCCCCGGTTCCTTTGATGATAACGTTTTTTATCTGTATGTTAGTTTGGAGGAAGAGGTTTTGTAAGGCAATTTGCGCGTTGTTTTTTGCATCTTGGAGGATATTTCCGCTGAGTGCATCCTGGAGGATCATTTCACCTGCTTTTTCTCTGAGCTGATTTTCCATATCTATGTCTTTTTGGGTAACGATGCCGAGCTTGGTGCTTTTGGTCGTACCCGTAAGCGTCACTCAAAATACCTGAGGTTCTCCGAGGACGATGGTAACGGTTCCGTCACGAGAAACTGCAACATCTCCACTTGCTACATCTTTGATCATATATCCGGCGCTTACTTCTCCATCTACATCCAGCACCATTTTATCCTTGAATAATGCACTGCTGATGATTTCATCCACACCGATACCCGGAATGAGTGATGCTAATTGCTGTTCTCCCTCGATGGTCTTGGTGAAGGTCTTTTTGACGGTTTCTAATTTTCCTACGGTTTGGAGCTCGGTCATGATGGAAGCGGTGGTTTGTTTGATGACGGTAGCTCATTTATATTGCAACCATAACCAAAAACCGTATACACAAACCAATATAACAAGAAACATTACGAGATATTTTAATGGACGTTTCATGAGAATAAAAATAATAAAATAAATAGGGTCTTTTACTTTACGAAAAAATTTATGAAAAACAAACGAAACTTTTTGAAGCATATATCCTGGATTTGGGTCACGATTTGACTCCTTTTAGCGATCTTAATGATATTCATTGGTAAGAATATCAATCGGAATCATGATGATGTAGATTATAAGCCTAGGGTATGCGGTGGTGATCGATGTTTTATGGTAGAGCTGGCTCGCACACAAGCTGAACAGGAGAAAGGGCTGATGTACCGTTCTTCTATGGAGGAACAAAGTGGGATGTTGTTTATCTTCCCAAAATCCGACTTCTATGATTTCCGGATGAAAAATACATTGATTCCATTGGATATGCTTCGAATTGATGATCAGCTGAATGTAGTGAAAATAATTACTGCTCAGCCATGTACGGCGGATCCCTGCCCCGTCTATAAGCCGGAAATATTTGCGAACTACGTGCTGGAGATCAATGCGGGAATGGCTGCAAAACATGGAATACAGGAATGAACGAAGATGAAATTTATTAATATCTATTAAATTTATTTTATAACATAATCTGCTTTGTTACCAAAGAGACAGAGATTGACGGGAAAGGATGTAATCTTTATCACTAGGAAAAGACAGTACCTCAGCCAAGGATTGTTCGGATTTTTTTATATCAAACAATATCCTGGAGTCAAATACAACCAGATTTCTTGCCATGTCACCATCAAATTGTCAAAAAAATCCGTCCTCAGACATATCATCAAAAGGGCAATCATAGAGCGTGTCCAACAGCATAATCTCGTGAAATATCCGATAAACGACGCTTTTTATAAGTTTTTCATTGTACTTTCCAAGGACCGCGTCCCGGAAATAGAGAAAAAAATTGCAAATTTTTCAAAAAAAGATACAATTAAGTATATCCAGGAAGAATTCGAAAAGGCATGGAAACGGCTCAACGACAAACTGTATAAACATTAACATTTATTCCTTAGTTCACCACGATGGCATTCATTCATAAGATTATCAAAGGCGGCTCTGATTTTTTCAAATCTATTAAATCTGACAACAAGAAACAATTGACTGAACTTGAAAAATTGGAAAAAGAGATCACTCAATTTAAAACTGAGGAGAAAAAACAAAGATATCAGTTCACTTTCACTAATAGGACGTTTTTGAAATTCCGGATCATCGGTATGATTGTGATTTTTCTTGCGTATATCACGTTCCAATCCTTGAACATCATCTATCTTATATTTACCGCATATATAATATCTCTTGCATTGGAAGCTATCATCGATTTTTTCCAAAGAAAGCTTTCCCATAGAGGGATAGCGATTGTTATTGCATATTTCTTCCTGATTATATTATTATTATGATGATTCGTATTCATTATACCGTTTGTGTTTGATCAGATAGCGAAAATCATGGATATTTTGGTCGCAAACATCTCTCATATCCAAGAATTATTGAAGACGCAATCTTTGACGGATATCATTACTAATGCCAATTGGATACCATGAGCTATCAAAAAAGCGTTTTTACAGTCAGTTTCTGATCCTACAATTGTGTCTGGAATACAGTCCAAATTACAACAGAATATCACCCAACTCATCGATCTAGGAAAGACGTATGCGAGAGACATAGGAAATATAGCGATAGGTTTCGTCGGAAATTTCTTTTCGTTTATTGCGCAATCATCGATAGTGTTGACCTTAGCTATTCTCTTTTCTATCCAGAAAGATTCCGTGATGAAATTCATTTCAGGATTGTGAGGAGAAAAACAATATAAATTCATCTATATGAAACTCGAAAGGATATATAAGAAATTATGAATCTGGCTAAAAAGCCAGTTGTTCCTTTGTCTGTTTATCTGAGGAATGATGTATTTGTGATTGTGGATATTATCATGGTTTGGTGTCGATGTTCCTCAAAAATGAGCGCTTGCTATCATTGCCGGATTGACTGAATTGATCCCATATATAGGGCCATTCATTGGATGATTTGTCGCTGCTTTAGTAGCATGTATCAATGTCGGCGTCTATGCAGCGCTGCTGGTCGTAGGTATAACTATCTTTATCCAATGGTTCGAAAATAATGTGCTTATACCTGTTTTGATGCACAAGACATTAGGTGTGAATCCAGTGCTTATCTTCATTAGCATGATCATATGAGGAATAATTATGGGAGTAGTCGGGGTGCTTCTTGCCGTGCCTATCGCGGTGATCATCACCCTTGTCCTGGAAAAAACTCTTGAAGAATAAATTTCAGATTTAAAATATAAAATTCCAAATTTCATGAAAAAAAAAATCTTACGACGGTACTACAAGCTGCTTGGAAAGTTAGCTCATTGATATATCGAAAAACATAATCCGCAGATCATAGGAATCAACTGAAGCGTAGGAAAAACATCCTGCCGCATGATCATATATCAGACACTGCAAAAGTTTCTTCCGAATAAAAGAATTTACACTTCATCCAAAAACTTCAACGGCGAACTCGGGATGTCGCTCTCTATTTTTCAGATGGAAAAATGGGAACCGAATTTATTGAGCTTCATTACAACAGTAATTAAACTCACTCGAAAAAGATTTTTCTGACATAAACCCTACGATATCCTTCTCTTGGAATATGGCATCGATCGTCCCGGGGAGATGGACTTTCTTCTGACTATAGCGAGGCCGCATATCGGCGTATTCACAGCTATAGATGCCGTACATTCCGAACAGTTCGGCAATCCTGTTGAGATAGCGAGAGAGGAAGTGAAGATGTTGAAGAGCACTCTGGAAATAGGTTTTCTCAATGCTAATGACGTGTATGCTATGCAGCTCAAGGATCAATTATACATAGACTATCTGACCTATCAGACGGAAGGCAACGACATTAAAGCGGATATATTCTTCAAAGACGAAAAATTCTTCGTATCGGATTTTAGATGATGAATAGGTGTGCAATTCCATACATGGATCAAAGAAAAAAAATATAGCGTCAGCACGAATATTCTCAGTAAGGCGAACTACGGATATATAGGAGTGGCATTAGCTATCGCATGAATCCTGGATTACAAATATGCAAGAATGGAATCAAGAGCCGAAGACCCTATCTTGAGAAACGGTTCTCATGAATTGATTGAACTTCAATACCAATTGCAGCCATGAAGACTCTCTATCTTCCACGGAATAGAGAATAGCGTCATCATCGATTCCACCTACAACGCTTCACCACTCAGTATAAGGAAGATCATCAACACCGCGCATAATATCAAGATGCAATTGTTCCCGCAAAGGAAAATCGTTCTCGTATTATGAGACATGAGAGAACTCGGTGATTTGACGGAAAGAGAGCATAGAATGATAGCAGGATATGTTTCTCAGGTCGCTGATAAGGTCATTTTAGTAGGAACATATATGACAGACTATCTAGCTGATGAGTTGGAAAAAGTCGGATACGACAAAAAGAACGTAGAGAAATTCTACGACGCGAATATAGCCGGCAAACATATCCAGAAGATACTGAAAGAGGACAAGAACGATTATATAGTCGTCTGCAAATGAAGCCAGAATACCATCTTCCTCGAAGAAGCGGTAAAGCATTTCCTTTTAAATCCCGAGGATCAGCAAGAGCTCACTAGGCAGTCTAATCGACGGTTGAGTAAGAAAAAAAAGTATTTTGGGTAAAATTAGTTTTATTTTTCTGGTTGAAAATATGGAAAATAATCCAATTACTTTGAAAATAGATTTTGAAAAAACAGCAGCAGTTTCTCAAAAAATAGCCGAATCAAAACAATGAGAAATAGAATGAAAAAAATGACCAAGACCAGAAACTATACTATGGTGACATAATCGACTTGTCCATAAAATGGAACCAGATAGATTGTTTTTTTTGATGATGAAGAAAATACTATTGCAGTCAAGATATGAAGAGGAGATTATTTACAATTCAATTATGAAAAAATTTGGGACGATAAACAAAGGGAAGAAAAATTGGCAAACATAATATTGTCAGATACTTCACTTGAAAGAGCTGAAATAGAAGATAAAGAACATTATTACTTAGGAAAAGCATATACATTTACTTTTGAATTTTTTATTCCTGAGGATTCCCCGATTGTAGATAATAGGCTGGTTATCTGACAGTGGAAACAACAATTTGAAGAATGAGTTAAAAATAGACCTCTTATTGCACAAAGGTTTAGAAATTGAAAATATACAATTTCATTTAATGCGCATTGAGATCCTAAAATTAAATGAGCTGATATGACTGTTTGTGCTTTAGATGCAAAAGAAGTTCTATGAAAATGGATTATAGCGAAATATGAAATAAAATTTTCTGAAGCACATGATGGATATATAAAGATATATCATAATTGAGTTCTTTTATGGGAATATCATGGAAAAGTAAGCTCAAGTGATGAAAAATATCCGATTTGAAAATATTATAAAGATAATTTTTTCTTTAAATTCTGATTATATAAGGATACCTATGAAAAGAGGGTATTAGAACTTAAAAACGAAGAACATACAGCAGAAAATCAGAAAAAAATAGAAGCGCTTGAAAAGGCAATACAAGATGAAAAGAATGGAAAATTAATGACTATTTATTTCAAAAATTATAAGGTACAAGAAATAGCATAATTATATGTTATTCCTCTTCCTCCTCGGTTCATGAGGAATTTCTATTGGAGTTTTCTGGTTAATATTGATTCTATCTCGTCTCCTACCTTTTGGAGTATCTCATGCATAGTGAAAACTCATCTTGATTTTTCCTCTAATTTCAAAGTATCTTGGTCAGTGATTTCTTTCCGTTCCATATTCCTTCTTTTGATGAAAAGCTTCTTGGTGATTTCAGAAGTGAATAAATTTTCCGGATCTGTAACTTCACCTCATTTCCTTAATAGACTATTTATCTGCTCTAGGTCTTTCTTCAAATTGTCATATTCTTTGCTTTCTTCTTTATACTGCATGATATTGATTACTTGCTTTCTTTTTTCTCTGTTCAGCGGCTCTAATTTCAAAAACCTAAAATCTTCTCCTGTAAGATTTCCTTTTTTATCTTGTTCTTTGAGAAATGCTCCTGTTTTACTTTCTGTTTTCGGATTCTTGTATTTTTCTTTTCTTGCTATCAATTTATATAAAGGATAAGGAATATCGGTTGTTGCAGGAGAAATATTGAGTTGTTCCCTCAAATCAGTGACCAAAGCGATATCCTCAAAGGACAATTTGGAAAAATAAGCGTCATTGTAGAATTCCGCTCTTTGTTGTGGAGACAATGTCTTGAGGTAGTCAATAAGCTTTTTGACGCCTCTATAATAGATGACATCTTTTCTGTTTGCTCCAGGCTTATCCCGATCATAGTATCATTTTACTCTTTTTGTCCTTACTAATGCCATTTTTCATGCTTCTTTATCTTCTTTCCCCGAAAGCTTATAATATATTTTCAATAATTCAAAAGTATCCTTGAAATCGTAGTTTTCTCATATAAAGGTTGAAATATGCGATATCTCAGGTTTGATAAGTATATCTTCTATGGTGTCATAATGAAGGAAATACTCGTTTAATGTAGTCATTCATTCCTCGATATTCTCATAGTTGTCGCTAGGAAATCATAGTCTTTGTTTGGATTTTGCCCCTCTAACGATATGTCATCCTATTTCATGTTCGCTGATGGTTGCAAGACTGCTTTCTCATAAAGACTTTTTATTGTCAGGAAGCTTCAATTCCTGATTTTGAAAGCCTACTCAGAGATTAGTTTGTCCTGCTTTTACTTTGGATCATCGATCGGGAAGGTCGAAGAATTTCTGAATGGTATAATCAGATATGTTTTTGATGCTCGTAATTGGTAGATTCCCCTTCATCTCTATCTTTTTGCTTGTATTGAAACTCATGGATACTATAGCATCCTTGAATGCGTCTAAAAAGTTTTGGAATATGATAATCTCATGAGAAGAAAGCTTTTCTTTGTTTTTTTTAAACATCCCATCCAGGATGGAGACTATCGCATTTTTTTCTTCAAGAGTATCGGAAATTCTTGGTCAGTAGATGGTGCTTTGCAATGCTTCAATCCTTTTGATATTATCATCATAATCACCAAATATGGCAGGTAATCATAATTGTTTTGCTTTGGCTTTGTTTGACTTTATGCTTATTCATTTTTTTGTGAGACGGAGAGTATAACAATATTTTTCTGCTTCCAGAGGTGTAGAAAGCTCTATGATTTCAATGTTCTTTATTAATTTCTCTATTTTTCTCAAAAGAAGGCTCTTTATGGCAGGAATTATTGTGGTATCGTTCTCTATATCTGATTTGATCTGAACTATCTGATTTTTGATCTTCTTGGTGTTTTCTATCTTGGCAATAATATCCTCTTTGCTGAGGTTTTGCATTTCTTTGATCTCATTTTCTGTTCTTTCCGTTCAATCATTATGGATATTAAAGAAACTATTTGAGATAGTGTTTATGATATTCCCTGTTTCGTCTATTTTTTGCTTATACTTCAAAACAGCACCTTGGATGCTTCCGAGGGATTTTGTTGTCTCTTCAAGATTTTTTGCATGTTGTAGATGAGATTGTATTTTAGGCATATCAACAAAGGATAGGTAAAATAATCTCCCTATAAGTATATGCAGATAATAAAGAAAAAGCAAATTTCTTTATGAGTTGTTTGTATACATGTATATATGCACTTGTTTCTGTAAAAAGGCATTAAAATATGATTTGCCTGTATAGGTAAATCCGCATTTTTGCAGTATTTTTTGCATGGGAATATTGTCTATCCTGGTAACTGATATAATAGTGTTTGCTAGAGTGTTTTTTAAAAGTTTTTTTTGGATTGTTGAAGCTATCCCATGTCATCTATATGATGGATGGGTATAAAAAAATCAGCTTTCCAAACAGTCGCTATCTATCCTTTTGGAAGATATAGGCAAATAACTTAATACGGTTTTTGATGGCTGTCTCAAACATCAGAATCATACTAACTGGTTTCATTTTCTACATATACAGAACAATCTTGCTGTGGCTAATCTTTTGAATAGCGTTTTTTTGTTGATATCCTTTCTTGATAGGAGAAAGATAAAGACACGGTCTAATTGCTGAAGATTTAGATGTCTCTCTGTCATATAGGTAAACATTATTTCACGGTAAAATCATTAAAAACAAGACGTTCAACTATTTTTCCTATATTTTTTTTGACTATCAGAAAATCCTTGTCAGTAAAAAACAAAAGATAATCCAATCTGGTGTCGTTGCATTGATAGAATGGATAGAAAACGTTTCATTCTTTATATTTTATTACGTATTGAATATCCATGACTTGTATATCGAATGTTTTAGAAAAATATGTACGTAAAAATCTAGATAATGCATCCTTGAATGATTCTATTGTTGTGAATTTTTTGCTGGTTTTCTTATAAAAACTTGTTCTCATTCACAAAATATTGGTATTGGTGTTTGATTCCTTCAGAATATAGAGTCATGGTGCTACCGTAGTAAATCATTGGAGCTTATCATGGAGGATGAGATAAGGAAGATTCAATGCTTTTATACCGGCGGTATATGCCTTTTCTATAAATGTTTTCCTTTTGAATCCAAGTCTTGCTCATCGCTCTACAAAACCGATGGTATGGGTTGATACATTAAACTTATATTCCAAATGGATGAATCACCTATAGTGCAGCTTGGTCAAGATATCTTGTATTTTGGAAAGGAATCTGAACTCTTCGTGAGTGATTTTTTCAAAGCTTTCGTTGTATCTTACAGGGATCAGAAAATTAAAAAGCTTAAGGTCTTTTTTGTATGTATGCAAGAAATCTTCTGATAATTGATTGTCAGTAGAGAGATCCTTCAGTGCCTTCTCCTTTATATATGCGAGAATATAGAGATTTTTCCCGTCATTATAGAAATCCACTGAATTCAATTCACCATCGAAATATTCTTCCAGAATATATGTATGTTTAGGTGAAAGTTTTTTTTTGATTGTGGCAAAATCTTTAGAGTTTTCGACAAAAAATGTCATAAATGATGAAGATCCTGATTGCGGTTTTATGATGAATTTCTCTAATCATATTTTGGCAATATCTTGGTATCTTATCTGTTGCAGCTGATCAAAAGTATAATGCATGAATTGTTTTTTGCATGCAGATTGAATTATATGATTGATAGCGTTTTTGTCTTTAAAATATGGATATTTAACTTTGGTAGAAAATGTGTGATTGTAAATATCGATACTATATTTAGCTAAAATATCTCAAAAGAAGAATGGAATAAGTAATGTTTTCCCCCTATCAAGTTTGTAAATCGATTGTATTCATGTAATAATATCTTTGCATCCTACAACGGTTATCTTTCAATCTGTATAGTTTTTTTTGCATTGATCGGATAAAATGTATATTTTATCATACAATAATGTCTTGTATCGTTTAATATTTCTATCTGAAAGAATATCTTTCTTTAAAATTAGTCATAGTTTTTGTTCATTTCTGCTAGCTTTCATTGAGATATAAAATATTAAAATTCTTTTGTTTTCATATCGAGCATCCTTTATAAGGAAATCATTAAAAAGCTCTATATAATTATAGAGAGATATCAAGGGAAATCAAATTCAGTCATAATTACCTCTATTTGCTGCTAACGAAAAAAAACCACCTTTCGGTGGTTTTTAATATAGTAATAGGTTTGTCTATTATACAGCGTCACCAGCGTCATCACCAGCGTCATCATCACCAGCATCATCGTCAGTATCACCAGCGTCATCACCGGCATCATCATCGCCAGCATCATCGTCAGTATCACCAGCGTCATCACCAGCATCATCATCGCCAGCATCATCGTCAGCGTTCATAGTAATAAGATCTTCTAGATCTAATAAATCATTTATAAGCATTGTACATAAG
The DNA here is from genome assembly GCA_903904875.1 of uncultured bacterium. Lineage (GTDB taxonomy): Bacteria > Patescibacteriota > Gracilibacteria > Absconditabacterales > Absconditicoccaceae > CAJBLF01. Next base: position 32,611 of record CAIVEC010000013.1, on the reverse strand, counting down.
TAACAATATAAAGTTTACAGTTATATAAAACTGTGGTGGGCTTATATTTATTTTTTTAGGTAAATCAAGTTAAAATGCATTTTTGTTTATACCTATTATTTACCTATATATAGGGCAAATCTTCTATTTTTATCTTTCATTGATATAAAAGCTCTTTGTTGTTTCATTCAGCTATCCATTTTGTCACGTTATCCAGACCTTCTGCGTATATTTTATCTTTGATAAAGATGTTTCCAACTGCCTGTTTTCAGGTATCCTGAATTCATCTTTTCATAGTAGCTACCATCGTAAATATTTTTTTGAGGTTGTTGGTTATTCATAGTGTTTGTATATGATTCGCTATATCCACGAAAGATTTTCATTGGCTATAATAAAGGATGACATATTTATCATATATGCTTTTTTTCTCAAAATCAGGATACTGTTTCTTTTTGTATTCGTACATGTCATAGAGGGCCAATCCTTCTTCATCGGAAAAATAATGTGGAGTCCCATAGGCTAATATCTTCCATTCGTTTTTTTTGCCGTTTACATATCTCTTGTAATGGACTTGGATCTCGTGGATGAGATTGGAATGCAGGTTTTGTTCTCTGGTTTGCAGATTTTTTGAAAAAATTAGATGACAATGTTTTTCTCCAAATGTTATTAAAAACTTATTCATGCTGAAAGGAATAAGTTTTAGCTGAATAGCTGATATGTTTTCCTGCTTGAGATAGTTTTCTATAGAGCTGATGATTTCTTCATTAGTGAGTTTCTTTCATCGTATCGTCGGATCAGGTTCTTTATAGGTTTGTTGGATATGTTCGGATTTGGCAAGGATCTCGTCAGAAAAAGTTCAGAATAATAAGGCATTATATTTTTCTATAGTGGGAAAATCCTGGTGTATATATGCCACCAAAAGCTGTGCTTTGTAGATGTTTTCATCGATCTGTTCCTTAAAGAGATGATGGATAGGCAGGGTATATGTCTTCCCTTCGAAAAACTTGTTGTTCATATCATGCAATGCTTGGATGATAGCCAAAAGCTCTTCTTCCTTAGGGAAATTATAGGTGAATTGCGGATTATATTGCCCGTTTTTTTGAATAAATATAGCACATTCTTCCAGTAAGTTTGTAGGGGTAAGAATTTTTTGTAGATATGTTTTTTTTGCAATATCTATGAGAGAGTCATCCACGCTATGCAGTTGTTCTTTTTCTTCCTGAATATTCATACTCTTTATGTTTCTCTAGGTAAAATAACAATAATTATATAGCAAAAAACCAGCTAAAATCAATCTCTAACTCAACTCGACCACCAACCTCGTAGTACTACGGGGTGGATGCGAGAGTTATAGTTTACTACCAAATAGTTATGAAATAAGGGGGTATTATGGTAGTAACTATAAAGAGTAGTTTTTTAATATTCAACTTGACTTTTTATAGAATATCAGTAAAGTCCGTAATAAGAAACAAAAGTATTCACTAACGAAAATATAAACGCATATGAAAAAATTAATTTTTCTCGTTTTGGGAATTGCCTTGATTGTAGCTACCCCTAGTTGCAAAAAAGACGGCCAGCCCCGATACATCAAAGTAGAAATACTGAAACAAACCGGGGAGAAAATCAAACAGATGGAAGACCTTATTGATCGTAATAGATCAACTTCAAATCCTTCAACGTATGATAGCCTCGCAAACTATTGCACCAATGAAGTAATGGTAGTGCTGCTGCATGAATTGAAAGCAGACACCTTCCGCTCCGATCGTGGTGACATACCGCTAGTCATATCAAAATATGATGAATACTGGCGTGGAAAACACCCGAAACATCAATCAAAAGTATGGGACGGCATTGGTGTAGGCGTACAGATTGACGTCTACAGGGTATGCAAACGGTATTCTGACAAACTTCTTCTTCGCTTAAAAAACTACTGTTCAGGAATTGTTAATGGTCCTCCAGATTGGACTATGGGAGAAAGAGTTGATTGGATGGAATTAGAGATACAACATCTCTTCATCTTTGACCCCGACGAAACTGTTGTATGGCAGTATAAAGATGAACTAAATTATTATTTCAAAAATTTTGCAATTAATCCCAACAATAAAGCCAAATATAAAAAAGATGGCTTCCTGAACTTTGGTTGGGGTAATTAATCAGCAATTACAAAACATTACGGAGGCGAGTTATTACTCGCCTCTTTTTTTAATTGAGACCCAATAAAAAGCCTAAGTATTAAGGTTTTTTATGAGGTCGAAATTATGGTTGATTACATATATTATTAATAAATAGTAATTTGATAAACCATGTACTTTCAATTGCAATTTTTCTCTGAAACCGTACTTATGATATGACTTTATTTTTTTGTTTAGCGTTGATGCAATTGCATATCTATAATACGCTTACTCGTCAGAAAGAACTCTTCGTTCCATTGATGGACGATCCTAAGTATACAGGTCCTAAGAAAGATTTCGTAGGATTCTATTCATGTTGACCTACGGTATATAGTATGCCGCATTTCGGGAATGTAAGAGCATCGTTTACAGCTGATCTGATCAGGAATGTGCTAAAGAATATCATGGGATACAAGACGATATCCATGACTAATTTTACTGACGTCTGACATCTGAGAGGGGATAGTGATGATGGAGAAGAAAAAATGGAGAAAGCAGCGAAGAAAGAATGAATGACTGCTCGGGACTTAGCAAAAAAATACGAAAAGATATTCAGGGATTTCTTTAAGTGATTGCAGATAGATGATTTTGATATCATGCCGAGAGCTACTGAACATATTGCCGAACAGATTGATCTCGTGAAAAAATTAGAAGCAAAATGATACACCTATATCATCCCTGGCGACGGGGTATATATGGATACCTCCAAAATCGATGACTATGGCAAGCTTCTCTGACCCAATTACAAAAAACATCTGGAAGGGATACAAGCAGGAGAGAGAATCGATTTATGATGAAAGAAAAATATCACCGATTTCGCATTGTGGAAATTCCATGTAGGTGAAGGCAAAAGGGATATGGAACGGGAAAGTCCACGAGGTGTATGATTTCCAGGTCGGCACGCTGAATGTAGTGCAATGTCCAGCAAATATCTTTGAAATCAATTTGATATCCATCATGGAGGATATGATTTGATCCCTATTCATCATACCAATGAAATAGCTCAGTCTGAATGCGCTTTTGATGTCCATCCACGGGTCAAATACCGGATGCATCATCAATTCGTGAATATGAACGGCAAAAAGATGTCCAAATCTGAGGGAAATATCGTCTCTCCATACGAGGTATTGGAAAAATGATATGATTACCTGGATATCAGATATTTCTTCTTTACAACGCATTACCGCAGCTTTTTTGATTTCACCCGAAGCAGTATGAACGCAGCAAAACATGCAAGAGAAAATCTTATCAAAAAAATGCAGAAAATCTTTGATCCGCATGTCAAAGTGATCATGGATCGTGATATCATACTACCGTACGAAAAATTCAAAGAAGGGATAACCTCCAAATATGTCTGAGATGCTCTGGAAGATATGATGGCAGCATTGATGGATGATCTCAATACACCACAGCTTATGGCGATTCTCAATCAGTCACTCAATTCGGTAGATAAGATGGAAGAAGTGGATAAAAAAGAATTGTTTGTTGTATTGTATCGGCTGGAAAAGAACTTGCTCAAAGTCTGACTCTTTGATTGGATAGGTCAGGAAATTAAGGAAATAAAAATTCCATCTAAAATCATTCAACTCGCAGACAAAAGACTTCAAGCCAAAAAAGACAAGGACTTCACTTTATCTGACGAACTCAGAAATAAAATTATTTCACTTGGACGAGAAATTAACGATACTAAAAATGGTTATGAAATCACTAAAATCTAATTTTCTAAAGTTTTTATTCATTAATTATCATATCATGAACACAAAAAAATTATTATTTCTTTCTGCTGCTATGTTTTCTTTGTTGCTTGTAGCTGGATGCGGGACTAAGACAACCACCACTTCAGATGCGACAACCAGCACAACACCTACAACTACCGCAACTACAACTAATGCTACCAAGGATCAATGTATAGAATTGATGGCATATGCATTCAAGGTTGCTCAACTTCAAGCACAGTGAAATACTGCTGATATGGCGACATGGGCGCAAAAGGCAAATGATATTGAATTACAATTAAAGGCTAAAAATTTGGAATATGAACAGGCATGCAACAAATATCTTGCAAATACGGCTGATACGAGTTTCTATAATGACGTCCAAAAACGTGTAAAGGAATTAAAATAGGAACATTTATTCTTAAATATCTTAATCAATGAAAGTATTGAACACTATTCATGAAGATTATCATATTCATAGTCTGAATTATTCTGATGGAATGAATACCATCGATGAGATAGTCCAGTATGCCGGAAAGATCGGCATGAAAAAAATCGCCATCACTGATCATAGTCAGGCTACTATAGATAAAGAAAAATTTTGCTTCAAAAGCTGGAGATCAAGTCTCAGAAGACGAAAAAACGTCCATAATGAGGTAGAGGTGATTTTTGGTGTAGAATGAGATCTATTGGACGAGGAAGGAAATTGCTGCTTTGATATCCAGTGAAAAGAATCGGAATTTTGTATTCTTGTCTGTCATAAAGATATTTATCAATGAGATTGGAAAAACATAACGCAAGCATATATCAACGCTATCCACAAATATCATGATAAAATAAAATTCATCTGACATATCTATAAAAAGGACACTTCAGAATATCTAGATGTAGAGGCTGTCGCCAAGGTACTTAATCAATATCAGATTCCTATAGAACTAAACTGCTCTAATTTAGATACAGGCAGAGACGATATAGAAAAATTTAAAAAAATTCTTCCCTTGATAGAAGCAGGTGTTTATGTAAATAGTGATGCTCACACATTCTACGACTTTAGTAAGAGACAAGCAGGTTTTGATTTCCTCAAAGAACAAGGATATTTATCATAAATGATGCCATGAAAAACCGGAAATATTTCATCAAATGAATTTCCAGAAATGTCCTTATCCTTGGGTTAGTAAGCTTGCTTACTGATCTGAGTTCTCAGATGATATTCCCGTTGATACCGTTGTTCCTTACGAGCTTATGATCAGGAGCAACCATCATAGGAATCGTAGAAGGAGCGGCGGATACAACCGCATCGTTGTTGAAAGTGTTTTCGTGATATCTGTCAGATAAATTCAAAAAGAGAAAAATATTTGTCCTCATCGGCTATGGTTTTTCCACTATCACTAAACCGTTATTCGCATTAGCAAAAACTTGGCCGGCAGTATTGGTCTTCAGAGTGATTGAAAGGATAGGAAAAGGGCTGAGAGACGCACCGAGAGACGCTTTGGTCGCCGATTATACAGAACCGCAATATATGGGGAAAGCCTACGGTATCCAGAGGGCGATGGATGGAACCTGATCAGTCTTTGGTGCGGTTTTGGCATTAGTTCTATTCCCTTTGTTGGGATTCCAGAAAATGTTTCTTTTCGCGTTCTTGCCATGACTTTTGGCAGTTTTTGCAATCCTCTTTGTCAAAGAAGCGAAGAAAATGAAGCACGAAAATCATCGGAATTACGAACATGTTCATAAACATACCAAAGTGGAAGCTACGTCATTGATAACCTGATTGAAGCTTTTGCCAAGGAATTTGAAACTCTTCATCCTCGTTTCAGCACTTTTCGGCTTAGTGAATTTCGGCTATGCGTTCTTGTTGCTTAAAGCCAAAAGCGTAGGAGCGACCGATGAAAGAGCTATCTTATATTATGTACTATTTTATGGTGTATATACACTGGTTTCCACGCCTATGGGAATCCTCTCTGATCGTTTCTGAAGAAAGACTATGCTCTGGATAGCATATAGCTTGTTTTTATGCGTAACGTTATGATTAGCATTAGTCACTCAGATCTGACGAGTTATTTTCTTCTTCATACTTTTCGGGCTATTATTCGCTATCGTAGATGGTACTGAAAGAGCTTTAGTCGTTGATCTTGCAGGAAAAGAATGGAAATGAACTGCTTTATGAGTTTTCCATACCGCTATAGGAATCGTTTCACTTCCTGGTTGATATATTCTCTGAATGCTCTGGGATAAAATCTCTCCGGAAGCAACCTTTCTCTTCGCATTCGCTATCGGCATCATCATCATGTTCTTATTCACTTTTGTAAATACAAAAAAGACAAAAGCTATTGTTTAATTTTTTAATTTTCTACTATGATCATAAAAATACTCGGGACCTGATGTCCAAAATGCAAACTATTGCAAAGAACCGTTGAAGAGGCAGTAAAAGAATTAGAACTTAAATGCAAAATTATCAAGGTTGATAATATGGAAAAGATCATGCAGTATGATATTATTGCAATGCCAGGATTAGTAATAGACGAGAAGGTTGTAATTACAGGCAGGATTCCTGACAAAGATGAAATGAATAATATTTTAACAAATAGAAAATAATATAATGTTTACACGACTAGAGAGTTTAACCAACTGGTTTACATATTCTGTATTGAATCTAGAATCTACTGTTCATATTGCACAAGTGTTAAATTTTTTCATATTTGATTCTATCAAAATTTTCATCTTATTGATAGTGATTGTGCATATCATGACGCTCATTAATCACTATCTTCCTATCGAAAAAATAAGAGATTTTTTGGCAAGAAAAAAACTATACTGACTAGAATATGTGTTTGCTTCTTTCTTCGGGGTGATCACTCCTTTTTGCAGTTGTTCTGCAATTCCGTTATTTGTGTGATTTCTCAAGGCGTGAATTCCATTGGGTGTGACATTCACCTTTCTCATTACCTCACCGATGGTCAATGAAGTTGCGATAGCATTGCTTGGTGGATTATTCGGTTTCAAAATAACCGCTATCTATGTCATTACAGGGATTTTACTTTGAATAGTAGGATGATTTGTTATCGGAAAACTGAAGATGGAAAATCAGGTAGCAGATTTTATTATGAATGCTAGAAAAACCGCAACAACAGCAATATGCCAAGAAACCGTCAAATTTCATAAATTTTTGAAACAGATCAGCGATAATTCTTTTGCTTTGATACGGAAAATTATGCCGTATGTCTTATTGTGAGTTGCTGTCGGAGGAGTTATTCATTGATTTATTCCTACATGATTTTTTGAACACTATATCACAAAAAACAACCTCTTTGCTGTTCCTTTAGCGGTTATTATTTGAGTTCCTATGTATACAAATTCAGCAGGAGTGATTCCTGTTGTACAATCATTGATTGCAAAAGGAGTCCCTATAGGCACAGCCCTTGCATTTATGATGGCAGTAATAGGACTTTCTTTGCCAGAATTTCTTATTCTAAGAAAAGTGATGAAAATGAAATTGTTGCTTACTTATTTTGGAATAGTAGCATTGTTTATAATCATTGCGGGATATATCTTTAATATAGTATTGTAAAATCTAGATTTCTTTTTTCTGATAGATGATCTGTGGATTCAGATTTACGGGAAATTCTTCCATATCGAAGACAATTTTGAAATTATTATCAACATTATTTACCGTAGAATCTATGGTGCTGAATTCCTCGTTACCGAATATCGCTTGGATTTTTTTGAATCCATTAACTAATATAGGCGCTGAGAAGAGCGCTATGTCTTTTACGATATAGAGCAGAAATTGCAGATCAGCAAGCGCTTCATCTTTGGTTGCTTCGTTCTTATATTTGTTCCATGGCGCAGCTTTGGTCATGTATTCATTCGCTTTCTGAACTAATTGATATCGGTCATCGAGATATCATTTAATATCGGCTTTTTTCAGATATTGCTCTTCGATTTTTGCACTATCCCATCCTTCTTCGATATATTTGACAAGTTTGCTATCATTATTTTCTTTAAATACTTCCCATTTCTGCTTATTGAATTTTCCGCTCGTGACGTTGTATTTCTTACATAAGGTGGCAACCCTATTGATCAGGTTCCCTCGTCAGCCGATCAGCATGCTATCGTACATATGTGATAGTCTTTCTACAGAGAAATCACCGTCATTGGCTATACTGATATCATAAAGAAGATGGAATACAAAAGCATCTCTATCATATATATCCAGAATATCCAGAGGATCCACTACATTACCTGTGGATTTGCTCATTTTTTTCCCGTTGAGGGTGACATGCCCATGGACGATAAGTTTTTTTGGCAATGCTATCTTGGCGGAAAGCAGCATAGCTGGCCAAAACGCTGCATGGAATCTCAGAATATCTTTTCCTATCAAATGGATGTCAGCCGGCCAAACTTCATTGAATCTTTTTTCATCATATCCGTATCCTTGTCCGGTAAGATAGTTGGATAACGCATCGCACCAGACATACATGACATGTTCTTCATCTCCAGGTACGGGTATCCCTCGCGGCAGACTCGTTTTGGGACGTGAAAAACTTACATCATTTGCATTTTCCAGAAATGACAATATCTCGTTTTTTCTCGTAGTAGGAATGACTTGATAGATATCTTTTTTGATGAGATCGATAACTTGTCCCTTGTATTTGTATAATGCGAAAAAATAATTTTCTTCCTCTATTTTTTCTATTGGTATATTCATGTGATCCGGACATTTACCATCCACAAGTTCTTTTTCCGTCTTGAAGGATTCGCAACCAGTACAATAGAGTCCGATATATTTTTTCTTATAGATATCACCAGCTTCCACAAGTTTTGTCCGAAGCTTTTGCGCTCACGGATAGTGTATTTTCTTGTCAGAAGTCCTGAGAAAGGTATCATAAGATACGAGGAGTTTTGCATACAATTCTTTGAATACTTCTACATTCTCATCCAAAAACGTCAAAATATCCTTTCCTTCTTGCTGGGCAGTACGTCGATTTTTGATACCATGTTCATCAGTTCATGTCTGGAAAACAACATCTTTCCCCAGTATTCTATAAATCCTGACACATGCATCCGCTTGTATGATTTCCAAAGCATGTCACATATGCGGTCTTGCATTTGGATACGCGATAGCAGTAGTTATATAGAATTTTTTCATCACTTTTTGTAGTAAAGTAAAAAAAGCATCGATTACCGATACTTTATACAAAGCGATTTTTTTTTCAAGTGCTATACTTTCTTACAAACAAGGATATGTCCTATGATGTTCCCTTCCTCGCGGATAGGTAAAACATGGAGATAAAAAAAATTCTTGGTAAGGAGTTTTTCCAAGTCCTGTATCCTGTGATTGAAGAATTTTATTCTGAACTGATCCTTATTTTTTTTCCGGATGAATTCACGTCTCTGGATGAAATGTCCGATAATCCATATTCATCACGATTTCAATATCCTATAGACTTCACCGAATAAGCTATCTATGTCTTCGATATGTTCTAACACGAAAAAACTAGTTGCAACATCAAAAGACTCATCATCGAAGGGGAGCGTGTCTTCCAAATCGCAGACCACCTTCTCTACATTCGTGCCAGCCTGTCCGCCGTGGAGGGGATGCCTTTTCAATAATTTCTCAGCAATATCGCAGGCGACGTATCTTGACGGTTTCAACGGTGCAAGGAATTTATGCAGCCTGCCGTCGCCGGCACCGAGATCTATGATATGCAAGTTTTCCTTTCCTCTTGGTAAGAATTTAACAAAAACACCTTTTTCGAAACTATCAAGGTGTTTGTGATAAGCGCCGTATTGGTCGGCTATAGTGTTGTATCCTGTCTTCGGGTCATGGATCAGGATATGCTTTTGATTGTAGGACATTTGAAATACTAATGAATAATGAAAAGTGAATAGTGAAAAATGAATGACTTGTTTTATTATGGATTATCGTATATTACAGTAGTTTGTAATAGCACAATTCCTACGTTTTTAGTTTTTCATTATTAGTTTTTCATTGATTTTTAGAAGAACGTCTTATTGGTCTCTTCATTCACTTTCTCTTTGGCTTTCTCCAGAAATGGTTGCATTTTTTCTTCTATATCCGGATTCGGCGTATGAAGATATTTACTGAGCTCGGTCGTCTTTTCAGCAGCTTTCTTCAAGTGCACATAATATTTGCTTAATTCAGCAACCACATCAGAAAGGTCATCGTTTTTTTCCAGCAATTCCGTTGTCTTCTGTTTCAAGAGTGCATTCTGCTGGACGTATTCATCGAGTTCACCGCTGAGATATTGTATCTCTTTGGCTGCATCCTTGAGATTGGATCTGAGCTGGTTGACGGTATCCTTATGCTGATATCTGAGATAGAAGATAAAGTATCCTATCAGTCCACCAGCAAGCGCAGCTATAACGATATATCAGGTCATTTTTTAAAATTTAGAATTTAAAATTCATAATTCAGAATTAATAGTATATATAGTAGTTTACTACGAAAAATCAAATATATATTTTCTTAAAAGAAAATATATACATCCTCCTTCAAAAGGTTTTGGATTTTGATTGAAGGATGCATAGTTGCTATCACAACAATTCCTCATTACATTTCGGACTTATTTGGATAGCAACTATAATTTCGACCTCATGAAAAACTTCATTTCATTTCAGCCTTTCATTGGGTCTCAATTAAAAAAAACCCGCCTAGGCGGGTTTTTTTATGATAGTGAATTAAGTAACTAAGATTTCTTAACTGCACCTTTGAATTCAGAACCAGCCTTGAAAGTTACTACTTTCATTGCAGGAATGTTGATTGTTTGTGAAGGATTTTGTGGGTTTACACCTTTTCTAGCTTTTCTTTTTGAAGCTTTGAAAGTTCCGAAACCTTGTACTCTAACTTCTCCAGTTTTTTTAACACCACCGATTACTGTTTCGATGAAAGCGTTAACTAATTCAGAAGCTAATTTCTTAGAAACACCTAATTGTTCTGCTAGGCTAGCAATAAGAGCTGTCTTTGTCATTTGTACAAATAATTACTAAATAAAAAGTACTGTGTACAGCACTCATATTAGTATAGAGGAACTGTATTTCAAGAGATTTTTCAGAAAAAATATCATAGCATAATATAAATTGATTTATTAGGTAAGAACTGGGTTTTCTCATATTTCCGTGGTCATCATTGGTTATTTAGGGTTGACATTTTTATAAATATATACGTTTAAAAATCGCTATATTTTAGAAAAGCCACACAGGATGCGGAGCTGGAAACTCATATCAAATATTTTTTTACTCTCTATTGTTGTTCCAAAAGTTTCTTGAGTTGTTTGATAGCCCTGGAAAGTCTTTGTCTGATTATTTCATTGGAAAATCAGGTAATAAGCGCGATTTCTTCATTTGTTTTCTCTTCTATAAACCTGAAATAGATAATATCCTTGCTGACATCGTCCAATCTTTTCATAGCTTTCTCTATTTGATCAAATCTGAAATCGTCCTCGAGAAGCTTAGTTAGATCCATTTCATCCACCAGCGTATCCTCAAATTGCTCTCATTCATCGTTCGTCTGCAGTTCCGTGAATGGCGTGTCAGAATTTTTTTTGAAGAAATCTTTGATGGTGTTTTTGAATATGGTTCGGAAATAGGCGGTAAAGGATTGATCTTCCTTATATGATTTGACGGCTTCCCAAAATTTTACATAAAAATCTGAGATGATATCTTCGGCATCTTGTTTGACAATAAAATAGTTTGCATTGATGTAGCGGAAAAACATATCAACCGTTTGTAAGTAGAATTGGTTGAAGGCATTTGGTTCTTGCTCTTTCATCTTTTTTACATGCTCTGCATCAAAGCTGACCACCGTGCTACATAATGAAATAAAAAACTACTATATATACTATATTGCTACACACTCTTCCGCCTATGGCGGCTTCGCGCCACATATTGACTCATGTTCGCCTAGGCGAACGCCACATATTGCACTATATTGCAACAATCTGAAACGATCTGGAGCAACCTGGAGCGATATGAAACGGTTTATTTTATCATCGTGCCAAGGACTTGTTTCGCTTTTTCAAGCTGGTTATCAAGAGCATTATTCAGATATTTATCTTCGTCGAATTCTACGATAACATCAGGAGTGGCTCAGGTAATATCTATATTTTCTCCGTTTGGCGTATATCGTTTGCCCACCGTATATTTCAGTGAAGCGCCATCATCGAATTCATCCATAGTCTGGATAGATCATTTTCCGAAGGTCTGTGTCCCTACAAGCTGTGCGCCTATCTGTTCCTGAAGCGCTAACGCGATGATTTCTCCTGCAGATGCGGTTAATCCATCGACTAATACTACCATAGGCATGTTCTGATAATCTGCATACCCTTCCGAGAGCATTTTTTCATCTTCAAAAGTGGTATATTTGGTGCTTACTACCAATTTCCCTTTAGGGATGAAATGCGAAGCAACCTGTACAGAAACAGGCAAAAGCCCTCATCCATTTCCTCTGAGATCGAGAATGATACCTTGGATATTTTGTGCTTTGAATTCGCTCAGCGTTTTTTTCAGAAGATTCTCTGTTTCTTCTCCGATGATGGAGATATTGATATATCCTATTTTTTGCCCATTAGCTCAGGTGATGATCTTTCCGTTGACGGAAGGAACGGTAAGCTTATCTCTGGTAATCTCTTTTTCGATGACTTCTTTGGTTCCATCTTTATGGATTCTCTCTATCGTGATTTTCACTTTTGTTCACTTCGGACCTCTGATTTCAGTGACTGCTTGATTGACGTCTAAACTTTTTGTTGATCAGCTGCCGATCATTACGATTCTATCAAGTATTCTCAGTCCTGCATTGAATGCTGGTGAACCCTTGATAATCTCATCTATCTGTATGTAATAATCCTTCTTGCTGATGACTGCTCCTATTCATTCAAAATCCGATGAGCCCTTGAGCTCTTCTTGGAATCCTGAATTTTCCGTGCTATCCATATAGACGGTATACGGATCATCGATGGCATCTACATAGGCCTTGAGTGCATTATCAAGCATCTTTCAGGTATTGAGCTTTTCTACATCATAATATTCGCTCTGGAGAATATTGTAGACCGTATCGAAACGTTCGTAGGTTTTTCCGCCAAGGCCAAGATCTTTTACATTTACGACGTTTTTTATCGATGAAATCAAACCGTCCAAATTGAGTTTGCCTTGTTGGATAAGCGGTTGATGCAAAGCATTCCATTCATGGCCGATCTGCCACATGAAGCCACCGCATACTACTCACAAGATAAATAAGATGATTAATTTACTTTTTTTCATAATGTACAAAACAACAAATAAATCTATGTATTCGTTACATTTTTATAGACTTCGAGTATAGAATTATTTCTCACAAATACAATATCAAGTACGTACTCCTTGTCCGTAGGATGGGTATAGAGATAGTATTCAATCGTATGTTTGACATGTCAGAGTTTCTTTAATGTAACGTAGTCTTGGAGGTCATATATTTTATCCACAACCTTTACTTCCACAAAGGTCAGAATATTATTTTTTTGGAAAATCAGGTCAAGTTCTCATCACTTGATGGTATATTTTCTTTCTATAAGGGTATATCAGCGGTCTTGATATTCTTGTGCTACAAGCGCTTCTCCTTCATCGCCTTTGTCTTTTTTATACTGGTTGTTCATGCGTCTTTCTATCAAATAAACATTTTACTTTCCGTATTTACTGATCAAAAATCCGATCAATCCTCATAAAATGATAGTCATGATGAAAATAGGGATCAATTCGTCCTGGTCGTTCCGTCAGATGATGACGAGCAAGGGGAGTATCAGGAGCCCTGCAATGATGACGCCCTTCCATATACCTTTCATCTTAAGTGCAGAAGTTCAAATAATGAATCCGGTAATAATCCAGAAGAGAAACGAAGATATTATCGCAACCCAGGGAAGATTCAGGATAATCATAGGAATAATATCAAGGATGCCCGCACCGATTCATAAGAGAATCCCTAGATGGAGTTTTTTCATTGGCTAAATAACAAATAAAGATTCAAGGAGCAGGGAGCAAGGAGCAAGATGAAAGAAACTTGTAACCTGAAACCTGTAACTTGTTATAAAGTGAATTTTACAGGTTGGTGGAATATTTTCAATAGAAAAAAATGACGCGATGAATACATGCGTCAATTAGTGAGTTTTACTGTACTTGGAAAAGTCTTCGTTCTTCTTCATTGATGTGATGATCAAGATTGAGAGACTTAAGTACATCATAAGCCAGTTGATAGTCCATGGGCTTATATTCTCCTTCTGGAGTCCTAACAACCAATTCATTCGGTCTGTGGATTACTGTGTTTCCTTGCTGTTCATCGTGGGGCATATCTTCAAATTTTTCTTGTGAGATGTGCTTATAGGAAAAACAAAAGCTTTTTCAATAGCAAAAAAACACAGGTTGTGTTCGGCGTCTTTCAATTAGATTATATATTATATAAGTTGGTGTTCCTTTAAAAATCCCTCCAATTCATTATTGGATTTTTTTCAGAAATTGGGATATGCTAACAATCCTTTAGGATTAGCCTTGTAGAATGTAATCAAATCTCATACGGTTTGCAGATCGGTTGATTTCAAAGCATTATAAACTCTTACAGAGAAGTCAATTTCATAAATAGAAGTATTCATATTGGTTGATTTTACGAAGTCCATCTCGTCAGTATAAGGTTTTACATTTTCAAACATGGTTTTTTTATATGACGATTCTATATAATCAGCCAAAAATCATACGAGGGCAGGAGTCTTATTTAGAGGAATCTGATCCACATCAATAGTATCCAAAAGCTGTGCTACGGTGATTTCCGTAGTATCATTTTTTTTGGCTTTTCTATACTTTGAGAAAAATGCGTTAATCAAAGGTATTTTTTCGGTAGGAATAGTTTCCGCTACAATATTGTCAAATAACTCCTTCCTGGCTTGAGTTAGATACGTTTCTTCTTCAGTGATTCTCTTTTGCACGTCAGTCAAACTTTTTTTACGATCCACAATATATTCTTTGCCAAATTTTTTTTGTCTCAATTGTTTTACACCAGGCAAAAGATCGAATTTCAATGTTTCACTATATTCTTTGTTATAGTATAAATCCTTTGAGGCATAAAGTAATGATCATATATTCATTATATCCATATAAGGAGATAAATAATATTTATTATAATGACTATAAATATTTACTTAAAAAAGTCAATGGTAGTATTTTAACATAGAAAAAACAAGAGGATTATATATAGTAGCTCTGCTATGAAAAAAATCATCGTACAATTAGTCAAAACCAAACCCCAGGACCGTAATCTTGACCTTCTTACCAGTCTCAAGAGGGATTTTGCTAAAACAAATAAATTAGCCGATATACCATCGAATATCCAATTGCTTCAAGCCTATTACGAACTGTTGAAAACCAAGAAAATCACCAAAGATCCACAGATAGAGCAGTTGCTCAAAAAAAAAGCAATCAGATCTGGTTCATGAATTGTAGCAATTCAAGTGCTGACCAAACCATTTCCGTGTCCCGGCCAATGCATTTTCTGTCCCAACGATCCGACCATGCCAAAGAGCTATATCAAATCCGAGCCGGGCGCCATGAGAGCATTGCTCAATAAATTCGATCCGATCAAACAAGTCTACAATAGATTGCTTTCACT
Organism: uncultured bacterium; assembly: GCA_903904875.1. Taxonomy (GTDB): domain Bacteria; phylum Patescibacteriota; class Gracilibacteria; order Absconditabacterales; family Absconditicoccaceae; genus CAJBLF01. The sequence goes on along the minus strand of CAIVEC010000013.1, from coordinate 17,099 downwards.
CACATTAACCGGTCATGAAACCGACAAGATAGAGATGATCGTTCTCTGATGAACCTTCGACGTCTACACGAAAGCGTATAAGACGAAATTCATCAAGGAGCTCTACGATGCCTGCAATACCTTCGACGAATATTTCAAGAACATCAAAATTTCTACGACCAAAAAATATTCTCACGCGATAGTAGATAAGAATAAAAAAATAAAATATTCAAACAATATTACTGAAGCATTGAAAACAAATGAAAGCGCAGCGCATAGAATCATCTGACTGACGATAGAAACAAGACCGGAATACGTGACTGATGAGAACTGCCAATTCCGACGCGAACTCGGAGTGACGAGGATCGAGATGTGAGTGCAGTCATTGGACGAGAATGTTTTAAAGCTGAATAAAAGAGGGCATACCGTCCAGCAAGCGCGTGAAGCCTGTCATAAGCTTAGGCAATACGGCTTCAAATTTTGTTTGCATGTAATGCCAGGACTTTACGGCTCTGATTACGCTAAAGATGTATTAACATTTAAAAATTTATATACAGACCCATTTTTCAAACCGGATGAAATCAAATTCTATCCTACGTCCGTCATTCCCAATACTCAACTTTGCAGACTCTACAACCAAGGAAAATATACACCGCTAGAAACCAGCGATATCAAAAAACTTATCAGAGTAACTTTTTTGACCGTCATTCCTCCATATACAAGAATCAAGCGTTTGATCCGCGATATTCCTGCAAATGAGATCGTTGCATGAAGCACGATAACAAATCTTTCACAACTCATGCACAATCAGTTGCTGCAGGAACAAAAAAGTAAACCAACGGAACGAAAAAAGTTTTACCAAAGATTATACTGAAAATATTCGTTATACACGTCTCTGCAAAAAGCGCTCAAAGAAGAACTGGGAAAAATCGTTAGAAAAAATGATGAAATCCAGACAATCATTGTCGGAAAACAACCGGACGTGAAATCGTTCAGAAATTTTGTTTCTTTGGATACGAGAAGCCGCGAAATCAGGAACAGAATGAAAAATGAAAAATGAAAAATGAAAAATGAATGAACGAATTTGATAATAAGAAAATATATGAGTAGTGGAGGAGTGGAATATTTTATTAGTTGTGAAGATCAGTTAGGATATTTATACGGGTTCACAAGACTCTTATTGCCTAATGAAAAAGATACGATACAGATTCCGTGATTAGGAAAACAAACAGCGATAATTAGAGAATTACATGTCTACGGACAAATGGAGTGATTAGAAAAGAAGAAAAAAAATAGTGATAAGGTTCAGCACAAGTGATTCGGTAAACAGCTTATGGAAATAGCTGAGCAGATTTCTCAATGACACAAATACAAAAAGCTTTCCGTTATCTCCGGCATCTGAGTCAGAGCGTATTACAGAAAGCTAGGGTATAAGCTCGAGTGAAGCTATATGGTCAAGAAATTATGATGATAATTTTTCTTGTTTGATATTTACTCTAAGACACGATCAATAAAAAGTTATATGTATTCATTTTTCAAGCGCTCAACGACTATCACGTAGGATGGACACATTGTTTTTGTTAAATCAGTTTTTTATTAGGAGTTGGCGAAGATTTCAATTAAAGTCCGTTGATCAGTGTATGGTTATGAAGTCGAAATCTGTATCGATGTCTTTCATTTTAAAATCCTGCAATTCAGGCAGCTCAATAATTTTTCTTATATTAGGGTCTTTTTGTACGAGATATTTTAGATTATGCTCTAATAATCATTTTTTCAATAATTCGAGATTCTCATGAATTTCTTTTGTAGATTTTTTCTTTATCTTATCGGTGCCTGTTTCATGTTTTTTGGTTGTATCGTTCTTTAGATTTTCTAGTCAGTCCTTACATCCTCCCATGGTGATAGATGTTAATAAGTAAATTTAATCTCATATTTATATATTTGAAATAAAAAGTCAATAAAAGAAAAACACCGGTCTTCAGGTGTTTTTACAAGCTCGAGTGAAGCTATATGATCAAAAAATTACTTGGATAGGGTTTCTTGTTTTATGGAAATTTGGAGAGATGATCAATATAAGCATATTCTTACTCAAATTTTTGGTATCTGTTTATTTCCTGTTAATTTTTCTTCAGCTTTTGCTGTCGCTCATGTATCTGATACTAATTGATTTTTATTGAATCCATGCTTCAATAAGAGCTGGCGGAGATTTCCATCAAAACTTGTTGATCAGTCTATCCGTAATCTATGGTTCCCATACACATCAATCCTTTCCAATCTGAGATCCTGTAATTCGGGTATCTCTGAGATTTTTTTGATGTTAGGATCCACCTTTACAAGAAGTTCTAGATTTTTCTGCAAGAGTTCCTTATTTAAAGATTGGAAATTCTCTCTGACTTCTTTTGTAGATTTTCTTTGTATCTTATTTATACCTGTTTCTTGATTTTCTGATGTTTCATCTTTTAGATTTTCTGATCAGTCTTTACATCCTCCCATGGTAATAATATTTATAAGGTAAAAATTATGATGATAGTTATTTTTGTTTGATACGAACAAAGATTTTTTCATTTTTGAAAGAAATTTCTACTCCGTCATATGGAGGATTGAAACCACCATGTTTGGAAAATATGGGTTGTATTGTCTCTGCAGGAAATTTACTTAATACTAGATCAAAAAGATCGTCTTTTCCTTTCTTAAACGCAGAAGCGTATACATGTAAATGACCAATTTCTCAATGGAAAACACTTTTTATGTGTTCTATTCTATCTATAGTAAGATTTTTTTGAAATTCCGGTATTTCCAATAATAATTTAGCATCAGTATTTTCGCAAATACTCTTCCAAGTTTCTTGATCAAGTTCTTTTTGTAACATCAAAAGATTAGCTATGATTTCATCAGCTGATTTATGTGTCTGTGAATCAGTAGTATTCTTTTCATTTCTTAATTGATTTCATCATAAAAGATCCTTACATCCTCCCATGGTGATAATGTTTATAAGGTAAAAATTATAATTATATATTTTCTTGTTTGAGAAATAACTGGAAATCCTTATAGCAAAATAATATTCCCGCATCAAGATTTGATCTAATAGTCGGTTGTATGATTTCAGTGGAGAACCCTTTGCCTAATAAAAATTGATAGAGATTTCCATCATAATCTATAGAGGTTTCTATAAATAAATAATTTTCAATCATATGTTTTTTGTCACTAATCATGCTTATATTATCTAATTTGATGTCCTGTAATTCGGGTATTTCCAATAACGATTTGATTACAGGAGAGTATTTACAGATAGAGTCCCAATTTTTTTGAAGAAATTCTTTTTGTAACATCAAAAAGTTATTTTTGATCGCCATAGCTGATAATTCTTCCACGCTTTCGGTCTTTGAAATAGTATTTGTTTGGTTATTCTGTAAATTTTCTGATCAGTCCTTACTTCCTCCCATGGTGATAATGCTTATAAGGTAAAAATTACAATAGCATACATATAATTATATTATAATAGAAGTCAATAGAAAGAATTGACATTTTATAGCAAATAATTATAGTATAAATTAATTTATATGCTATTTTTTCTATGAATCTTAAAAAAGCCGGTCAATATCTCTTACTTGCTTGATGACTCTATCTCTGAGCAGAAATTGCTTTAGATAAGCTTTCTGATTATAGGAAAACACATCAAGAAGATATCTCTGCTGTTTTGAGTAACAAGGATCTTTGAATGGTTAAGAATAGATATTATTCATATACGAAAGAAATAGGGAAAACACATCCGTATGGGAATATCACCTATAAACATCAAGATATTACTACGACACAGATATTGAACGCTTTAAGCGGGTTTGATACTAAGATACTTTACCCGGATACAACAGATACAGCAAAAGAAGGAGTGTGAGAACAGGACTCTGTGATGTATAAAACCATATGGATGATGAATACTAAATACAAAAATCCGAAGATAGAATTAGTAGAAAAATTTAGTACACCTGTAGCAATGGCAATGTATCATGATAGTATGAATATCATTTCATTGCAAAAAGACACGGGAAATGGATTCATCCAAAAATATTGTATGGATAAAAAATCAAATACCATTTGATTACAAAAAGTTGCCGGAAATAAATTTAATCAATGATATTATCTAGAGTCTTGGATAGCAGAATTGGCTCATGCATATCAAGCCCAAAGAGACGGCTTAAAAGCATTCAGAGAAAAATTTGATAACGATTATCTTTTGGCGCCGGCGAAAAAAGATGTACATGATATCCCGTGAACCGTAGAATATGAAGCCCATCATGCTATTGAATATATGTTGAAAAAAGAATTTATTGATACCTATATATCATTGTGTGATACGAATAATGTCGAACATCTGAGTAAAATCATAGCTTTAAATACCTGACTTTTTGAAAGTTATGATAATATCAAAGAAGCAAAAAAATATTATGAGAAAATACTTGCGATAGGTTGAGAGAAAAAAGCTGAACCAATGTTGAAAAATATTCCATGGATATGTTGGTGATATCAATGTGAAGACAAACGAAAAAAGAGTAAAGACGATCGCTATCGGCAATTAGCAAGATTTTGTTTCTTATGAGCAGTAAAATATGATAATGATTTTTTTGAATATGCGAGTCTCTCAAGACTCTATGCATCAAAATGAGATATTGAAAACGCTGTAAAATATCGTCAATTGTACTGGCAAGGTTCAAGTAAGGAAGATGCTTTGATATCTGTTGCTTGGGACTTAGAAATTGCAGGAAAATATAATGAAGCTCTACAGATACTTGAATATGAAGCAAAAAAATGAAATCTAAATGCTATGGTGGAATTAGCGGATTTTTATGATCCAAAGTATAAAGATCGAGATAATGATAAAAAAAATCCTTATAAAAACAAAGAAAAAAAAGAATATCGAGAAAAAAAGATTGATAAAGTTATAGAAAGAATGTTTGGTAAAAAAAAATCTTCTAAAAAATAGAAAAACACCCGTCTTCAGACATTTTTTAACGAATAATGAAAAATGAATAATGTCGGATTTTGCTATAGTATGAACTATTGTAGATTACAATAGTCTATAATTGTACAATTCATACATTATTCATTATTAATTCTTAATTTTTCATTAGTTTTTTATATATCAAGTTCTTTTACGGTCTTTGCATGAGTCAGGATAAAGTGCTTTCTTGCTTGTACGTCTTCACCCATGAGGATCCTGAATAATCTGTCTGCCTCTTCTGCATCTTCCACGGTGATCTGATTTAATCTTCTATTCTCCGGTTTCATAGTCGTATCCCGAAGCTGTTCCGGATTCATTTCTCCAAGACCTTTATATCTCTGGATCTCCGTCTTATCTTTATCGAATCCGTACATATCAGGTGTATGGTCTTCATCGTAGACATATTCTTCTTTTTTTCATTGGGCGAATTTGTAGATAGGAGGACAAGCGGCATAGACATGACCATGTTCGATAAGCGGTCTCATATATCTGAAGAAGAACGTCAGTAATAATGTCCTGATATGCGCTCCATCCACGTCAGCATCCGTCATGATGATGATCTTATCATATCTCAGTCCTTCTAAATCGAAGTTGTCTTTCACTCACGTACCGATAGCCGTAATCAACGCTTTCACTTCGTTATTCGCCATGATTTTCTGTATAGACGCTTGTTCCGTATTCAAGATCTTACCTCTCAATGGCAGGATGGCTTGGAAGTTGCTATCACGTCCTTGCTTTGCACTTCCTCACGCTGAATCTCCCTCGACAATATACATTTCAGTTCCGTCTTTGCTTTTTCTCGCGCAGTCAGCTAACTTTCCAGGAAGCACTCCTCATGCTAATATATTTTTTCTCAATACGGTCTCTTTAGCGAATTTAGCCGCTAATCTCGCTCTCGCTGCAAGTTCCACTTTTTGGAATATCCTATCAAATTCTCCTTCGTTCTGAATGAAATAGTCCTTGAGATAGTCATAGACTATTTTTTCCACTTCAGGCCTTACATAACTATTTCATAATTTTCATTTCGTCTGTCCTTCGAATTGCGGTTCAGGGATCTTGACCGTGACGATAGCATAGAGTCCGTCAGTCACATCGGAATATTGGAATTCTCAGATTTTCTTATTGATCTTGTCCTTCTCTTTTCCTACCTCGTTGATGACATTCAAGAGCGCTGATTTGAATCCGAGAATATGCGAACCTCCATCGATAGTCGGGATATTGTTGACGAATGAGAGAATATGATCGTTCGGGCTATCTACGAATTCAAATGCGATTTCAGCCAGACAATCCTTTCCTTCCACTTTCAGGTAATGCTGCGAAGAAAGCGACATCTGAGTGCCGACGAGATTCTTCAACCAGGTTTTGATACCTCATTCGAAGTAGAATCTTTGTTTGAATCATGTTTTCTTGTTGACGAAATTGAAGGTGATGCCAGGAGAAAGATATGCGGATTGCTTCATTCTCGCAATCTCGATAGGCTGGGAAAATTCTACGGTCTCGAATATCATTGGATCTGGCTTGAATTTTACCGTAGTTCCTACCTTATCGCTTTCACCGATTTCCTGGATTTCACTATCAGGGATTCCTCTTTGATATCTTTGGAAATATTTCTTTCAATTTTTATAGACCGTCACTTCCAGCCATTCACTTAACGCATTGACGACAGAAGCTCCGACTCCATGAAGTCCTCATGAAATCTTATACGCTCATTTATCGAATTTACCTCATGCATGAAGAACCGTAAATACGGTTTCAAGGGCTGATTTACCCGTTTTTTCATGTGTATCGACCGGGATACCTCTTCCATTGTCATGGATGGTTACGGATCCGTCTTCATTCAAACACGTAGTGATGGTAGTACAAAATCCTGCTAATGCTTCATCTACCGCATTATCTATAATTTCCTGTACGAGATGATGTAACCCTTTGGCATCAGTGGATCAGATATACATTCATGGTCTCTGTCTTACCGGTTCCAATCATTCCAACACTTTGATGTGCGACGCGTCATAATCCTTTGAACTCAAATTTCCCATTTTTCTATAATAATAAACTAATAAAGAGTAGTATTGGTTTTTTATTCATCAATATAATCATCATCATCGAATCTGCTCATATAATCATCTTTTTCATCTTCATCATCAAGTTCTTCTTTCACTTTTCTTCATTTCTTCTTCCTTTTGCCTTCGCCGGCCTCGAGTTTAGCAATATCATCTTCGATTCCAAGTATTTTTTGCAACCCGGCATGCTCTTTGAGTTTCTGGATGACTTTCTGTTCGATCTGTCTGACCCTTTCTCTCGTGACGTTGAATTCTTCTCAGACTTGTTCAAGCGTATATCTCGGTCCGTCGATTCCGTATCTCATTTTCACGATTTTCGCTTCTCTATCATCGAGCATTCATAATATCATATCCAGGTTTTTCCTTAATGCATTCTTTTCTGCAAACTGATCAGGTCTCAACGTATTTCCATCTTCGATAAGATCAGCTAAGGTATCTCTTCCTTCATCACCGACTTCTCTATCCAATGATACGTTTCCGAAGATCACCTCTTCGAGCTTCTTGATTTTCTTGATAGGAAATCCGAGCTTTTGACCGATTTCTTTGGAGGTCGGTTCTCTTCATAATTTCTGGAAGAGGAGTTGATAGGTCTTGTTGTATGAATTTATTTCATCGATCAGATGCACGGGGATCCTTACGTGTTTTGTCATATCTGCTATCGCTTTCGTGATGCTTTGTTTGATCCACCGCGTAGCATACGTACTGAATTTGAATTCTTTATCCGGATCGAATTTTTCTATCGCCTTGATCAATCCGATATTCCCTTCTTGGATAAGGTCGGAGAAACTCAATCTCGATCAGAAAAATCTTTTGGCAATACTGATGACTAATCTTAGATTGGATTCTATCAATCTTTTTTTTGCTTCATTATCACCTTTTTTTACACGTCTGGAAATATCTCTTTCTTCTTCTGAAGAGAGGAGCGGGATTTTGGATATTTCATTGAAATAGAGTTTGATGAAATCCTTATGTTGTGATTCAGAGGTATTTTTTTTGGTATCATAGAGCTCTAATTTTCCTAACTTGCTCTCTTTTTTGGCTTCCTCGGCCTCTTTTTCGAGGACTTCTTCGATAGTGACGATCTTGATACCAAGTTTTTCCGCTAATTCGTAGAATTTTTCAATCATTTTGATGCTGAGATCCATATCATCCACATCGGCTATCACATCTTCTTCGTTGATTATACCAGTATCAAAGCCGTTTTTTAAGAGATCTTGGAGTGGTTTACTGAGTTCTGTAACATCGTCCTGAAAGCTATCTCGTAATTGCTTTTGAAGTTTTTGCATAGAAGGCCAAAAAATAGGGTAAAAGCTAGTTTATAAGCGGTATTTAATGTAAAATGATAGTATTTTGTAAGATATTTGACATTTATTACAAAATATGTATAATATACTTGTGTAGTGAAGCCGTACGCTTTAATAAAAGCGACAGAAAAGGACTATAGTTTACCAAAGCTATGGTTCTTTTTTGGTATTTGTACTATTCAGCAATAACAAATAAAAAATAATCACTGATAGTCCAATGACAGGAAGAGAATAATAATTTATCATTCAATATCAACCCAAAAACTCATTGAAAAAACATAGGAAATGACTATATAAACATCAATTCGCTACAGATAGATTCAAGTCCGCTTAAGCGGACGTCACAGATTGTTCCAGATTGTTGTAATATTACAGCAACCTGAGGCAATATGAGACGATCTGTTGCAATCTGAAGCTTTTTATTATGGTAGTGATAAAGTATGTTTCATTATTTTGTAGGAAAAATACGTCATCTTGGAGGCGAAACGTTGTTAAGCAATGATATGTTTGGTATCCAAGTCCATTATCTCGGAAAAGAGCATCAGGGAGAATTTTTTCTCTATCCTTATCTCGATGATAACAAAAAAACGATTTTCTATTATTGTTTCGATACTATCGACCAGAAAGTATTGTTTGAATCATTACTCAAGATCAATGGCGTATGACCCAAAACCGCATTTCAGATATCTCAGTTGCCAAAAGAGAATCTCCAGCAAGCGCTCAAAAATGTTGATGTGAAATTTTTCCAAGCTATTCCGTGAATCGGCCCAAAATCCGCTAAGAAAATCGTGCTTCAGCTCAGAGGGACATTTGATGCAGAAGACATCCACAGGATGGATATAGATCAGAAACTTTACAAGAATATCGTCGCTTCGCTCAAGTGATTCGGCTATGGAGCAGATCAGATCAAAAGCACGCTCCAGAGATACGAAGGCACGGTCACCAAAGACAATATTCCAGAAGTCATAAAACGGATAATTTCACAAATGTAAAAACTTTTTGCTACAGATTGACTCAAGTTCGCTCCGCTCACGTTACAGATAGATACAGATTGTTGTATATTTAGCTCTATAAGCGAAAATGGGAAAAAGATTTGAGGAACTAAAAATTCGAGAACTTGCACAAGAACTAATAAACGACTTGTGAATAATTTTTTATAATAAAGATTTTAGAAATTGGAGTTTTCAGGACCAAATTATGAGAGCGTGTATATCTATAGCAAACAATATTGCTGAAGGTAACGAAAGATGATCAAATAAAGATTTTATAAAATTTCTCTATTATTCAAAATGATCCACATGAGAAGTAAGAAGTATGCTATATTCTGCACATATTTTTTGATATATTACAACAAAGCAATTTGAAGAATTAAAAGATAAATGTTTGAGTCTATGAACAAAAATAAGTAATTTTATAAAAGTGCTCAAAGATTAATAACAATCTGACGCTACCTGAAACGACCTGAAGCAATCTGAGACGTCGTGAAAGCAAGAAACGAAACACAAATGGTATGCCAAATGAAGTATTGTCATTTTATTTTGTTCTCCAAACTGTATGAACTCTAAAAACTTAAAAAAGACGTATGTCCAGACCTACGAGAAATTTTTTCTCGAAAACCAGATGGTCGTCTCAGCTCCGTTCATCCTCAATCGATCAGGTGATGTTCTCAATAATTACAGCGGGGTAGGGATCAAACAAAAGATACCATTGCGTATGTATATGGGATATACAAGAAGTGCGACTAAATGAATTTCCGTGAATAAAATCTATCATCTGGATATCAGCGAATATCAGTTCATCGAAAGCAATGCCGTCGAATATGCACCGTATTTTACCGATATCAACAAGGAACTGGAAAAAAAATACGCGAAATTGCTTTCAGGGGATGAAGGCATCCAGATCAATATCCTTTCCGAATTGCCGAGAGGGGTGGGATTATGATTCGGTTCTATCTTAGCGTTGCTGCTCGCAGTTATCGTTCAGAGAATATGTTGAAATATTGATATTCACGCTATAGAAGCACTCAAAACCAAAAATATCAACGAAGTGCTTGATGATTCGTATAATATGCTCTATAAGATTTTCATTGATGCCTTGCATTTCGATAAATCCGTCTATGGGATGATTTCTACGGCGACTAAGTTAGCGACATTCTTTGATGGATATTATCCTATCGTATCGTTTTCCGAAGATGGTGATAAATCGCTGCTGCCGGAAGAGGAGATCGTCAAAAGATGCTATGCGTTCAGGTTGAATCATCTCTTCAAAGGATTAAGGGAAAACCCGTATCTGCCTATCGATTATGGGATTATCTATTCCGGTAAACCGGTGCTCTTGGAACAGATAGCAGGAAATAATTACAAAACTAATCAAAATATAAGCAAAACGATAAAATCTGATATGAAGAAACTGATGGGTGATTATTTCAGTAATCTTCATCCCAATAGGGTTCCAAGATTCTATAAATACCTGATTGCTCCGGAAACCGATGAATTCGATCTGACGTATGGGAAACTCATGGGTGCGATAAGCCTCAAAATCCTGTATTATATGTCCAAGATCTATTCGGAAGCTTATGAAGAAACTCATATGCTCCAGTTCCTTGATTCATTGACGAAACTCAGGCAAGCAGATTGTGTCACCAGAAACAGTTCAACGAATTTCTTGAAATTCATCAAAACATTCTTGGAAAATTTTCATGGTCCGCAAACGTCTATCTCGCTTTCACCGAATGACAGCACCATCATGTGATGATCGTTGTCGTTCGCTATGCCGCTTGAAGGATTCAGAAAGATGATCGTGGATGCAGCGGATAAGATAAATCTGGATTTTATTGGTTCCAAGCTGATTTATGCTAACCGGATTGATGGAATAGAACATGAATGACTTAAATTCGAACAGGATCTAGCACAAGGAAAATATTCGGAATTCCTTGATTCCAGCAGCTGTATCCTCAGGATGGCTGACGGTAAAGTGCAGATAGGTAACTGTGATACCACGATAAAAAATTATAAGACATGAATCCTTCTGGATATGCTCAACAATAAGATGTATATCAACGGACGTAAACTTACCTCGGAAGACCTGCATTCTCAGACAGGAACCGTGGATATCCTGAAGATTCTTATAGAAAATGTCGGCAAGGATATTTCAAACAAAAATTTTCCTCTCTCCAGTTATTCCAAGAATAAGAATGATATGCTGGGCAAGATTGTGCTGCCATTGATAGAACTCATCGAAAAAGAGACGGGTAAAAAATTACCGCTCATCTGCAAATGAAGCATTTATGACTTTTACCTCAAACTCAACCCTTCGGATATAGATATAGCAGTCATAGACAAGCTCAATCTTCAAAAAAACAAGTAAAACGAGGTTTTTTTGATTGATTGAGTTGTATATTCTTCAATCAAAAATAAAAAATATTTTTGAAGGAGAATATACAAGTTACAGAAATAAATTTAAATACATAAAGTTCAACTTCCAAAATCAGCTTCAGGACTGGTGTAGAATTTGTCCTACTTTTGTCAGTTTTTTTCTTTTTTACTATAAATAGAAACAGGAGCGTATAGTCGACCACCAAAAGAATTTGTTTTTATAAATTATTTTGGATGTGAGACTTATACCGGCGACTTGAGAAAATGTAAGCACGAATGAAGTGAAATGATTACAAATTTCGAAAGCAGTCGGTATAATATTTTTATCATCACCAGCACCATGGAAATTTTCCAGGTATTGCATAAAAATATGCCCCAGAAAAAGAAAATCTTTGCATTGTTTCGTAAACAACAGCAGCAGGATATTTCAAAGTTTCTCCTGCAGATGATAAAAAACGTAAAAAAAGAGACACAGGATATCAGGATGATAAATACGTTTTGCATCCAGCTCTACGATATGCTCTATCATGATATTATGTTTGGTAAACTCAAAGTAGCAAAGAAACTGCTCAGATTATTCGAGGAATTAGCATTGCCTATCAGTTATACAGGCAAACAGAAACGAAGTGAGGTACTGAAAAAAATAATGAAACTTAAATTATAACTATTGTTCACAGGTTACAAGTTACAGGTTACAGATTTTTTTCTGCTCCTTGCTCCCTAGAACCTGCTCCTGATATCATTTAAATATTTAATATATGCTATATGCAATTTGAAGATTTAGAAATATGGAAAATGACAGAAAAGCTAATCTTGGATGCTTATAAGATTTGTAAAGAAATAAAAGATTTTGGATTCAAAGATCAATTACAGAGAGCTAGTATTTCAATAGCTAATAACATCTCCGAGTGATATGAAAGACAAACCATAAAAGAAAAACAAAGATTTTTACGAATTACAAAATGATCATGTTGAGAAGTAAGAAATATGCTGTATTTTGGATTAAAATTATGATACGTGTCACAACAGCAGTATAGTGAATCATATTCACAATGTATATCAATAAGCAAAATGATTTATGCGTTTATCAAAAAAATAAAATAATGTAATTAGTCAGAGGTTATTTTCCTGCTCCCTTCAACCTGTTCCCTGTAACTTGTTTTATATCGTATTATAATCTTATGGAGCCTATTTGAGTCATCCTACAAAAAAGAAAACTCCCGATGTATTATTACAGGAGTTGCAAAAAAGAATGCGGTGTTTGGAATAGAATAGTCAGATTATTCACCTTCTTTTTCAGATAACATTCTGAGGTAATACCCGCTTTGGTGCTTAATTTTTTTATTTGTACGGAAGGCGAGATCATCACCTTCAAATATATCATCAGACATACGGATTATCTCTTTGAAAATTTCCTTCGCTTCCTGATCTCTATGCATATAGAGGAATATTCTCCCTATTTTGAATTTAGTCCTTTGATAGACGTCAGGATCTAAGGGATGTATATCAGCATTATCCAGAAGTTTATTGAAAGCATCCAAAGCGATCGGGAAAAAAGCCGGATTTCTGCTTTCTTCTCATGCATACAAGAAGATATTTCATTTGAAATCATAGAAACCCACAAGTTGTTCATTGTTAAAATATTTGAGATATGGTTCGATGAGCAAAAGCTGTTTATGAACCTCTATAGGATCTATGAGCTGATGATACACAAAAGCTTTGATTAAAATTATATGGATATATTCTGAACGGATAAGCGATTTGCTATGATGCTTCAATATATCATCAATGAGGGTGATGGCTTCAGGATACTCTTTTTTGATATAGCAGATATATTGCAGATCCTCCAGTTTTCTATCGACATCAGGATCATTTGGACGTATACGAACGAATTTTCTTGTTTTTACAGGTAGAAAAGGAGTAAGTAATTCTTTATAGGTTGGCATCTCGGTATTGTCTCATGGTTCGAAATTTTCAACCAATGCTTTCTGGGTTTCTTTCATATTATCTGGTGAAAAAATAGGAAAATATTCTTTTCCTAGTTCGTTCTTCTCAGAGAAGTCAGTCGGCATAAAATATTTGTTGGGAATAAGTTTCATGATAGTAGGTATACCATATAAACTACTTTAAGTATATCCGAAATAGCTGATTTTGTCAAAATCTCAATAAATTTCGATTTTGATATTCATATTGTAAATTTAATCCAATAAATTCACAATATATCAAAATCTCAATAAATTTCGATTTTGATCTATTATATCTAAACTTTAATCCATTAAATTTCAGATACATCAAACAGAGCAAAAAAGACATATAATCAAATACATTATACGGCTAGGGTAGAGTAATGCATATGTATAGGATACTCCATGTTTTGAAGGCTACTTTTTTTTCTTCATTGCATACATGACCAAGATACCGATGATCAGTCCGATGATAGCGCCTCGGAGAGCTGACCCAGCGATAGCGCCGATGATGAGACCGATGATAAGGCAAATAAGTATTGCCCAGACTCCTTTATTCATACTGTGTATTGAAAAAATAAAATAGTTTTTTATTCGCTCTTGCATTCTTCGTACTATTTTATACAGTAATTCCTGCAAGTTTCAATGAAAAAACAACTATCGTCACAGATAGCTTCAGATCGCTTCAGATAGACTCAGATTGTCGTGATATTACTACAATCTGTAGCAATATGTGGCGTCCGCCTAGGCGGACTTGTGGCAATCTGTAACGAGCAAAATAACTATTTTACTGTTTCATTATATAGTCATTTATGCAGATTAGAAACTTTTGCATCATAGCACACATAGATCACGGAAAATCGACGCTGGCAGATAGGATGCTGGAGCTTACCTGAACCGTCAGGAAAATCGATCACGCGCAGATGCTCGACCGCATGGATATCGAGCAGGAAAGAGGAATCACCATCAAATTGACGCCTGCAAGGATGCAGCGGAAAGGCTATGAATTCAATCTGATAGATACTCCGGGACACGTTGATTTCCAGTACGAAGTCTCCCGTTCGCTCGCAGCCGTAGAGTGAGCTATTTTGCTCGTCGACGCAAGCCAATGAATACAAGCGCAGACATTATCAACGTTATATCAAGCCATAGACCAGCATTTAACGATAATCCCGGTATTGAACAAAATCGATCTGCCGGCAGCTAATCCTGAAAGAGTGGCGCACGAGATAGAGAATGTCATCGGCATCGATAAATCAGAGATCATTCAGATATCAGCCAAGACCTGAGAAAACGTCGATACGATTCTGGACGCTATCATAGAGAGGATACAGGATCCATTAGCATTCAAAAAATCCCATCCAAAGAAATATTGGCCGACCTCCTCATCCTCCAACTCCTTCTCCTTCAGAGAAGGAGAGTTGCAGAATATAGTGCATGAAGTATATAAAAAGCATCATATTTACTGAGAAGCCTGATGATTCCAGACCGGATTTGCAAGAGATATGAGAAAGAATCAGACAGCAGCAGAAGAAATAATGCGAGAAGTTTTGAGAAATAGAAATTTTGTATGAATGAAACGAAGAAGACAATTTCCCATCAATAAATACATCGCTGACTTTTATTGTCATGAACATAAGATTATTATAGAAATTGACTGAGGAATTCACAACACTGAAAAACAGAAAAAAATTGACAATGAAAAAAATAGAACATTGGAACATCTATGATATAAAGTATTAAGATTTAAAAACGAAGATATTTTCAATGATTTAGAAAAAGTACTAAAAAAAATAGAGATATGAAACTCCCTCTCTGAAGGAGAGGGTCAGGGGTGAGGAAAAAATCTTTCCAGAGCGCTTATCTTCGACTCCGTGTACGATCAATACAAAGGCGTGTTAGCATACGTCAAAGTCGTGGATGGCGAGATAAAGGCAGGGGAGGAGGTTCATTTGATCCATTCGGAAAATACATTCAATCCTCCGGAAGTCGGTCATTTCACGCCGGAATACAAGGCCGATAAGGTCGTCAAAGAAGGGCAGATAGGATATATAGTTACCGGTCAAAAATCAGTTAGAGACGTCCAGATCTGAGATACCATACTCTGATGATTACAAGGATCTTCAGAAAAAAATCCTCAGTTGCTTTCATTGGTAATCCCGGGATTTAAGAAAGTGAAGCCGTTCGTGTATGCGGGAGTGTATCCTATAGATACGAACGATTACGATAAATTGAAAGATAGTTTGGAAAAATTATCCATCAACGATAGCGCGATAGAATACGAACTGGAAGATTCCAAAGCGCTCGGATTCGGTTTCCGCTGCGGATTTTTAGGTATGCTGCATATGGATATCGTCAAGGAAAGATTGTCCAGGGAATATAATATGGAGACGATTTTCACGATACCGACAGTTGTATATCTGATCAAGACCAAGAATCTTTCTCTAGACCAAATCAAATCCTGATCCAATATCCAGATTCTTCTCAAAACCTGATTATACAGACAAATCCTGACGAATGATGAATTCAAAATTCAGAATGCAGAATGAGGATTGGATACTCAAAACTTAACACTTAACACTCAAAACTTATTAAAGCCTTGGCTAGTGGTGAAATCCTGATCGGATATGATAGACCAGTGATTGATAGACGAGATACGGGAACCGATAGCGGCCGTGGAAGTCGTCTGACCGCAGGAATACGCAGGGAATATCATGGCGCTCTGCCAGGAATACAGAGGCAGATTGATCAATATGGATTATATCGACGAAACGAGAGTCGTACGGCATTACGAGTTGCCGATGGGCGAGATCATCATAGATTTCTACGATAGGTTGAAATCCGCGACCAAAGGCTACGCGACGATGAATTACGAATTCAAGAAATATCAGCCAGCAGACTTAGTGAAATTAGACGTGTATATCAACAACGAGAAAGTCGAGCCGTTAAGCCGGGTCATCCACAAAGATAAATCGTATTATTTATGAAAGGAAGTCGTGGAAAAACTCAAAACACTGATTCCGAAACATCTGTTCGTCATTCCATTGCAAGCGGGTATCGGCAATAAGATGATCGCCAGAGAGAATATCGCCGCGATGCGCAAAGACGTCATCGCGAAATGTTACGGTTGAGATGTGACCAGGAAAAGGAAGCTTCTCGCCAAGCAGAAAGAAGGAAAAAAGAAAATGAAAGCCATAGGCTCAGTCAACGTGCCGAGTGACGTGTTTATTAAAATGGTGGCGAGGGGAGACTAGTAATTTCCTCACCCTAACCCTCTCCTTCAGTAAATTTCCTCATCCCAACCTTCTCCTTCAGAGAAGGAGCAGTAATAATTACCCCTCTCAGAAGGAAAGGGGGAGGGGGTGAGGAATATTTGACAAAAAGACCATTTCCGAGTATACTTATATATGCTCACTATG